>CAUZIZ010000004.1:0-72673 GCA_963579905.1 Acidobacteria bacterium UBA6911 | reverse complement strand
CTGTTTACTTTGAGCACCTGGAGCTCGGTCTGTTCGATGAACGGCTGGGAAGGGTGCTTCCCTGCCAAACGATTGAAACAAAAGCCTGCCACACGATCTGAGGAGCTCTAAAGAAAAATGACCCGCAAAGCCGTGGAAACTGGCGCGCTGTGGAAACCGTGGAAAAACGGCGACATCAAGCAGACGACTCTTGGCGTCGAGTTTTTCCACCGTTCCCACAACGCTTGGGAAACTCCTCCGGACGGAGTTTCCCACCGTTTCCACCGCTTTTACGACGAGATACACCCACCGAAGAATGAAACTCCAAGACTCCAAAAGTGTAACCTATGTGCCCGGGAGAAATTGTTGCCTATGAATCGGGAGCTACATGCAGTCGTTGCGAAACCAGGAAGTGCAAAGGCAAACTCAGGGCCTGTCTGGTGGCTTCGACCTTGAGTGAGTGGCCCGTCCTGCTAGAATGTACCGGTGCGGCAGAGACATCGCGCCCAACGTTCCGCAAGAGGACTATGTCAAATCAAAGCACCCGAAGTTCCGGTCGCCACTTCTTGCAGATTCCTGGGCCCACCAACGTTCCCGATCGTGTTCTACGAGCTATGCAGAGCCCGACCATCGATCATCGGGGACCGGAGTTTGCACGTCTCACCCTCGCTCTCCTGGAGCGCCTCAAAACGTTAATCGGCACTCGAGATCAAGTTGTCATCTACCCTTCATCCGGCTCCGGTGCCTGGGAGGCAGCGCTGCTCAACACATTGTCTGCTGGTGACCGGGTTCTGATGTTCGAGACCGGTCATTTTTCCCTGCTCTGGGCGGAAATAGCCAAGCGCCTTGGTCTTGCAGTCGACCTGATTCCTGGGGATTGGCGGCATGGGGTTTCGGCCGATGCAGTTGAGTCCAGATTGCGCGATCAGACCGGAAGGAGCGCCAAGGCGGTGGCGATTGTCCACAACGAGACTTCGACGGGCGTTACCAGCGACGTTCGGGCGGTCCGGCAGGCAATCGACAATGCGGGTCACTCGGCTTTGTTGATGGTGGACACGATTTCCTCGCTGGCTTCGATCGAGTATCAGCACGATGAATGGGGTGTGGACGTCACGGTCGCGGGATCTCAGAAGGGACTCATGTTGCCGCCCGGACTGGGTTTCAACGCCGTCAGCAAGAAAGCGCTGAAGGCTTCTGAAGAGGCCACTCTACCCAGATCCTACTGGGATTGGAGCCCGGTGATACAGGCCAATCGACAGGGGTTTTTCCCCTATACTCCCGCTACCAATTTGTTGTTTGGACTCGAGGAGTCGCTGGCGCTGCTGTGGGAAGAGGGGCTACAGAACGTCTTTGCCCGCCATCGGCTGCTGGCCGAGGCGACGCGCTGCGCCGTCACAGCATGGGGTCTCGAGGTCCAGTGTCTAAGTGAACAGGAGCATTCCAACACGCTGACGGCTGTACGCATGCCGCCGGGACATGATGCCGATACCCTGCGCGACCTGATTCTGGACCGGTTTGACATGTCGTTGGGCACTGGGCTGGGCAAAGTGAAGAAGAGCATATTTCGGATTGGACATCTTGGTGATTTCAATGAGCTGATGCTGGCCGGAACTCTCTCTGGTGTAGAGATGGGCCTTGATCTGGCGGGTGTGCCTCACCAAGAGGGGGGTGTCACCGCCGCGCTCAGGCTACTCAGCGCGTCCTCTTGAGCAAGCCACCGGCCGGTGGCGCCATCAGCAGCGCTGGATCAATCAGGGAGGAACCTGGTCGGGGGTAGGCGAGATTGTGCGTCACTGCGTGGGGAAGAGTTGTCCAGCTCTCTCCTCGGAACTTCGGTCCGTGTTACCGAAGAGTCAAGCCGTTCGCGGCTCTGTCGGACCAGCAACCTGTAAGCATTTGAAGTTAGTTACGAATAGTTACGAATAGGACTTCGGAATGGATCTCTCCAAGGCGGTTGTGACGAATCCAGTACTTGCCCTGGTCGGCTTCTCTCTCGTCATCATCCTGCTGCTGGTTCTGACGGCGAAGTGGAAGTGGCATGTGTGTCTGGCTCTACTGCTTCCAATCCTCCTTTTCGGGGCGCTTCCCGGGATTCAACGAAGTCAATTCATCGACGCCTTCGAGACTGGCTTTGGAAAGACCCTTGGCAAGATCGGCGTGATTATTTTTCTGGGCTCGATGATGGCCGAAGCCTTGAAACACACCGGCGCCATCCAGGTGATCACGCGCTCGATGATCCGGTTGGTGGGAGCGAAGCGAATGCCTCTGGCGTTGACTCTGGCCGGATTCATTGTGGGCATCGCTATCTTTTCAGATGTCGCCTACGTCATTCTGAACCCCTTGGTTCACGCTTCGGCCAAAGCCATGGGCGTCGGTATCGGCGTCATGTCGATCGGGCTTGTAGGCGCAGTACAGCTTGCCCATGCCATCGTTCCGCCGACTCCCGGACCACTGGCCGCTGCCGCGCTTCTGGGCGCCGATCTGGGGAAGAGCATTCTCTGCGGCGGCCTTGCCTGTCTGTTTGGATCTCTCGCAAGTTGGATCTGGGGACAGTACCTGGTGGGGCCGCGCCTACTCACACCTCCGTCAGATGAGTTTGCCGGGAGTGATCTCCTTGACGACCCCGATCAACGCCTCCCCGGAACTCTGAGCTCCTACGCTCCCATTCTGGTTCCCCTCGTCCTGATCTCGGCGCAGAGCGTCGCGCCGCTGCTGCTATCCGAGGGGAATCCACTGCGACATCTGCTGCTCTACCTGGGATGGCCGGTCGTCGCCCTCTCCCTCGGCCTGGGACTCGCCTATCGCAATATTCGGAACCCGGAAGATCGAGTGAAGGCCAGAACCCAATGGGTCGACGAGGGTCTCAAGGTCTCAGCCATGATCCTGGTGGTGACGGGTCTAGGAGGATCGCTCAGCGCCATACTCAAAGCCACTCCGGCGGTCACGGCCGTGGCGGAGTCCTTTGCCGCCTCTGGGTTTCCAGCAATCCTTCTTCCCTTCGCGATTGGGGTCATGGGAAACATGATCACGGGTTCTACGACGGTGGGTGTTATTACGGCGGCTTCGCTGGTGGCGCCGATGCTGTCCACTCTCGGACTTTCCCCAGAGGCAGCCCTGCTGGCAGGAGCTTCCGGATCGGTCATCGTCAAGTACGTCAACAGCAGCTATTTCTGGGTCTGCACGTCCCTCAGCAAGCTGACTGTGCGAGAGGCGATTCTGGGTTACGGAGGGGCCACGCTGGTGGGAGGCGTGGTATCTTTCCTGGCAGTCTGTCTCATGTGGGTTTTGGGTGTCGTGTAGAAATGAAATCTTCGTGAGAACGGCAGGCTTACACATACGTCGTCACAACGATGTATGCTTTCTTCATGAAAAGGCTTCAGATTTTGATAGACGAGGAACTCCATGAAGCGCTGCAGCAACAAGCTCTCTCCGAAGGCACCTCCAAAGGGGCGTTGATCCGGAAATATGTTCGGATCCATCTCACCCCTCTCCCACCACTGGAAAGTGACCCCCTCTGGATGATGAAGGGGGTAGATAATTTCGAACCGGGGAGCATCGATGAGGTGGTCTACCGATGATCTTCTTGGATACATCCTTTTGGGTTGCCCTTGGCTACCGCCGCGACTCCCATTATGGAGTGGCGGTAGATCTTCTGAGGAAGCATGCCGATGGAGCGCTGCTTACCTCCAACCAGGTCCGTGGCGAGTTTAGTCAACCCTAGCCTTTGATGGCGACTTTGCGGCTGCGGGATTCATCGAACTCCGAGCTTAGGAGATCCGAGTTTAAGCCATCGCCGAATTCGCGCTCCTCTCCCCCCGGCGCGGGGACGGATAGGCGGAGGGTGGCCGAAAGGAAACCGACAGATTGGTCTTGGAAACTGCCCTTCCGCCCGATCGCGCTCGGGCCCTGCAGCAAGCGCTTGAGTCCTCGATTCGGGGTGAGATCCGATTCGATCTGGTCTCGCGAAGCATCTATTCCACCGACGCCAGCGTTTACCAGATCATCCCTGCTGGCGTCGTCATTCCACGGTCACGTGAAGACGTCATACAGACGGTGAAGATTGCCAATGAGTATGGAATATCGATCACCGCGCGCGGCGGGGGGACTTCGCAGGCAGGACAGGCTGTGGGTGAAGGACTGCAGCTGGACTGCTCCAAGTATCTGAATCGGATCGTCGATCTGGATCTGGAGCGGAGCGAAGTGTCCGTGGAGCCGGGCATCGTCCTTGATGAGTTGAATCGATCTCTCGAAGGGCATGGTCTGCAGCTGCCTCTAGACCTGTCTACCTCAAGCCGCGCCACGGTTGGGGGCGCGATAGCCAACAATTCGGCGGGGACTCGGTCGGTGGTCTACGGAAAGACGATTGACTATGTCCTTGAGCTCACGGTCGTACTCTCCGATGGCAGTGTCGTGCACATGAAACCGAACGATACTGCTGGTCTCGATTCCAAATGTGGCCAAGGCGATCTGGAGGGCCAGTGCTACCGGGTGGTGAGGCAGTTGGCGGCGGAGCACTCCGATGAGATCGAGCGGCGCTACCCCAAGATCATGCGGCGGGTCGGCGGCTACAATCTCGACGATTTCGCTTCTCCTTCGCAGCCTTTCAATCTAGCGCGGATGATGGTGGGATCCGAGGGGACTCTGGGCATGGTCGTCGAGGCCAAGCTGCGCCTTGTGGATGTTCCCGGGGCCAGAGTCCTGTGTGTGGTCCAGTTCGACGAGTTATTGGATGCGCTGTCCGCGACCCCTCTGATCCTCGAGCATGATCCTTCGGCAGTCGAGCTGCTGGATCGATTCATCTTGGACACGACCCGCGGCAAGATCGCCTACGAACCCCTACGTGACTTCATCCAGGGCGATCCTGGCGGTGTCCTCCTGGTGGAGTTTCACGGCGATTCTACAGAGGATCTGGTGGATCGGATCGAGCATCTGGAAAGTGATCTCAAAGGGCGTGGCATCGGCAGCCACTTCCACCGCGCCATCGACTCGCGGGCCCAGGCGCGTATCTGGCAGCTCCGAAAAGCCGGTCTAGGCCTTTCTATGTCCCAGCGGGGCGATGCCAAGGCCATCTCCTTCGTCGAAGATACGGCGGTGTCGTTGGAGAACATGCGGGATTACATCGAGCGTTTCATGGCTCTCTTGGAGAAGCACGATACCCGAGCAGGTTTTTATGCTCACGCCTCGGTTGGGCTGCTCCATGTGAGGCCGGTCGTCAACATGAAGTCCGCCGAGGGTGTCGCCAAGTTTACCCGTATCGCTCAGGAGGTGGCCGATCTGGTGCTGGAGTATGGAGGCGCCCTGTCTGCCGAACATGGAGACGGTCTGGTTAGAGCCCCTTTCCAGGAGCAGATGTATGGACCCGTGCTCTACCAGGCCTTTTGCCAGTTGAAGTCGACGTTTGATCCGAAGGGGATCTTCAACCCTGGGAAAATCGTACATGCGCCGCCGATTACGGACAATCTGAGGTTTCCCTCCCACTACACCAGTATCCAGCCCAAGACGGCTTACGACTTTTCCGATTTCGGAGGAATTGCCCGCGCCGCAGAGCAGTGCACAGGAGTAGGGGCTTGCAGGAAGACCTTGACGGGGACTATGTGCCCGTCCTACATGGCAACGCGGGACGAATCAGACGTCACCCGAGGACGGGCCAACGCCCTCAGGCTAGCACTCTCCGGCCAACTCGGAGCCGATGGGCTAGCCCAGAAGGAACTGTATCCGGTGCTGGACCTGTGCCTGGAGTGTAAGGCCTGCAAGACCGAGTGTCCGACCGGCGTCGACATGGCTCGGCTGAAGAGCGAGTTTCTCCATCAGTATCAGCTGTGCCACGGTGCTTCCTGGCGATCCCGCATCCTGGCTAACGCGGAGACGCTTGCAGTCTGGGGCAGCCGCTTTGCCCCGCTGTCCAACTGGATTGCCAGCAACTTCTTGGTCCGATGGCTAAACGAGAAGCTGTGGGGGCTGGATCAGCGACGTCTGCCACCGTCGTTCGCCCGCGAGACTTTTCTCGATTGGTGGGGAACGAACCGTGAGCAATACGGGGGGCGGGAAGGGGGGCCACAGTTAGTCGTATTCGCTGATACTTTTACCAACTACCACGAGCCTCAACACGCACGGGCAGCGGTTCGGGTCGCTCACCAACTCGGGTTCCAGACGACGGTTCCCCCTCGGGTCTGCTGCGGTCGTCCCCTGATTTCCAAGGGTTTTCTGAGCGAGGCCTGCCGACAGGCTGAGGCCACAACCCAGACTCTGGCGCCGCTGGCCGAAAAAGGGCTTCCCATTCTGTTCTGTGAACCGAGTTGCTATTCGGCGGTTCGAGACGACCATCCACTGCTGGTTGGGAAATCCCTGAAGCAGGATGCGGAAAAGGTAGCCGCCGCCGCGGTAACGTTTGAAGAGTGGGTTGAAAACGCGTTGAAACCCGGAAGTGGTGAGCTCCGAATCGATGTCAGCGGCCGCTTCGGACCCGGACCCCAACAGATCCTGCTCCACGGTCACTGCCACCAGAAGGCCCTGGTTGGTACCAAGCCTGCGCTCGATCTGCTGCGCCGCATCCCCGGGGCTGAGGTCAACGAAGTAGACAGCGGCTGCTGCGGAATGGCCGGCAGCTTCGGCTATGAACGCGAACACTACGAGGTGTCGCATGCCGTGGGAGCTCGAAGACTGTTTCCGGCCGTGGAGGCCATGGGAGCCGGATCGGTGGTCGTGGCGAGTGGATTCTCCTGCCGCCATCAGATTCGGCACTTTGCTGGAGTGGACGCCCTGTCCCCCATGGAGTTGGTCGAATCCGTCTTGGATTCGTTCAGGGGCAAGGAAGTCTCGCCCTAGTCCTGCCCCATTCGGGAAAGAAACCTTGGTTGTCTACTATCGCGAACATCGTTAGTACGGTGTCGGTTTTAGGACGGGCACTCCTGCCCGTCGAGAACAGCGATGGGCAAGAGTGCCCATCCTACAAAAGATCACGGCTATGTCAGATGGCGGTTCTTGCATGGTCTCCTCGACAATGAAGTTTCAGCTTAGTGTAACCCCCAGTCGCGCTGGATTATTCAGGAGGAAACTTCCAAGGCGGAGCTGCCAGGTTCGGCCCCTGATCAGGGGCCGCTCCCTGACGGTCACGGCTCTGTCATCTGGCGATTCTTCATAATGACCTCGCCATAATGACCTCGCCATTCGAAGTTTCCGTCGGAACCGCTCGCCGCGCTTTCCCAGGAGCAGAGATGTGCGACGTTCCGACGAATTGTTCAAGTTTCAGCTTAGTCCTGACCCCAGGTGCCGTCCCTGGGTGCTGCTTGACCCCGAAACGAGCTGAACACTACAATGCGAATCAGTCCGAGCTTGGTTGGCTCTGCTTCTCTGAGGTGAATAGGTCAGAGCCACAAGGGCTCTTGGGTCCATCGAATTTCTATGGGGCAGTCGACAGCGATCATCAAGATCCGCGGTCAGGGTCGTCAGGATCCATCGGTGGTCCGGCGGCTTTTCGGACGCAAGCCCTCTCGTCCCCCTACACCCCCTTTGAGCGTTATCGCCTTCAATCGGATGGCCTTCGGTCCTCGTCCCGGGGACCTGGACGCATTAATACCGACGACGAGCGGTTCGCAGCCTACGTAGAGCAGCAACTGGATCCTGGATCGATAGATGATAGCGACCTGGATTCTCGGTTAGCTGGTTTCCCGACGCTGCAAAAGTCGGGTTCCGAGCTTTGGACCGAGCACCTGCTGGGTGCCGGGGGGGACTACCGCATGCAGTCTCAGCCCTTTCATGAAAGCGCGGCGGCGGTCTTCGTTCGCGCGGCGCACAGCGAGCGCCAGCTGGTCCAGGTGTTGTCCGACTTCTGGTTCAACCACTTCAACGTCTTTCCCGAAGACGTCCTAGTGAGGTCTGTCTTTTCGCACTACGAGCAGGACGTGATCCGCGCTCATGTGCTAGGCAACTTTCGGGAGATGCTGGAGGCGGTGGCGACTAGCCCGGCTATGCTTTTCTATCTGGACAACGTCGCCAGCAGGAACAGCGGCCCCAACGAGAACTTTTCGCGGGAACTGTTCGAGCTTCATACCCTGGGATCGGAGAATTACCTGGCGTGGGACTTCAGAGCGAAGTCCCTCAGGACGAGGCCGGCAATCCGATCGGCTATGTGGACACTGATGTCTTTGAGGCGACTCGCTGTTTCACCGGATGCTCCTTCGATGACGATGTCGGTGCGTTTCTCTACCGTAGCTATTGGCACGATCGATTCCAGAAGAACGTGCTGGACCTATTCTTTCCGCAAGATCAGCCGCCGTTGCAGGACGGGTAGAGATCTTCTAGACGTGTTGGCGGGCCACCCCGGAACTGCAAGACATATTACCCGAAAGCTTTGCCGCCGTCTCGTCTCCGACAATCCCTCTGCCCGACTAGTCGAGGAGGCAGCTGCAGTTTTCTCAGCTGCCCAGGATGCCCCCGACCAATTGGCTCAGGTGGTCCGCTCAATTCTGCTTTCCAGCCAGTTTCGAAGCACCTGGGGGGGAAAGGTGAAGTGCCCTTTCGAGGTGATTTTTAGTTTTCTCCGGGCTCTGGGAACCGACCTGAATCTTTTGTCCAGGTCTCATCCGGACTTCGGTGATGACCCAGTTAGTACTGGGCTAAAATTCCTGATGCCACAGACGGGAAATGCCCCCTTTGCTTGGCAGACGCCAGATGGTTATCCGGATACACAGCAGGACTGGCTTGGAGCTGCTTCCCTGATGCAGGGTTGGAGGCTGATGAACTACCTGCTCAACATTCGCAACGAGAATGAAGTGCTTTGGTTCGACGCCGTCGCGGATACCCCCGCCGATCTTCGCAGTGCCAATGCGCGTGCCGGTTTTTGGATCCTGCGGCTGTTGGGCCGGGCGATGAGGAGCGACGATCGTCTAGAGATTGTTGCCTTCATGGCTCAGGGACGAAATCCCGATATCCCGCTGAACCTGGCCGAGGATGTGGTACGGAGAAGGTTGCGCACCATGATCGGCCTTATTGCGATGTTCCCCGTGTTTTATTGGCGCTGATCTGATGCGAATCTTCTGCCCAGAAGCATGACAATCTTGAAGGCCTCTCGGCGTGAGTTTCTGGTTGGCTGCTCGGCTGCTATCGCAGCTATGTCAGGCTCACGGTTGAGTTATCTGGTATTCGGCTCCGGCGGCAACGGCCAGCAGCAGAACGTCCTGCTCTATGTTTTCTTGAGAGGGGGTATCGATGGACTGAGTCTCGTTCCTCCCACCGATGGTCCGGACCGTGGTCCCTATGAGGAGGCCCGCCCTGTCCTAAAAGTTCCCTCTGCTGGCCCCGATGCAGCACTCGATCTGGGTGGGCAGTTTGGTCTGCATCCGGCTGCAGCTCCTTTACATTCCCTCTATCAGGACGGGAAGGTGGCGATCGTTCAGGCGACCGGAATGGAGCACGACACGCGCAGTCATTTCGATGCGCAGGAGTTCATCGAGTTGGGCACCCCCGGCAAGAAAGGGGGCGGTGCAGGCTGGCTGCCTCGCCAACTCCAGAGCGGCCCGATAGCAGAAGGCCAGAGCACTTCGGCTTTCCTTGGTGCTCTTCGACCCACCTCCTTGTTGGGAGATCCGGGGACGCTGGTGTTGACGGACACTGACTCATACCAACTCAACTCGACTGATTATCTCTGGAGAGAAGCTCAGAGGCTTGCAATAAGGCGTCTGTACGAGTCGCAGAACTCCTTTCTTCATGACTCGGGTGTCCAGGCACTCGATACCATGGATTTCTTTGAGGCCTTCGTCACGGAAGACTACCAGCCCGCTAATGGGGCCAATTATCCACAGGATGAGTTTGGCGACCAGCTTTAGGTCATCGCTCAATTGATGAAACTGAGAGTAGGTCTCAGCGTGGCGACTCTGGACCTGGGTGGCTGGGATACCCATGATAACCAGGGAGTGGGCGGCGGATATTATTCCAACCTGGTCGCCCGTCTGGCTCAGGGTCTGGCTGCCCTGTACCTCGACTTGGACTCAGGGGACAACGACAACCTGGCCAACTGCCTTACGCTGGTTCTTCAAAGTGAATTCGGTCGTAGGCTCCGGGAGAACGCAAACCGCGGAACCGACCATGGACACGGCAGGTCAGTGGCCGGGTCTGGGTCCTGAGCAGCTTTTCGACAACGCGAATCTACAAGTGACAACGGACTTTCGTCGGGTCCTCAGCGAGATACTGATTCGCAGGCTGGGGAATCCCAGGCTGGGCCAGATCTTTTCCGGCTACAGTAACTACACTCCGATGGGGCTGGTCCAGCGAGATGATCTCACGCCTGACTACAGCACAGCTCCGGGCCAGGGTGGTGGTATTCTTCTGAAATAGGGCTCATTCGTCAGCTGGTCAGGCTGGGGACTACGGGCAAGAGTGCCCATCCTACAGGTCACTGTTCTGTCAGATCCTATTTTTCAACGCCCAAAACTTGACTCAAATTTAACGAAGAACATTAGACAAACTTTCTTAGTGCGGCCTCCGGCTACGCTGGATCATTCAGGAGGAAACTTTAGGTTGAGGATAGGGAGATTGTGCGTCACTGCGCGGGGAAGAGTTTTCCAGCTCTCTCCTCGGAGCTTGGCCTCATGTTGCTAACGGGTCGAGTCGTTCGCGGCTCTGACGGGCTTGTCTTCAGCTTGTTGGCGCCGGGTTCAGGTTCCTGTGCGACGTTCAGACGCTGCTGCTTACTGCTCACTAATTCGCATCGAGGACGGTCACCGGTAGCGTGGTGAATTCTCCCGCTTCGCTTCCCAATTCGATCGCCACCACCGCCAATCTTCCATCGCTTGAGCGGATGCAGATCGTTCCTTGGAAGTCCTGCGTGTCCGCTTTCGGAAAAAGGTCCTCTAGAAAGTTTGCTTTGTGGCCCTGGCTGGGAATCGTGAGTTGAGTGTTGCCGTTGGCAATTTCGACTCCGTCCTGTTGCTTTAAGCTGAGATCAACGACCAGTTCACTCTGGAGCGTGTTTCGGATGGCCACACCGGTGCGGAGAGCACCTTTTCGTCGCACTGGTGCAATCACGGAACTGGCGACCGTGCTCGATCCGACGCCGGCAATTCCAATACCGGGTAATTGAAATCGGATCACACCCGCGATGTCGCCATTCGTGACCACTTCGGCGGAACCTGAGATCAGAGTAGTGCTCGTCCCCGTGGTCGTGAATGTCACAGATCCCAGGGGAGCGAGGTCGAAATCCGTTTCCGAGTTGGCTCCCAGAAGACCAGCTTCTGGGGATAGGATCGACGCGGGCTCGACGGTGTTTCCGGGTCCGTCTCGGAAGATGACGGTGCCCCTGACGCCGGCTACTGACGAAGGGTTGAACAGAACCATCTCGGACGAGAATCCCTGCCCATCACCAAACTGGGCAAAGTAGAGATCGCTGGCGGTGTTCTCGTCGATCCACTGGATATAACTGGAAATCCGCGTGTACACCCCGGGGAAGGTACCCGCGCAGCCTTCACCGGCGCTGGTGATGCCCAGTTGGAGGAATTCTCCTTCGCCGTCGGATAGGAAGATCGGACCCCCACTGTCAGCGATGCAAGTGTCGACTCCCCCTTCTGGGAATCCAGCACATAGGTGGCTGTCCAGGATACTCAGACCGGTGGATGGATAACGTTCTTGGCAGGAAGAAACTGACAGCAGGGGCACTTGGGCCTCGTGCAGCTCGGAGGGAAAATCACTGGGTGTTCCGTCGTCGAAAGCTCTTGAGCCCCAGCCCGTGATCCAGGCTAGAGAGCCTTCTGAGGCCAAAGGGTTGTCGGCAAGCCGATTGAGTGGAATCGGATCAGCGGATGCTGGAGTTGCTAGCTCGATGAGGCCAAGGTCGGCCTCCACCGTGTTCAGATCGGAACTGAAATCTGGGTGCGGAACTACTCTCTCGACATCTAGGACCTGGCCCTCGCCGGAGAGAAGGTCGTTTGTTCCCACCAGGACCTTGATCTGGCTTGGCTCGAGTAAATTGGTCAAACTTGGGTCGAACAGACAGTGGGCGGTCGTCAACACCCAGCGCTGTGCAATCAAGGTGCCTCCACAGTATTGGGCCAGAAAAGGATCCGAGTTACTGAGGAACTCCGAGTCCATAAGGGCCACCATCCAGGGGTAGCTTTGGGGTGCGGAAGGAGCACCGCCGATAATCTGAGGCAGTCGATCTCTGTCAGAACCTGGGACTTTGGGTGCCTCGGCGACTGCGGTTTCGGCGGTGGCAAGGGCGAGAAGAAGGAGAAGCCGGGGGAGTCCCGGACAGTCCCAGGGTCCTCGCCGCCGCCAGTCGTTCGATTTCAGCATGTTTGTATGTTTCCGTGTATCTTGTCTCGTGCGGCTTCCGATAAAAAGTGTCCTCGTCGTTCTCTCCAGCATAACAGAGCGGTATTCCGTCGTTAAAGCTGTGCTCCAGTCAGGGGTGCACGACACGAAAGTATCCGGCTATAATCTGAGCTCAGGTCTGGGCTGATCTGAAGGGGATAAGCAGATGACACCAGAAGAAAAATACCTGTTCGATCTTCAAGGCTATCTAGTACTCGACCAGGTTCTCCTGCCGGGGATGATCGGCATCATGAGCGAGGCCTTGGACGAGATGGAATGCCTGGACGATGAAGAGGCTTCAGGCCGTGGAGTGATGCGGCGCTACACGAAAGGCAGTCCCTACGCCACGGTGGGTGCGGCCGGGCCCGAGGGACTCGGGGATTACACTTGTGACATTCTCGCCTATGGAAGTCCTTTCGAGGATCTGATTGACTGGGCTCCCGCCCTTACCTACGTCGAGTCAATGATAGGCGAGTCGTTTCGTCTGGATGGAACGACCTTTATGCGTCGAAACCCGGGTGGAGCGATTGCGTTTCATCATGGTTATGCCGAGCTGTTACCCTACTCGGAGTACGCATTCGATAATGGAGCGTTTAGCTGCGTCAGCGTCAAGATCTCCTATACTCTGACCGACGTCGATATAGAAGATGGTTGCTTCGCCGTGATTCCGGGCAGCCACAAGAGTAACTTTCAGAATCCGTTGGTAGGCAAGGTGCCCGAGCCGGATCATCCCCTGGTCAGGCCGATTCCAAGCCGGGCTGGGGACGCCATCATCTTTTCAGAGGATCTGTCGCACGGCGCCGTCCACAATCGCGGCTCGGAGGTGCGCCGCACCTTGTTCTACTCGTATGCTCCGTTCTTTCATAGCAGCTGGAAAGGTCAGGCTCCAATTGCTGTTGGGTTCGAGGCCCGGGCAACCCCCCAGCAGAAACGCCTGCTGGAAGGGCCGATTCCGTTTCAAGCTTCAGAGTGAGGCCTCGTTTCGTCTGATCACGTACAGTTAGCCACGCGCTTCACTCAGGAGGAAACTGAATCGAGTTTCCACTTCGGCCTTCGAAATTCGCCTGTTAGATATTCTGCGGTTCATCATTCAGCGGTTGCCTTCTCCGAAATAAGAAAGGCCAAATCACAAACCGCAGAACGCCGAACAGGCGAACGCCAAAGTATTTTCCGGACTGATCAGCGACTCAGCTAAGACCAAGCATCTGTACCGAGTTGTTGTAGAAGATATCCTCGATCTGCGGGTCTGAAAGGCGTAGGCGATGAGCTGCCAGCTTCAGCGCTCGGAGCGATTCCAGACCTATCAGGTAGGGTCTTATCTCTGTCACCGACATGGTTTTCCAATCCAGGGTGTTTTCGCTGATCCAGAGGAATTCGTCTCCTATTGCTATGCAGCGGCCGCGCATATGACTGATCGGATAGTCGGATCCCCAAATCAAGCGTTGGTGCCCAAATGTGTCGACGATGGCTTCGAAGCCACCGGCCTCGGTGACTGCCGAGGTATCGAACCAGACGTTGGGCAATCCCTTGAGTGAATCGATTCCCTCTATGGTGTGGCTGGGGTTGAATCCCCTTGCTGTGTGGGCCAGGATGAGTCGGATGTTGGGGTAGGTCTCGCAATAGTATCGAATCCGTTCCTGGTTTCCAGGATCTGCCAGGGCCCGGTTCTTGACCATGTGCAGCGTGATGGTAAAGCCCTCTTCATGCGCGATCCTGACGTGCTCTTCGACCAGAAACTCCTCGATTTCGGCCTGTTGGGTGTCGGCCCTGTTGGCGAAAAGGTGATAGACCTTGAGGCCTACCATGCCCAGACGGCGGCTCTCCTGCCGGACCTCCTCAGGATCCATGCGAGGAGACACGATCAACTGTCCTCTCGAGTCTAGATCCTTCGCCACCTCGGCTGCGAGGAATTCGTTGGAGACTCGGTAGGTGTCCTCATATAGACCTCCTCCGAAGCAGAGGGCATGAGTCTCCCTGCCTGGAGTGATCCACTGGATCTGGTCCTGAAAAATCTCGAGGCTTGCGGTCTTGGGTCCTGGCTCCAGAGGGGTCTGATTTTTCCAATGCCACCTCTCATAGAGGTGAACGTGGGCGTCGAAGATCCGGTCTGGAACGAAGCTGTCCAGTTCCTTGTCGAAAAATTCCCGGTCGTAGTCTCGCAGTTCCCAGGTCAGTTCCATCTATCTTCTCCTTCTCTTGGGTACGATTTTATGGGGTCGGCGGACCGTCAACGTCTGGATCTGGAACCTCGCATGAAGCTGAGAATCAGATCCGCCTCCTGCCTGACGGATGAGGTGGTGGGAGCCAGGTTGAAGTTGTCTCCGCCAACCCTGATGTGAAACGAGTTCTTGGCGCGCGGCCGTTTTAAGAGGCCGGTAAGCTTGGAGTTCTTCTTTGCTTCACGAATGTTCGACTGGCTTGTGTTGAACACCCTGACGCCGTCATCACCTCGAAATAGCACTCTTTCCCTCGAGACCTCGAGGGTCCCTGGACTACTTCGGATGAACATTCCATCTCCCAGGTCGTGGAGCAGCCTGAAGTTGATGGTGCCGCCAAGATCGTAGGCCTTGCGATAGTGCCGGCCTCCCTTGTTGATGTCACCATCGTAATAGATAGAGAGGTAGCCCATCAGGGCGTGTGCCCGTGCGTCATCGGGATTGATTTCGAGAGCTTGCTGCAGCAACGGCCGGGCGAGGCGTGCTTGGCGGTTTCTGAGGTGTTCGGCCGCCTGCTCGGTGAGGTTCTCATGCTGCACCACCAGAGGTGCCGGGGTCGGTTGAGGCTCAGCAGACTGGTGGGGGACCCGGTCCCAGAGGGTGGTAATCCTGTTGACAGTAGACGACATCTCCAGGCGGTCGGAACTGAGAACGCGATAGGTACCTGAATCCGTGCGGCCGGTGCTACTCGAGAGAATGCGAAAGGTGCCGTTCAAGATTCGCATCGTTCCCTGTTCATTGTCGATACTTGGATGGAAGCCGGAGAGGTAGGCGTATTGTCCGTCGGCATCGAGTTGGGCACGGCAGGCGTAGCGATTGTTGCCGTCGGTCCAGATGTGCTCCCAGATTCCAGCCAATTGGGGTTCGACTCCTGGAGTGTCCGCTTCGGAAGCGTCTCGTGTTGGTCCGGGACCCGGTCCCGGGGTCTGTCCTGGCTCAGGGCCAAACCAGTAGGCCAGAATTCGTCGGCGATGGGGATGTTGCAGCCGCGATCACGTCCGATGGTGAATCTCTGCTCCTGCATGCCTATCCTGTGGCTTGAAGATACCCAGCCGAGTTTAGTAAAGATAGACAAGAATCCGGTTCGAATCAAGGGTTCTGGTTCTGCTCTCCTCCCAGGTCTTGTGGGAAGCCCATCGGCGGGAGGAAGGTGCAGGAGCCAGCATTTGACCGAGCCGTAACCCTTGTAGGACGGGCACTCCTGCCCGTCCGAACGTCCGAACGTCGCACGTCTCCTGTCCTCCGAAGGTGCCGCCAACGGGTGAACTACCAGAGTTACGAAGCCAAGTCCGACAGAGCCGCGAACGACTTGAGCCGTTAGCAACATGAGCCCAGGTTCCGAGGAGAGAGCCGGACAACTCTTCCCCACGCAGTGACGCACCAATCCCCAGTAGCCGGAAGTTTCTTTCTCGAATGGGGCAGCACCGCTGGGGGGCCACTGACCTGGAGCTCTCTGAAAAATCGCACCCCGGGAGTCGAGCTCCGTGATAATCTTGACCGGTTGTTCCAGAGAGTCACTTTGGTGAGGTCTCGATCCGCGCCTCGCGGGCCGAGTCCAATTCGACTGGTGTGTATAGCTCAAGGGAGGAGAAGGTATGGGGGGGATCTCGAGAAGGGAATCGAGGACAGGGAACGGAGCCGCAGGCACGGCCTCAACTGGAAACATGGGACGCCGGTCTTTCATCGCGGCGACCGTCGCCGCGGTGGGCATCGCGGCTCGTCAGCGTGACTACGCTCCGGGTGCCGCACCGGTGCGTTATCCGGACCCCGACATCGTGACCTTGGATAAACGCTTCGCCAAGTATAAGTTGGGGAATACACCGATCCAGAGACTGCACCTGGGAACCCTGTGGGCGGAAGGGCCAGCCTGGAATGGGGTAGGACGATTTCTGGTTTGGAGCGATATTCCGAACAACGTCCAGATGCGATGGCTGGAAGAGGATGGCCACGTCAGCACGTTCCGCAACCCTTCGGGCAACAGCAATGGGAATTCCTTCGACTTCCAGGGACGCCAGATTTCGTGCGAGCACGGAAACCGTCGAGTGGTCCGCTATGAACACGACGGCAGCGTCACAGTGCTTGCCGACCAGTGGCAGGGAAAGCCGCTCAATGCGCCCAACGACGCTGTAGTCCACCCGCACGATGGGGGCATCTGGTTTACCGATCCCGGCTACGGCAGCCTGATGAACTACGAAGGTCACAAGGGCAAGCTCCACATCAAGGAAGCAGTTTACCGAATCGATGCCCAAAGCGGCAAGATGGACCTGGTGACTGACGAGATCTTCAAACCTAACGGACTCTGCTTCTCACCCGATTACAAGAAGCTGTACATTGCGGACACAGGTGCGTCGCACTATCCCGAGGCGCCCAAGAACATCAAGGTCTGGGATGTCAGCGACGGTAGCAGGCTCATAAGCGGAAGCGAATTCACCTCCATGGAACTCAACGGAAAGGCGGGTTTCGCAGATGGCATTCGGGCCGATGTCGACGGCAACGTCTGGGCCAGCGCCGGCTGGGTGGGCGAGGGCTACGATGGCGTCCACATCTTCGCGCCCAATGGAGATCGGATCGGTCAGATTCTCCTGCCTGAGATTTGTGGCAATGTCTGCTTCGGTGGCACCAAGCGGAATCGACTCTTCATGACCGCCAGCCAGTCGCTTTACTCTGTCTACGTTGAGACACAGGGGGCGCACATCAGTTGATTCGTTTCAAAGAGGCCGGTCTTCCATCTCGATGAATATGGGGCCCGCATAAGGGTTTTCGGCCGCCACAGTTTCGTTGAGTTCGATGCCAAGGCCGGGTTTGGTGGGAGGGATGATGTACCCGTCCTCCCACTGAATGGGCTCCTTGACGATCTCGGTATGAAAGCCTCCGAAGGTCTCAATGCTCTCCTGGATCAGGAAGTTGGGACTGCAGGTGGCGATCTGGATGTTGGCGGCTGCCTCTATCGGTCCGCAGTAGAGGTGGGGAGCCAGTTGCGCATAGTGGGCCTCGGCCATGCCCGCAATCTTCTTCGCCTCCAGGATGCCTCCGACGCGTCCCAGCGCCGGCTGGATGATCGCCGCCGCCTGCTTCTGTAGGAGTTCGGCGAACTCATACTTTGTGGAGAGGCGCTCCCCAGATGCCACGGGGATGCTGGTGGAGCGGGCGACCCGGGCCATTTCCTCCCGATTCTCGGGCGGAACCGGCTCCTCCAGCCACAGTGGATCAAAGCGTTCCAACCTCTTGGCCAGGCGAATCGCGCTGGACGTCGTCATCTGACCATGTGTCCCTATCATCAGGTCACAGCGCCCGCCGACAGCTTCTCGTATGTTCTTGACTACCAGCTCGGCATTGTCGAGTGCCTCCAGAGAAAGCTGTCTGGGATCGAAGGCAGACATAGGCATGACCGGATCGAACTTGAGGGCTGTAAAGCCCTGTTTCAGGTATTCGAGGGCTCGCTTCGGTCCCAGATCGGCGTCACCGAAGACGTCGGCGACGCCCAGGACATGCTCTTCCCGAGTGGATTCTGTCATCTCGTCGCTTTCCGGATAGATGTAGGTATAGGAGCGGAGCTTTTCGTGAACCTGGCCCCCGAGGAGGTTGTAGATGGGTTGGTTGAGGGATTTACCAATGATGTCCCAACAGGCCATTTCGATGCCGCTTAGCACCCCCGCTAGGGTCAGGTCCGGGTGTTGACTGTAGCCGCTGGAATAGATAATTCTCCAGAGACGTTCGATCTTGAAGGGCTCGCAGCCGAGTACATAGCGCTCCACCACATCCTCGATCAGCTGTGTGACCTTATGGGGATGAAACGGGACACCGTAGACTTCGCCGAAGCCCTCAATCTGATCGTCGGTGGTCAGCTTCAAGAAGACGAAATAGGCCCCGCCGTGGTGGGGAGGGGGATTCGCTACGACGTAGGTCTTGAGATCGGATATTTTCATGATTAGAGCTCCTTGGGTTGACCGAGGTCCGGAACACCTATGTTTCTCACGATTCTCTGCTGCAAATGTACAGTATCTGTGGCCCAGTGTTCTCAGGGCGAGGCCGGAGACGCCCGCGAAAGAGTAGCTTCCCCGATGGCAATATTGCTCCACTACAATGACGGCTTCAAGGCCGCAGTTCTGGGCGCTGCTGGTCTGGTGGGTGGATTCACCCTGCCTGCCAAGATCAGGGGACGTCCCGATCCGTTGTCCACGCTTGCTTACTATGTGTCGGTCAACGCCAACAGCTTCAGCTGCCTGGTTCGCTACGCCGAAGACTTTTTCATCACACGCTAATCGGCCAACCCGGTGGAGCGTACGCTTCTGACCTCAGACTGATCGACTTCGTCATGAGATCCCGCGAGCAGGGACACAAGCTGATCGAGACGCCCGAACTCGCCGTAGCCTACCGTGGGCCGAAGCAGTCGGCGGTCTGCGAGGGACTGGGCTCCTGAAGAAGGTACGCCTGAATGTAGCTTCGGTCGCCAGGCCGAAGTTTTCTTCTTTCGAGCCTTCGGCTCGACGCACGGCGCCTGGAGTCCACCGCGACGGTAAGGGTCAGCAGGCTTGAGTCGAATTCGATTATCCCTTCGAACCCATCGGCTTGGAGCGGGTGGCCTTTCTTTCTCAAAAGGAATCAAGCATTACCTGAACCGGAAAGCGTAGAGGTTGGCATCCCGGATCACGAATCTCAGGCGGATCGGCTGGCCCTCGAGTTGGCCAGGTTCGTTACCGCCCTTCCATCGAACCACTCGCTCCAACTCGTCCCCAAAGATGGGATCGCAGTCAGCAAGCAAGTAGCCGTCGAGCGGTCGGCCTGATTGATCCTGAATCTCCACCCGAACATCCCCCGCGGCGGAAGTCGAAAAATTCATCACTAGACTCTGTCCCTGGAAAGTCAGTGGCTTCGTGACGAACTCGCCTCCCCCCAAGGGAGCCCCCACCGAAGCAAATCCATCCACGCGCAGAGTGTAGCGTCGCAGCTGGCTGCTGGTGCCGGTCCAGTAGCTCTCCGTCGCGTACACCGACAGCTCGTTGGGTGCACCCTCGATCGACGACGCTGTCTCGACTATTCCCCAGTTCTGGTAGTTGTCCCCGTACACCCAGTTGTCGTTGGGCCTGAGCCCAGGCCGGATGAAGGCTTCGTCCCAGCGTCGGAAGTTCCTGGCATCGCGACTGCTCATGAAGAGTCCATCGGTCAGTGCACTACCTTCCCTTTCAGAGGCCTCACGGCGGAGTTTCCGATGCTCCAGGCCCGGGAGAGCCTCCATGGCATCGGACCAGCCCCGATCGATGTAGCGGGCAGGAAAGCCCAGCAGGATGTGAGGAGCTCGATAGTAAGGAAGAATCTGATTGGTGTAGAGCTGCTCTCTGGGAGCTCCCGGGTACTCGATCCAGACTGGTTCACTCCAGTGGAGGAAATCCGATGATTGGGAGACCACGATGTCCCGTTTTCCGTCTCGCATGGCTCGTTGAAAGCAGAGGTAGTGACCCCGCACGCTGTCCCAGAAGGCAACGTTCTGCGAGTCGAAGTGGTTTGGAATCGTGGGGCGCAAGACAGGTTTCGGGCTCATGGGCTCCCAGCGGAGGCCGTCGCTGCTCTTGAAGGCGTAGATTCCAGCCACCTCGCTCTTGCGAGGGTCTCCCACCATTGCCTTGTAGCGTTCTCCAGGTTTGGTATCGGGATTGGTGTCTTTGAACGGAGCGAAGCCGACCGTAGTCATCGCCTCCAGGCCGCTGCCATTCCAGACAATGTTGTTCGCGCTGGAGCCGTCGAATTCGAACAGACCCAGCTGCGGCTTGGTCCAGTGGATTCCGTCCCTGCTCTCGGCGTAGCCAACCAAAGGCTTATGGGAGGGCGGCTCTCCCAGGAGCTCCTGCGAGGCAGTCGTGTAGTACATGCGGTAGAGCTCACCGTCCTGAAACACGACGTGATATACACACGAGTTTCCCTCCCAAGGCTCGTCGTGGACGATCGAGATCTCGCGAGGCGTTGGTTTGTGAAGCCGTAGCGCCGCGCCACCGCTCATGCGGTCGATGAGGTGTTCATCCAGCATCAGCTCCAGACGAGAGCCGATCTCCAGGACGTCTTCCAGACCTTCAACTGGCGTGATGAGACCCAGGGCAGGTCCGATGGTTAGAAGTAGCACAGTTCTTACTTTCATCTTCAGTTCGCCTCCCTCAGCCGATACTCTTTGGGAAATCTTCTTGAGAAACTCGTTCTAAAGGGTCAATATTGAGACTCTTATGTTCACACACTCTGGTCGAAAAGGAAGGATACTCCTTTGGTTTTTCACCGCCATTCTGGCCGGATTCGGGTTCTCGGCCTGTTCGCCCGAGGAGGCAGTCGACCAGCCTGCAGGTAGGGAAGAAGTCCAGCGCGAGCTGCGCCGAGCCGTCGAATTCTTCCGGACCAAGGTCTCCAACCAGGGCGGATACCACTTCCGATACAGCTCCGACCTGTCATACGGCCGTTCCGAGTCCGCCGAAGGATCTTCTCAGGTGACGGTTCAGAGAGGGGGGACTCCCGTAGTAGGACTGGCCTACTTGCGGGCCTACGAGACCACCGGAGATGCTTTCTATCTGGAGGCAGCTCGGGAAACGGCTCAAGTTCTGGCGCGCGGCCAACACTGTTCTGGTGGATGGGACTACATCATCGAACTGGATCCCACGAAGCGAAAAAACTATCCCTACCGAATCGATGGTGACTGTCTGGATCAGCGCCTACCCGAATCGGATGGGGACGCCGGAAAACCACCTCCCCAGACCACCCTGGACGACAATGTCACGCAGGCCGCCATAAGACTCCTGATGCGGGTGGATCGGGAGTTAAAATTTCAGGAAGAAGTGATCCACGAGGCTGCCCTCTACGCACTGGACCAGCTGATTCTGGCGCAGTATCCCAATGGCGCCTGGCCCCAGCGTTATTTCGAGTTCCCGGACCCGGCTGCCTGTCCGGTAAAGGCAGCCAGCTTTCCTGAGTCCTGGTCGCGAAGGTGGCCGGGACCGGACTATCGCAGCGACTACACCCTCAACGACAACGCCATGCTGGACATGATCGACGCCTTCCTGGAAGCGGCTCGCATCTACGGCGAACCCCGCCATCGGGCGGCGGCAGAAAAGGGCGGAGACTTCCTGCTTCGAGCTCAGATGCCGGAGCCGCAGCCTGCCTGGGCCCAGCAGTACGACGTTGACATGCACCCGGCCTGGGGCAGAATTTTCGAGCCACCCTCGGTGACCGGCTCTGAGTCCCAGGCGGTCTTGAAGGTTCTGCTGGTCCTGTATCGCGAGACCGGCAAGAAGAAATATCTGGAGCCGGTTCCCAGGGCAATCGACTACCTGCGGAGATCGGGTCTGGACGTTCGGGGCAGTTCGATCCTCAGCAGAAGCAGGGACTGTTCGCCCGATGAGCTTTGTTTGGCCCGCTTCTATGAGCTTCAGACCAATCGTCCGCTTTTCATTAGCAAGGGAAGCCGGGTCCGGGTAAGGGGAGGGAAGAGTGACCTGTTGGATGGCTACGAGCTGACCTACAGCAATGAGAAGGTGATCACCCACTACGGCCTTTGGACCAGTGGCAGACAGCTCGGCCAGATTGCCGAGGAGCACCGTGCTCTGCTCTCGGCCGATCCGTCGACGGTAGGGCGTCCGGAGCGACTCCAAGGACTCTCACCCTGGGAGGGAAGCCCTCCCAGCCCATCGGATACCGACTTGGTAGCCCAGGTCAGGAATACTCTGGCGAGTCTGGACTCGAGGGGGGCCTGGGTCGAGGAGGGCTCCATTGGAAAAGCAGACAACGTGGTGTCTCTCTTCGCCGCAGAAGACATGGTCGTCACCATCGGAGATCAAGCATTCTCTCTAGGAGAAAACCAAACGCTGTCAGTCTACCGGGGCGAAAAAAGACCCTTGGAGAGGATTATCAGCTCCAAGACGTTTGCCCGAAACGTCGGACTCCTCGCCGCCTTTCTGGACCAGGTCCAGCAGCCTTGAATGACTCGAAGCGCCAGCAATATTAAGTGATCAATCGACGAAAGAGTGCACGACATCCAAGTCTCCCCTGTGCTTCACCCAAGGTCCGTTTTTGGTCAATCCCCACGATCCAAGTTGCCCCGGACTGCTGAGTTGGAGCCCAAACAAGCTCCCGCCCAGCTGCGTCGCCGCCCACAAATTGGCAGTGGGAATTGCAAAGCCGGTTAGGCTGAATGCATTCGCGGTATTGGCCTTCTGCGCCGAGATAACCCGGCTACCGGGCCATTGGGCGCCGCGGTCGGCTCCCGACCGAGCCACCGCACACACCTCACCGTCACGGCAGTTGGAGAGGAAGAAACCGTGATGGCGAGAAGTACCCTATGCCCCTTTATGCCCCTTTTTTTTCCTGTCAACAGGTTTCTTAGATCCAACTTTCCTAGCTACGGTTCTGGCGGCCCACTTCCTCCTGGTCACCGTGCTGGCCCTGCTGCTCTCGGGCCGTCGGCGGGACACTGAGTCCTATGACGTGACGAATGGGAGATCGAATCGTATTAGGGGGGCATACTCCCGCACACCCGTCTGGAGCGCGGTGCCGGACGAGGACCGCGCGCACTACGAGGGGAAAAATCTGGGGGTTCCCGATCTTGCGCGCTTTCCGGAGTCTACCGTAGACGAAGCGGTACTCCCCAACCTGATCCGAGCCCGGAGGGCAGATCTACCGTTCCGGCCTGAATTTCGACGCCGAAGATGGTTTACGGGAAGACAATATCCCCGTCCGAACCCAGAGCTGCGGCCCTATAGGGCTGAAGGCGGATGACGAGGATTTGACTCATGACTTACCCCGTTCGTTTTCCGGGTCTGAGCTGTCGGTCCGGTAGGCGTTGACGACACCTGCCACCAGGATCGCCACGTACAACACTTCGGCGACACTCTCGAGGATCGACCGAGACTGAGCGTGGTCAGTCACCGGCGTGATGTCACCGTAGCCAACGGATGTCAGGGTCATGAAGCTGAAAAAGAGCAGGCGCCGGAATCCCAGGGTGGCCTCGCCGGCAGCGATCGCGTTCAAACGGAAGGATCCCGGCTCGATCGTCTCGAGCAGGTCGAAGAGCGATCCGAATGTGACGTCGATCAGAAGATAGATGCTGACCGCTCCCAGGACGCTGTCCATGTTGAAGCGGAGCAAACGGATGACTTCCATGAACACGGCGACCGTCGTCACGACGTAGTAGGCAGTGAAAGAGATTTCGGTGTCCACGCTACCGCGGACTTGTCCCAGGAGCGAGAGAAGACTCGCTCCAAGGGCGCACAGGGCCAGAGTCCCGGATAGGATCCACGACCAGCGGCAGATACGTAGCGCATAGATACCGGCTCCGAGAATCAGTAGCGAAGTCAGTCCCCCCAGGGCGGCGCCAGTCGCGTTGTCCCCGAAAAAGGGATAGGACACTAGCATGATTAGCAGGGAGAAAAAGAGACCGGTGAATCGCCAGTTCCGATCTTGAAAAAGCATGATCATATCCGTCTTCTTCATCATACTCGCGAGCCTGAGCGTTGTGGCTCCTTCTCCAAGATACAAGGCATCGAGTTCGTCGTCGCTTCGCGAACTCGCCCCGTCACGCTCGCCACAAACGTTACCGCATTTATGAAACGGTGTACTAAGCTCTTACCCATGTCGTGATCACTGAAACCCTTGATCCTTCTCGAAGGAGAACCAGTGAGGGATCATGCAGGAATTCGACCTGGTTTCGCGGCTCCGAATGGCTCGCGGATTCACTACAGTTTCAAGTATTACAGTCCACCAGTCTGTCCTTTCGTGCAAAATAGGGGTCTGTTCCTTCTTAGCACAAGTTATGGAGATTGAAGAATGAAGCTCACGATTCTGATTGCGATGCTGTTTGTCGGTCTGCTCCAGGGTGAGAATCATTTTGAGGTGACCGAGGGCGAGCGCCAGCTTTTTCTCGATGATCTCGGCATCGCAAGCATCGACAATCTCTCCCGAACCATGCATGCCCCGGTCAAGAAGGGAGCGGTGATCCGTCCAGATCCTACCAAGGGAGGCGCTATTCAGACGCGGACCGCGCCTTTCTGGGATCCGGATCGGAAGATATTCCGATATATGGCGGAAGGCTGGTGGGAGAGTCAGGATGGGCTTCATTGGAGTCTAGGGACACGAGAGTCGGACCTGAAGGTGGGGCGAGTTCTCTACGACCCAATCGACGTGGATCCCGCCCGCCGATTCAAGTCCTTCTCTCCGAACCAACTTGCTGTTTCCCCTGACGGCTATCGCTGGAAGGTCTTGGATGTGCCCCCCATTCGCAGCAGCGACGAGCAGAACTTTTCCCTGGATCAGAGCAGGAAGCTATACATCGGAACCGTCAAGCAGGGGGGACCCTATGGCCGTTCTGTCTACCTGACGACCAGCGAGGACTTCGGGCAGTGGACGGACCCGGAGCTGATTTTCCACGCCGATGAACGGGATCAGGAACTGGGTCGCAGAAACATCGAAGAGCGCCTCGCAGACGCCAGAATGTGGAAGCCACTCCCCATCTTCAAGATCGATCCATCGGTATTCAACGTGGACGTCTACAACATGGGTGTATTTCGCTACGAGGGCCTCTACATAGGGACTCCAGCCCTCTATCATGCCATCGCCCGGGTGCCCAACTATCCCAATACCATAGGCTTTCATCTGGTGCAGCTGGTCTCGAGCCGAGATTTGAAGACCTGGAAGCGTCTGGGCGATCGCAGGAGCTTTATCGGGTCCTCACCTATGGGTGCCGGGGCCTACGACCTGACCCAGATCATCGGTCCCTCCTACCCCCTGGAGCGAGGTGATGAACTCTGGTTCTACTACACGGCGCTCAAATATCGGGGGACCTTTACCTATGTAGGGAAGTACCCAGAAGGTCGAGATATACCTATCCCAGGCCTCGAAAACGATAATGGAGCTATTTGTCTGGCCGTCCTTAGACGCGACGGCTTCGTCTCGCTGGACGCCGGAGAGACCGAAGGAACACTTATAACCAAGCCGTTCGCCCTGCCGACCGGAAAGCTGTGGGTGAATGTGGACGCCCCTGAGGGCAACCTGCGGGTCGAGATACTGGACCTGGAAGGCAGAGTGCAGGCGGTTTCAGGGCGAGTTAAAGGCGATTTTAAGCAGGTCGAAATTCCCTGGAAAACAGGCGATATTTCCGGACTCTCCGATCAACAGGTGAGCCTGCGCTTTCGCTTCCGCCAAGCCCGCTTTTATTCCTACTGGATCTCTGAGTAAGGGGGGCTTCGGTTGTAAGCAGTGGAATAGTGAGCAGTGAAGTGGTGAAGTAGCAGTTGGCAGTTGTCATTCAAGGGGAAACTTCAGATCGAGGATAGAGGGGATCCTGCCGTTGTCCTGCTCTCTCCTCCGAATTTCGCCTCTTGCTGCTGAATAAAGAAAAGGCGTTCGCAGTTCTGTTGGCTTCAGGCTATTTCCGGTACTGCTCACTGCTCGATTTCACATCCCACCGGAGAAGATCTCGATGAATCGAGCGTGAGCTGACTGGGCCCGCTGGAAACTGGCCAGGCGAAAGAACTCGTCGGGGCTGTGGGCACATTCGTCATCCAGGCCGAAGGAGAGGTTGACGGTGTGGATTCCGAGGTGGTCTAGAATCAGTCCACAGGTTGCTATGCTCCCACCCGAGCCCACCACGTAGGGCTTCATCCCGTAGAGTTCCTGGTGGACACGGCTGGCAGTGGTGTTGCCGGGATGATCGATCGGAATCGAGTAGGGTTTCGCCGAGGATCCTAGCTTTACAACTTCGGCTTCCACTCCGGGAGGGGTATTGACTGTGATGTGCCGAGAGATAGCCTCAATGACTCTTTCAGGATCCTGATCTGCCACCAGGCGGGAGGTGATCTTGGCGTGGGCTTGACGGGGCAGGACCGTCTTCATGCCGTCTCCCTGGAAGCCACCCCAGATCCCGTTTATTTCCAAGGTGGGACGGATCCACTCGCGCTCGTAGGTGCCGTAGCCCGGTTCTCCGAAGGTTTCGGAAACGCCGATCGAGGATAGCAGCTCCTTCT
Source organism: Acidobacteria bacterium UBA6911 (assembly GCA_963579905.1). Classification (GTDB taxonomy): domain Bacteria; phylum Acidobacteriota; class UBA6911; order RPQK01; family JAJDTT01; genus CAUZIZ01. Next base: position 46,185 of record CAUZIZ010000004.1, on the reverse strand, counting down.
CCTCATAGGGTATTCGTGCAAGCTCTTCTCTCATTCGGGCGTCGGGTGCTCGAACCTCGTCGTAGAAGCCTTCGATCAGGACCTTGCCGTCCGCCGAACGCATCGAGTCCAACAGGCGGACCAGTGCATGGACCGGGTTCTGCACCGCGCCGCCGAAGAGGCCGGAGTGTAGATCCCTGGAAGGTCCCCGAACATTGATCTGGATGGCACAGAGCCCACGCAGCGAGACCCAGATTGCGGGTTCGTGCTCACTCCATTGAGAACCGTCGGCACTTACCGCCATGTCGGAAGCAAACCTCGAGGCTTCGGCCTTCATGAAGGGAGGAAGATGTGGGCTGCCGATCTCCTCCTGGCCCTCGATCAAGAACTTCAGGTTCAAGGGAAGAGCCTGGGTAGTCTCCAGGATCGCTTCGGTGGCTAGAATCGGCGCCAGCATGTTGCCCTTGTCGTCGGAGGCTCCGCGCGCATAGATTCTGCCGTCTCGGATGACTGGTTCGAAAGGCGGACTGCTCCAGAGTTCCACTGGATCGACGGGCTGAACGTCGAAATGGCCGTAGACCAGAAGCGTGGGTTTGCCAGGGGCATGCAGCCAGTCACCATAGACTACCGGATGTCCCTCGGTAGGCAGCACCTCGACATGCTCGATTCCCGCATTTGTCAGCCTTTGGGCGACCCATTGGCCGGCATTCTCGACATCACTGCGGTGATCGGAAAGAGCCGAAATACTGGGTATTCGTAGAAAGTCCTGCAGCTCTTCCAGGAAACGTCCCTGATGTTCCTTCAAGTAGTCCTGCCATTTATCTGTTGCCATGCTCTTTTTCTCCTACTCTACGAAGTTGTAGTTGTTTCACCTGACGACGAGAATTTACCACCACCCCAGCAGCTTCCACCACAACATGCCCACGCCCAGCCAGATGATCAGATGGAAGATCGAGATGGCGAAGCCCACCGTGAACCACCTGGCGACTGGCACGTAGCCCAGTCCGAAATAGATGACGATAGGTCCGGAAGAGTAGTTGGTAAGGCATCCACAGAGGCAGCTGAAGTAGGCCATCAGGGCTACCGCCAACATGGGAGTGCCGCCGGCCGCCAGGGCCACGGCCAGGAAAACGGCAGCCATCGCCGATATATGAGCGGTAAACATACTGAAGGCATACATGGAGTAGAAGTAGATGAGGGCCAGGGAGATGACGACTGTCACTCCGTCGAAACCTGATACCCAGACCTCCATGGCTTTGGAAAACCATGCAATGAAGCCGTAGTCCCTGAGCAAATTGGCCATCGTCAGAAGACCACCCAACCACACCAGCGCATCCCAGGCTCGAGCGTTTCCGATGATGTCGTTCCAGCTTTCGGTGCGTGTCAGCAGCAGGGCACTGACCCCCATCCAGGCCACCAACGTGGTGCTGGCGCCATGCAGGGGTTTGGTCGCCCAGAGGATGAGCAGGAGCGTCAGGGTCACGAACATCACCCATTCCTTCCAGCCCATGGCGCCCATTTCTTCTAACTCTTCGACTGCCTTGGCCTGAGCGGGACGGGCGTCGGAGAGGGTTGGTCTGACCAGCCGGTAGATCAGAGGGGGGAGTAGCATCAGGCTCAAGAGTCCCGGCACGATTGACCCGAGAGCCCAGGTTCCCCAATCGAAGTCAATCTGGAAGATATCCTTGGCCGCCTTGGAAATGAGGGGGTTGGCTGCCATGCCGGTCAAGAACATGCTGGCCGTGATCAGGTTGGCGTGGGCACCGACCAGTGCCAGGAATCTTCCGGCTCGTTCGGGCTCCTGATCCGGTGTGGAGTTCAGGGCTCTGGACAGAGAGTCCATGATGGGCGCCATGATGCCGCCACCTCTCGCCGTGTTCGAGGGGACCGCGGGACCCAGCAGCAGCTCTGATCCACAGAGGGCGTAACCCAGGCCAAGGGTAGATCGGCCGAGTGCTCTCACCAACATCAGCGCGAGTCTGCGTCCGAATCCGCTGTGCATTACGCCACCAGCGATGAGGAAGGCAGCAACCACCAGCCACACGGTTGAGTCTCCGTAACCACTCAGCGCTTCTTTGATGGTGATTGTGTTGCTGGCTGTGAGCGTCACCAGCCCTAGAATGACCATCGTCCCCATCGGGAAAGGCTGGAGGATGAAGCTCGCGATGACAGCGATGAACACGCTAAAAATCTGCCACCCCTGTTGGGGTGCATCGTCCGCCCCTATCACCCATAGGGTGAGAGCGATGAGCACACAGGCAAGAAACTTGAGATACTGATTGAGCTGGTCGTTCAAAGGTTTTCCCATTATGAGGGGCTGAGAGGGCGAGTTTCAATTCTGAACTGATTGTCTTTGACCGTGGGTCCGCATAGCATTCCAGCACAGATGAGAATCGAAGAGAGAATCAATCCGAAGAGTCTACAAGCGGCGATGGCCGCAGCCGGAATCGATGTCCTGGTCGGTGCTTCGTCCGAGAATTTCTTCTACCTCACCGATACCCTACTGCTATCTCACGAGATCATTCCCGAGCGGCTCTGCATGGCGGTCATGCCGAGCGAGGGAGTCCCATGGGCACTGGTCTGCTACTGCGAAGAACTGCAGACCCGTCAGGACTCCTGGATCGGGGAAATCCATGTCTACCATGAGTTTCAGGAGTCTCCGATGGAGGTTCTCGCCCGCCTGCTCAAAGAGCAGGGCTGGGGCCGTGGTCGTATTGGAGTGGAAAAGAGGTTCCTGGCCGGCGTCTACCTGGAAGAACTGGAAGCCCTTCTTCCGGAGGCGACCGTGCTTGCTGGAGATCGGGCCTTCGACCAGGCCCGCAGTCTCAAGACACCTCAGGAGATCGAGATTCTCAGGGCTGCTGGACTTGAAACCGAGCGGGCGATCCTGGAGTCTTTCAGTCGATCTCGTCCCGGAGATTCCGAAAAAGAGGTGGCGAACAGAATCTCGACACGATTGTTGGAAGGAGGAGGAACTTCTTCATGGATCGTCCTCGCAGCCGGTACCAATACCGCTATCAATCACCCTTGGGCAGGGAGCAAAACGCTGGAGCTGGGGGAGATCGTGAGAGTGGATACCGGTGCTACCTTCAGAGGCTATCGTTCGGACGTGGCCCGGACTGCGGTTGTCGGGGAACCGAACCGGGAGCAGCTAGGCCTGTACCGCAAGCTGCGAGAAGTTGAGCTGGAGACCATCAGTCGGGCCAGGGCCGGGACCAGGGCGTGCTGCGTCTACGAGGGCTTCGTTGGCGCCTTTCAGAGAAGGGGACTTAGCGTCACCAGCCAGGCTGTGGGGCATGGTCTGGGAACCGGTTTGCACGAGTATCCGATTCTCAATGGCAAAGAGGGAGCGGAATTGACGCCTGGAATGGTTCTTTGTATCGAGCCCGCGGTCCTCGACTCGAGGGGGTTCTTGTACCACGTGGAGGATCTGGTTCTGGTGACTGAAGGTGAACCTCGAATACTGACGGGTCACATGAATGCAGATGATCTCTTTGTCATTACCTGAAGCTAGGAGCCTGCGCGGTAAAAACTGATCTACTGAGAAAACGGTAGAATCAGCCCATATTTCCCCAATTTTTCGACGAATAGAACAACTATGCGGCTCGAAATCGAGAAAATCTAGCCTCGATTCCCCGCTTTCTCCCTACGATCATTTCTACCGCGCAGACTCCTAGGGCACGGAAGGGGGCGTGGCAGTGGCCTCCGGGCCGCCGAGCTTCGAGCCACAGGCTCGAAAGAGGAAATACTTCGGCCTGGAGATCGAACCCATGTCAGCACCGTGTTCGTTGTAGGATGGGTACTCTTGCCCGTCAGGGACAGTGACGGGCAAAGAGTGCCCATCCTACGAAGGTCACTGCTGTGTCAAATAGTGGGTCCTGCATGATCTCCTAGCCAATGAAGCAAGTGGCGAGCAGAATAAACACACTCAACTTTCAGGCGGCCGTCCTGTTCTTGATCAGTCCGGCGAGTTTGCTGGTGGTGGGCAAGTTTGTCGGTTCAAAGTCTTGCGCGACCTGCCACAAGCAAGTCTATGAGAGCTGGCAGTCGACGCAACACAGCTACTCCCTCCTGACCGCTGAAGAGGCCCGGCGGGCGAACTTTCTGCTCCCCGCTAAGCGCAGGTCCGGGGCAGTGCCTTCGATTCGGAGCTGGAAGAACGTTTCCTATGTGTTGGAAGGGCGCCAGAGAATTACCTGTATCGACTGGCCGGTCGTGTGTCTCGGACAACAGTTATCACCACCGGATCGGGAAGTGGGACTTGTTCCATCCGGAGCGGTTGAGTGACTGCGGTCCTTGTCACTTTACCGGGTTCGGGGCAGGTGCTTCCCACCCGGAAGATTCTGCGGTCCCAGGTCGATGGGCGGAGCGCAACATCGGTTGTGAAGCCTGTCACGGACCGGGCGAACGGCACCTCGAGAGCTATCGCAAGGAAGATATCGTCGTCGACGTTTCGGCCCGAGCCTGTGGGACATGTCACACGGCAGTAGGACGGGTTCTTCCCAAAGATGATCTGCATGCGATGCACGATCTGGTCCAGGTATGGAACCAGGATCGACACGCCACTTCGGTGCGGTCTCACTCCTTTAGCGCCGTCTGTTCGAGTTGCCACTCTCCCTATGAAGGACAGGCTCTGGATTTGAAGCGAGGTTCCAGGCGGCGAGTCTATGCTGAGGGAAAACATAACGTTTCATGTATTGCCTGCCACAATCCTCATGATTCAACCCATGGGAAATACAGCCGACGACAGGTGTCGCTGGCTCCCTCGAAGTCGCCCAAGCCCCATGTTTACGAAGGCAACGATCAGGATTTTACTGCGGTGGACTACAGGCAGTTGAGGACGACCGAGCAGATTTTCGTCCAGTGCCATCGGGGCGCGGATCGCATCGATCTGGAGCATGCTCATGCGAGTTGCAACGACTGCCATATTGTTTTCAAGCGGAACCGTAGTCTCGAGTCGCGCGCCTTCCAAGATGCGAATCACTCCCAGTTGAGCTGCCGCCCAGGCCTTCCTGGTATTCACTGACGATCCGGCGTTTTTGCTGCTCGTCGTAGACATCCCACTCCCTCCGAACGAACATCTCGGAGCGGGTGGCTTCAGGAGCACCGAGCCCAGCAAACAGGCTCCGGAGCAGTGAATAGACTCGCCAGCCGGACAGAAGGTACTCGATCCGATTGTGCCACTGCCTCCGTTGCTTGAGCTCGTCGAAAAAGGAGCGCTCTATGAACTCGTTATGCCCACTGTAGATGATGAAAATGTCTGGTTCGTAAGCAATGATCTCCTTGGCGACGATGGCCAACCGGTGCATCGCATAGGAGATACCGCTGACATTGATGGCCTCAATCTGACGATCTGGATGAGCAGCGGCAAGGACGTCACCAAGAATGGCGGTGAATGCCACCTCTCCAGTCCAAGGAAAACCGTAGGAGCTGGATCCCCCCAGTGTGAAGATGCGAAGGCCATTGGCTGGTTTCTGTGCCAGGAAGGACTGCTTATTGAAGGTCGCGTAGGGGGTCGTTGGACGAGTACGAAGGCGGTCGCCCTCGAGCTCGAACACGGATACGAGTCCAGAAAAGCCCTGGGAGGAATCTTGCGTCTTGCTGGCCGGTACGACCGCAAATATCCAGAGAGTAAACTCGATCAGCAAAAAGAAGCCGATACAGGTGACGGTCGAATAGAGGAGCTTTTTGGAGATGGAAGTGTCGATGGCCGATCTTCTCGAGCGGTAGTCTTCTTGGTTGCGACTCAAGGCGGGATCACGACTGCGGACACCCTTCGATTTAAACCAGTTCGGCGACTGGTTGTCCGGTCTCGTCGTCGATTGAGTTTGCGATCTTGACGGGCCGGCCAATAGGGCTCATGTATTCCTTGTGCCAGTCGATTCCCATGGCTTTGTAGAGCGTGGCAAAGAGGTCTCCGATGCTGACCCTGCCCTCGGCCACATAGGCTCCGCGCTCGTCGCTGCTTCCCACAATCTTGCCTCCCCGGATACCTCCACCACCCAGGAGCAGGGACCAGCAGTGCGGCCAGTGGTCTCTTCCGAGTTTGGAATTGTGGTGGGGGCTGCGGCCGAACTCACCCATGACCACGACGGTGGTGGAATCCAGTAGACCCCGCTGGCTGAGATCCTCGAAGAAGGCGGGAAGAGACTTGTCCAGTTCGGAGGTCTGCTTGATGTTGCGGTTGTCGTTATCTGAGTGCGTGTCCCAGCCATTCAGATCGTGACCGGCGGCCGTGATGAATCGGCTTCCCGACTCTACCAGGCGTCTTGCCAAGAGCAGGCTTTGCCCAAAGCTGGTTCGCCCGTAGGCTTCGCGCATCTTTGCCGACTCCTGACTTATATCGAAGGCTTGGCGCACCTGGGGAGCCATGATCATATCGAGGGCCTGCTCTTCGAATTGGTCCATCTTGGCGTGTTCGGCCCGCTCTACCTTCTGTCGGTAGAATCCGTCGACAAGATTGAGAAAACTACGCCTATCTTGCAGATGGTCCCAGGTAAGGTTCTTGGGAAGGGATAGATCTGCAATCTTGAAATCCTCCTGGTTGGGATCGCCGACCAGCATGGGATCATTCTCAGGTCCCAGGAAGATACCCCTTTGAGATTCGTGGTGGCGACTTCCGCGTTTTCCCGGAAGCACCAGGTGGGGTGGCACTTGATTGCGGCGCCCCAATTCGTGGCTGACGATGGCACCCAGGCCTGGAAAATTCATGGCCGGCGTGGGGCGGTGTCCCGTGAGTCCGTAGTACACCGCCTTCTCGTGGTTGGACTCCTCGGTCTGCATGGAGCGGATGATGGAGACCTTGTCCATGTGTCGTGACATGTTGGGGAGCAGTTCCGAGATCTGAATTCCCGAAACCTTGGTGGAGATGGGTTTGAAGTTGCTGTTGGGTTTTGGATCCCAGGTGTCCATCTGACTGGGGCCTCCCTCCAGCCAGATCAGGATGCAGGATTCGGCCTTTGAGATGTTATCCCGTGCTCGACCCGCCTTCGACGCCCGGCTGATGGCTTCCAGATAACCTGGCAGGGTCAAGCCCAACAAGCTCAGGGAGCCCACCCGAAGAAAGGAACGGCGTTTCAAGACTGCCGGCGTAATTCTTAAGCAACCTGCCTGTTTCATAGGGGAATAACCTCGATAGTCAGTGATTATACGCGAATTCCCTCGAAGCCAGCAGAGCCCAGGTCAAGTTGGCGAATGCTTCTTGTCGAGAGGCACCCTGCCGGATCAGCTTGACCAAGGCTCCAAGTTCTTCTTCTCGGGGAAAGCGGGAAAAAGCTGCCAGGTAGAGTTCCTCAATCACCTCTGCGTCCGCCTTTCCGGGACGGAGCAAGCGTTCCAGGCGACCTCCTTGCCCCGCAAGCTTCTCGCTGTAGGTGGATCCGACCAGCAGGTGCAAAGCCTGGTTTAGGCTGGGTTCGACCCTGCGCTCCGGAATCTGTTCGCGGGTCGGTCGCCCGTACATATCCAGGAAGGGGGACGGGTAGATGTCAGGCATGCTCAGCTGGACGGCCCGTGTCCCGCTGGGAGCCATCCCACCGTCGCTGCTTTCAAAGGTCTCCGGCACTCCAGTCACCGTGGTCACCGCGTCCAAAAGAATCTCGGCGTCCAAGGGTTTCGGAACGTAATGGGCGAAGTTGATGAGGTTGTCTTCGTATCCAGGATGTGGCGTCGAGGATAGTTGATAGGTCCGGGAGGTAACGATTCTTTTCAAGAGCTGTCTGAGATCGTAGCCGTTCTGTTTCAAGTCGGCCGCGAGAGACTCGAGGAGTCTGGGATGAGACGGAGGGTTGCTTGATCGGAAGTCGTCAACGGGATCCACCAGACCTCTTCCGAACAGATAGCCCCACACTCGGTTGACCGCAGCCTCGGCAAAATAGGGGTGATTGGTGATCCATTGGGCGAAAGTATGTCGAGGACTGGTCTGTTCGTGGGCGGCAACAGGGATCCCATCGGGAAGGGATGGCGCCACTTCCTGGCCGGTACGGGGATGGATCGCTCTGGCGCTGTCCGCTGGCGCTCCGAAGTCGGGGTCGGGGCCGTTCGGGTCGTCGTAGATCACGCTGGGACCGAAGGCTGTCCACTCGGTGCGAGTGACCCTCTTGAAGAAGGCTGCCAGGCCCCAGAACTGGTCCTGGCTCCAGGACTCGTAGGGGTGGTCATGGCATTGTGCGCAGTCGAGCCTCCGTCCCAGGAAGACGCGAACCTGTTCGGCCATGGCATCCTCGGGTCGAGGAACCACGCCATTGTTGAGGAAGTGTCTTGAGGCTCCGCCGTATCCCTGAGCCGTGATCCGTTCACGAGCTATTTGGTCCAGAGGTTTGTTGGCGGCGACACTGTCGCGCACCCAATGCCAGTAGATGTAGCCATGCTCGGCCATGCCTGTCGGTGTCTGGCCTACCCGGAAGAGATCGGCTAGTCGGAAGGTCCAGTAGTCGGTGTATTCCACCGAGGCCAGCAGGATATCGACCAGTTGTTCCCTTTTTCTGGGGTCTGGGTCTGCCAGGAACTCCCTTACCCGATGGGGTGGCGGCAGGGTCCCCGTCAAGTCAAGGCAGACGCGCCGCACGAACTCCTCGTCACTGGTGGGCTCGGAGGGCAGGATATGGAATCTTCGCAGTTTGGAGAAGATGTGGTCGTCGATGTAGTTAGTGGCGGTAGCCTGAGGATAGTCGGATACCAGCCCACGGATTACGCCGACTCGCGTGCTTGCGACAAATCCCGGTGCCCGCACCACGATCGACGTTTCTCCCGGGGAGACTGCCTCAACGGCACCTGACGAGCTGACGCTCACTACCTCAGGATTAGAGGAGATGTAGCGTGCGCTCTGCGTGATATCTTCGCTTCTTCCGTTGGAGAGGCGTGCGCTCACCAGCAGCTGCTGTTTGCCACCGGTATCAAGGACAACCTCGCCGGATAAGATCTCAATCCCGCGAACGCCGAGCCCCTTTACCGGTGTTTCGTCCTCGTAGCGGGCACCTGCGCGAATCCACTGCAGCACGGTCTGATAGTCCTGAGAACCCAAGGGGAGCTGCTCTCCGCCTCCATGAGGGATGGCGAAGGTCGGCTTCTGGAGAAGCAGACTCTTCTCAGGGTTCTGCAGATCGATCCGGGGTTTGCGGAGGCCTTTTGCTTCAGTGCTCATCACTTGATAGCCGCCGCCTTCGACGATCCAGCGGTAGTCCTCGCGCGGATGGAGGGTACCCAGGGAGAGTTTGAAGCCTGCCTTACCTTTGACTCCACCGTGGCAGGCACTGCTGTTGCACCCGCGCTTGGTAAGGACTGTCCCGATATCGCGGGCGAAGCTGAAGGGCCTATTCTGACCCGCGGATTCAACCTCGATCGATGCTCGGGCCTTCAGGCTTCCCATACGGGCCTCGAGCGTAGCCTCCCCATTCTGCAAGGAACGAACTTGTCCTGAAGGATCGACTCGGACAATGGAAGGCTGGTCGACCGAGAGGGTGCTCTGAGAGGTAAGGTCCCGCTCCAGACCGTCCGCTGTTGTCGCCAGGACTACAAAGCGTTGAGAAGCCGCTTTTCTCGAGAGCATGATCCGTTCGGGGAGGATCCGCAGGGAGAGGATGGAGTCATTCTGCTCGGGTTGCTGTCCGGACGTTCCCTGGGCAAAAACGAGCCCTCCCGAGAATGTCCACAGCAATAACTTCCTGCCGATAGTTGTTCTCACTTTTCCAGTGCCACCTTGTCTTTCGGAGCGGTCTTCGTAGTTAGGTTCTGCTCCGGAACTAAGATCATGAGCGGGATCCGTCCCGCCGAAAGGGTCGGCCCCAATTCTCCCGAGACCATCGGGCGAGCTGTGACCTCGAGGAAGCGGGGAAGGGAGGTCGGCTCGACCTCGGAGTTAGTTTCCAGAAGCAGTGTGACGGCCTGCCGCCGTGGCCGATGGGTGCTAGGATCCATCAGCTCGACTCCCGGAGGCCGGTATTGAATGCCTTGCACCAGGAGGTGGCTCCAGCTAGCAGGGGTGCTGGCGTAGACCCTCAAACCGGGGGGAAGGTTTTCGACTTGAACCGAAAGCTCGCCTGAAAAACCCTCTTCCAGGTCGGCGACCAGAGTCAGTTTCTGTGTCTCGCCGGGGCGCATATTGAGGCGGTCCGTCATCTCGATCAACTGGGACGAAACGGAGAAGACGCCCAGAGAGACATCCATCCTGCCGACGTGTGGAATCTGGGGACGGACCAGGAGGCGATAGGCGTAGGCTTCGCCGGACGCGGTGTCCGTGGCATCACGGATCAACACCGTGTACTCGCCACCTTCCTGAAAGGTGTGGATCGTCTTGCGTTCCAGGTAGCGGTTGGGGTCGATCCCGTTTCCTCCGTATTCCCTGAAGATGTTCTGAACGATAACTTTTCCTTCCGCGTTCAGAACCTTGAGCCAAGGACTGAAGTGGGGCGGGGACAGGTGGGGGGTCTCGATCTCAAAGGCCAGTGCCTGCCCTGGGGTCGTCTGGATCTTGAAGTGGTCTATGTCGCCCGGAAGGTCGATCCGTCCTTCAGCCAACCCGGGGATGGAGATTTCTCGGATCTCGACCGGGAGCCGGTTGGGTTCTTTTTCGGAGATGGAGCGAAACAGAGCGGTTTCTTTTTGTTCCTCTGGAGGCTGCGTATCAACGGATCGAGCCCGAAGCTGGTCCAGGCGCCCTTCGCCCAACCTTCTTCGGAAGCTTCCCAGTTGTCGCAAGGTCGAGGCGTCCCGCTCCAACCAATCGGTGGGATCGGAATGAGCCGGCTGTGCAAAAGCATCGACCGAGTGTCGCGAACTGGCGTCGACGGGGGTAATTCTGAGCTGATAATCATGGTTGGCAGCGCGACCCAGGAAGGCTCCCACTGAGACCAGATAGCGGCCCGCCTTTTCGAAGCGGTGCTGCAGGCCGGGGTAGAGGACGAAGTGAGCCAAGAAGTCGCGGCGGTCAAACCAGGGACTCCTCATGGTGATGGGTTCCCAGGAGAGTTTGGGTCCCTCGAGAATCAGGGGTTTGGCTTGCTCGGTCCCGAACCAACTCTGATGAGGTTCATAGATCCTTACCTCGGTCTGGGCCCAGTAGTTGACGCCCAACTCAAACCCGGAGAGAACTTGGAAGCTGAGCGTCTTGCCTGCTTCGACCTCGAATGAGTAGTAATCCAATTCCCCCTTCTGGGAAACCGAGCCATTGATGATCGTCGGAGGCTCCAGGATCTGCGCCTGGGAGGGCCGAACGTGAGGGGTCTCGATCTCCGTTTTGACAGCTAGGCCCACAATCTGAACGCTCAGGGAATTGGACAGTCCCTGCGGGCTAACCAGACGGAAATGGTGGAGACCCTGACGGGTCTCTTCTGAGGTCTCCAGCTTCAGGGTGACCTGAAACTCTAGCTCCTCCCGGTCCTGTCCAAGCAGTGCACGAGCCTTCTTCCTGTAGTATTTGTCACCTTTCTCCTGTTCGGTCTCTTCAATCTGCGTAATTCCTTGGATCCGGGCGGAGAGATCGTGACATTCGAACCATACGGTATGGACGTCTTGGAGCCTTTTTCCACGGACCTGGATCTGGGCAGGCGCTCCCTTGGTTGCCCCCAGGGGGGAAAGTGTGGTCAGTTGGGGATCCAGAGGTGCCGGTTCCGGCTTTGGTGCCGCCAGAACGCTTCCCGCGAGGAGGAAGAGTATGAGGCCACTCCTAGCAAGATGAGGTCTGGAGCGCATTGAAACTTGAACTGTGAACATCAAAGTTACAGACCAAGAGTATACCTTCCTTGGTCCTATCACGCCAGCCCGTTTGAGATCCGCAAGCGTTCAAACAGCGTAGGATGGGCACTCCTGTCCGTCGGTTTTCTTGACGGGCAAGAGTGCCCATCCTACTATTTGCAATCCTCCACGACGCGCCGCAAGACAGAACAACGATGCGATCGAAGCCATCAAGGTGCTGGTGCTGGGAACGATTCGGAAGATTCTAGCTTTTTCGCGATCAGGTTCAGGCTGAGGGCGGCAAGACCAAGCCCGGTCACGGATGAGTCGACAAGGAACGCGTCCCAATCCAAATCGGTCGCTGAGTCGAGACAGTATTTGACGTAGGAACTGGGCAAGCCAGATTGCCCAAGATTCCGCTTGACCTGCCAATGCCAGTCTGTGAGGAGACAGTAGCCAAACCCAAGCCAGTAACCCAATCCAAGCCAGGAGAATACTGTCAGGCCCAGCAGGGTCAAGTGAGCTTTTCGGGTCCGCTTCATGGCCCAGCCCGTCAGGACGAAGACGATCAGGAGCCAGTGGAGGAGAGAAAGAAGGGTATCTAGAAGGATGTACATCCGAAGATCAGTCCTTCGCTATTCGAAAAGGAAGCCGTGTGCGCTTGTCCACGATTCGGTCTTCAACCTGCTCGAAGACATCCACGTCGAAGGGCCGTCCGATCTTATTTCCGGCGAGGTCCTCTAGCGCGGTGCTGATCGAAAGGTAGAATTCGCCCCCCGGCCAGGGCTCATCGGGTTGGAAGCACCAGAGCCGTTCCTTGTTGGAGACTACGGCTGCGCCTGGGACCGAAGTCCCTCCAGGCTCGACCACCTGTAGCAGTCGGAGCAGCAGGGCATAGTCCAGGGGTTCGTCGAATTTCACGCAAAGCGGCTCTCGGCTATGGGCTCGCGGCTCTTCCAGACTCCAGCTTTGAGGATCGAGCGGCGCCCGATCCGGTGGCCCTACAGTGAAGGTCTTTTCAAAGGACTTGTTGAGTTGTTCTTCTCGAGCGTCGGGCCATTTCTGCTCGATAACCATCCGGTACTGCTTTCCCGCTACCAAGGCCGTGCCGACCTCCTCAAGAGGCAGCAGGCCTCTCTTGATTCTCCCAGGATCGATGAAGAGGGTCAGCCTGCGTTGGTCGGAGTCCCAGAGCTCTTGCTCGATTTCCAGAAAAGGTGTCTCCACGACCCGGTCGGATTCGTCAAAAAGGCGCACAAAGCGATAGACCTGGCCTCGACTCATGGGGGCAGAGAAGTACAAATAGAATTTCAGGAGATTCTCCGGAACCCGGTTGGTGGAAGGATACACAGCCTCTACGGTCGTTGCTTCGGAAGCGATCCGTTTGGGGATGTCAAAGTTGGTCGTTATCCGGTTCGACTCGGATACGCCGGCGCGAACCCCTGGATTCAGTGCCCCAGGGTCGAAGATGGTCTGATAGTGAAGCCCTGGTTGGAGCGGGAATCGCGGTCTGAATATCAGACTACCGTTTTCCAGGGAATGGGATCCGAGCAAGGGAGGAAGTTCAGCGGAGGACGTCCCCACGTAGACGGCAAAAAGTAACGCCAGATCCTCATCGGAAAGAGAGTCCAGATTCCAGCCATCCAGCCCCACTACTCTGAAGTATGATCTTCCTTCAGCTGACTCCAGGATGACTCGGGTGGAAGGCTCCTTGCCAGACAGTTGCTGGGACGGGCACAGGCACAGGGTGAGCAGAAGAAGGGTGGGAACACGAAGAGGAGATCCCCCTCTTGCTACTTCCAATGGCCCTGTGGGACGCGATGGCGAACTCGACACTTTGCGCCCTAGTGGAGCTGGCTACGGAAAGGCAATAGTCTTAAGGTCAACCGGCCCGTCGTCTGTCTGTAGCAGCAACAGGGCGTTGGATTCGTCAAGCCGGTCGAGCTGCTTGACGCCTTCCAGCCCCGAAATCGTCTCGTAGGGAGCCCCGGAAATCCCTGTCTTCTGAGTGATTCCGCCGAAAGAGTCGAGGTTCCCGGTGGGGAGCTTCATGACGCCGCGGCTGCTGTTGTTCATCAGGACGAAGTCTTTTCCCCCTTTGCTGTACACGACCATGTCCAAGGGACGATTACGGTTGCCCAGCTCCGCAATCGTGGTTCCGACAACCTTGGTTCCCGGGGTAAGAGCGGACATGGGAAACTTGACGAGGGGTGTGCAGGTATATGCCGCCAGGATGTGTGGCTCGGTCTTGATCTCGAAGGGGACAAAAGTGCGTACCGGAGAATTGGTTTCGAATTTCCCATGAGCACCGTGAAAGATTTCGACGCTGGTTCCTGCGTTAGCGGAGGAGAAAGGGAAGTCGAGCGACCTCAGATTCGAGGCGAACTCCTCGTTGGAGAGTCCAGCCACGATAACCTGATCATTCACAAAGGCCAGGTCGGTAATCGCCTCTTGACGAAGACTGTGACCTCGGCGATTTTTCGCCTGGGGATCTGGAGCATTCGGGAGTGAGATCTTGGAGTGTCCTATGCTGTCGAGTTTCAGCTCACTCAGCTTTTCGGCAGCGTCAACCCGAAACAGAAGCGGATCCGCCTTGGGTCCCCGGCCTCGGGAGACGGAAAGGTAGGCGTTGTGGGAGAGCGGATTGACGGCCATGTCATTGATTAAGACCTGGTCCCGAGAGGTGCCCAGCAAAGCGGCGAGCTTGGAGTCAATTCCACTCAGATTGATTGCGACGGGCGCGCGCTTGCTACGGTCCGACGTATCAAGGGCCCAGATGACGGCCGCCGTCGAGTCACCGACGAAGAGGATCCCTTTGGGACCGAAGGCCAGAGCCCCGGCTGACTGGAGTTCCACCTTTCCCTGGTTGAGTGTGTCCAAGGCGCCGGCAGGCAAGGCCGGAGTAGTCAAAGCGAAAATCAATCCCAAAACGAGGAGTCCAGCTCGATTCATCTTGTCTCCCTCCGATCCTGAATGCACAGCTACGATGTCTAGGGACGAATACTACTGTTTCTACCCTCAATCCTGCCTCAATCCTGCAACACCAGGTCGAGCAGGCGCTCTGGGGGCCGCCCTAGCACAGCCTTGCCTGCCAGGACTCCAATGGGTCGTTGCAGAAGGGTAGGATGCTCGGCCATCTTCTGGATCAGGAAACTGTCGCTTTCGGTGCCGCTCAGACCCTGCTCTCGGAAGGCACGATCGTTGCGGCGTAGAACTTCTCTGGGAGGTACTCCCAAGAGTGAGAGAGTCTCTCGGATTTCCTTTTCGCTCAAAGGCTCTTCGGTATATTCCCGGTATCGGTAGTCGATCCCCTTTTCTTCCAACAAGGCGACCGCCTTGCGACAGGTCCCTCAGGTTTTGCGACAAATCAGTTCGAGCATTTCTTGCCTCCTACCCCGCGCGCTGCCACACCAGCTCGGCTGTTTGTTGTTCTCCACTGATGAGCATGGCAGGTGTCCTCAGAGTCACTGTGTTGCCCGACAATGTCAAGTGACGGACCTGGGTCGTCCCAACTCGATTGGGAAAAAAGGAAACCTCCACATGGTGGAGCACCCGATCTCCCTCAAACGTATACCTGCCACTGTAGGAAAGATAGGTCTCGGCGGCCGCAAGCTTTTCCTCGGGTGTCCCAGCCCTCAAATCACTAGAGGCATAGTTGGTTCGATTGGCACTCATCATGGTCACCGACATGTATCCGTCCTCGGAATACAGAATGAATCCGCTTGGGTTCTTTCCCAGGGGATAGCTTACAGCGCCATCTCCTGTTCGGGCCTCGTAGGAAATCAGTCTCCAGGTTCCAATCAGTGGGTTCGTTGCCATTTGTCCATCCTTCTAGTGCTGTTATCGATGTTTGTGGCTAGTGAGGCAGAGCCTCAGACCAACAAGCGGTGTGTCTGTTGTAGGACGGGCACTCCTGCCCGTCGAGAATACTGACGGGCAAAAGTGCCCATCCTATAGATCACTGTTTAAAACTTAACTTAAATTTAACGAAGAACTTCAGACAAACTTTACTAGCGGCGCCTCCGGTTCCCCCGGATCGTACAGGAAAGAAACCTGGTACTCGAAGCCAGGTCTTGAGACCCTCGCCTGCATTCAGCGGGAACTCCTAAGGGACAAGAGGTTCTCCTTCGAAATTCGCTTGTTCGACATTTTACGGTTCAGCCTTTCCGCCGGTTTCCTTTTCCAGAGCCAGGAAGGAAGGCTAAATCAAGAACCGCAGAACACCGAACATGCGAACTCCAAAGTCCTTCTCTTTTTAAGTTCTTCGGCTCGACGGACGGCGGCCTGGAGACCACCGCCACTCTACTCGATTCCCGCCTGATCCAGTAGCCATTTTTCGGCTCTCTGATAGGCCCCTTCCAGGACCTGATGACCCTCTATTGGTTCCAGGTGGAGCTCGACCCGCGTTGTGAGCGCCTTTTGTGCTGATCTCCGTGAAACCTCGAGAGCCAGGTCGACGGCATGCTGAGTGCTGACCCGATTGTCCCGATCACCGATGATCAGCCAGAGGTTGCGTCCCGCCAATTTGTCGGCGTATTCAATCAGTCCCAGAGGTCGCGCCAACGCCCCTTTTTTGAAGCCATCAAACTCACTCAAAGCACGCAGATCCGTCACCGGGGCAAAGGCGCGACCGAGCCAACCCGCTGATCGTGAGCGGCCAACTGCATTGCGGCGTAGCCTCCTCGAGAGGTGCCCGAGGCCAGAACGTGCTTTGGGTCCGAGAGGCCTTCGGCAATGAGGCTATCCAACACACTCGAAGCCCGCGCCACCAGATCCTCCATGGGATCCTCACCCTGGTCGACCCGGTGGCGCCATCCCTTCAAGCCCTCCGGTTCGCCGGGACGGATGTCTTTCCCGTGGCAGGGCAGGTCCAGGGAGACGCAGAGGGCGCCCTTTTTTCTCAATATGTTGCATGCCTGACTGTAAATGGGGTGTGTCAGACTGGTCTCGATCCCGCCAGCGAAAACGAAGAGAGTCGGTGCTGGGGTCGTGTCGTGATTTCCCACCAGTCCATACCGGATTCCCTCAGGAGTCGTGAGGATGGTCAGTTTTCTGGAGGCATCTGAAGTCTGCTGTCCCATAGCTGGGGGCGAAACCGTCAGCAGCCAGACCGCAAGGAGGACGGATGATCGAAGCATGAAGCTATCTCTAGAAATCGGATCCTTCTTCGCTGATCCGGGACAGTGTGCATTCCACGGGTCGAAAGACATGCAATCCATCCTCGGAACGGCCCACGTACTCTTTTCCGCGCAGAACCAAGGGCCAACCATTCTGCCGGAGTTGACGCCGAATAAGCAGCAGCGGAAAAGCGTCGCCGCTAATCGCGTACTCGAACTCCACCGTTTTCTCTCGGTTCAAGAAGACCAGACCATGTTTCAGTTGCTGGTAGCCGAGCCAGCCCAGCGTGATGCCGTGATGGCTGTCGTTGCTGAAAACAACTTGCCTCAACCGCTCCAGCATTTCATTCATCTCGCCGGAGAATAGCGTATCCGTCGTTCTGATCGACTGGCTCGACTGATCGCTCAGGCTGCCCGAGAAACTGGCGTGCAGACTATTTTTCACCTCAATCAAAGAGGGGCCGCGACTCTGGTCTGGAAGTTCGATGTCGTCATATCCGACGCCCGAAAGCAGAGACATCTTGAGATCTGCGGAGATTCGGAGTGGGCCGAACGAGGTCTGTATCTTAGGTTGACCCTCAGCCAGAGAGTGATCCAGTGCCAGGTCCACGTACAGTACGAGTTCCTTGATCTCTCCATTGAGGTACCACAACAGGGCTTCTGGACTCCTCGACTCGCCCTCCCTGGCCCGCCACCGGATGTAGCCGCTATCTGGTTCGTGTCCGCCGTTCTGGTTGGTGAAGACGGGAAGTGTGGACTTCTTGAAACCTGAATTCGCCTTTATCTTTTCCAGCAATCCAGCTGGGAAATCTTCGCCGAAGACCCATTGCTTTATCAGCACCACAGAAACAAGCGGGCTCAGTTTCTGGACCTCGAACCGATAGTACCTTCCCCGGGTGAGTTCAATGGTCTTCGGTGCTTGCCCCTGAAGCCCACTGTCTCTAGTCCCCTTCTCCTGAGCGATTGCTTCGGCAGTCTGCAGCCACACAATTGCGAACCCGAATAGCACAAGGATCGGAAATGATCGCCGCATGCTTGCGTCCTCCTTCCTGGCCTGATGTCTGGGAATATCAGGCGAGTATCGATAATTCTTCTCTAAACCTGCACTATTCCCCAGTCGGAAACTGCATCGACGGTTTAAGCCCCACCGGAACTGTTCGGTTCAACCGCAGTGACGTTGTCTCGGGATCACTCGTATCCCAATGCTTTCACCGGATCCAACTTGGCTGCCTTGATGGCGGGGTAGAGAGCGCCGAGAATCCCTCCAGCGAATGCGACCACGACCGATATGAAGACCCAGACCTGCGGTATATTCACTGGAACAGTGGGAAAACGGGCCGTGATCAGCGAGGTCAAGATAGCCGTCAAGATGAAGCCGGCAATGACGCCAAACAGGCACACCATCAGCGATTCCCTGACGATGAGCTGGACGATATAATTCCTCGAAGCGCCCAGCGATTTTAGGATCCCTATCTCGCGCGTCCGCTCGACGATGGTGCTGTACATTGCCAGAAGCGTTACCAGAAAACTGATTGCTACTGACATGAAGACGAGCGCTGCCTTGAATTCCTGAAACGCAGGCGCACTGCTGGCAAGGAGCTCCTCGAGCTCTTGGGTTCGTGAGATTTTGTATTTCTCGAAATGCTCCTCGAGTTTGGCCTCGACTACTTCGATCGCCACGTCTTGTTTGGCACGGATGAAGAAGACGGTAGCCTTTCCAGGCGTTCCGTTCATTTCCTGTAGGGTGTCCAGAGGCACAAGAACTCTACCTGCAGTTCCCGCTTGGAAGATTCCCGAGATCAAGAACTCGTGGCCGAGAAGGTTGATCGTCTGCCCTACCTCGACCTTGTTTGCTAACGCGTAGATCGTGTCGACGACAACCTCAAAAGGTCCCTCGAACAGTTTTCCTTCAGTGAATTCCAGGCCCCCATTGACCCTCAAGAAGCTATCTTTGGCTATCCCGAAGAGGGCTTGAAACCCGTCACTGACGAACTTGACGAGCACCGGTGTGGCCGCGTGGACGCCTTCCACCTGCTCGATTACCTGCTGAATCTTTGCCGGCAGGGCTCCGCTGTTCAACCCCAGGAACAAGGACGCTCCCGAGGGTTGCATCATGAAGTCGCCACCAATCCGACGAGTTCGTTCAGCCTGGTCGTTGAATTGTCCGAACGAGAGTCCGACGCTGACGAGAATCAGCACCACTCCCAGTGAAACGGCGAGGATGCTGGCGCAGGTCCGCGTGGGCCGCTGCCGGATATTAGAAAGTATCAGATTCCACATGGTTGAAAGCACCTAATCTCAGACACCAGACTCCCGAAAAAGTCTCGTGCGCTGCATATTATTCACCAAACCGGCTTCATTGCAATCGTGATACGGGATCGGAAAGTTCGAAGATACAAGAGACAAGAGACAAACAAATCCCAAATTCCAAGCACCAAATTTCAAACTGCCCGGGTTAAGTGGACCTCCTGGTCCTCGCGGTTTGAGACTTGTTTACCGGTTGGTGCTTGTGATTTGGGATTTGTTTGTCTCTTGTCTCTTGAGATTCTGCATGCTTGGGAGCGAGCTCCCGAAAGTCTTCGAGCAATTCGTCTACATCAGTTTCTTGTGTATCCCAACTGCAGACCAGGCGTGTGGCTTGGTTTGGCATTGCAGCCATGCGCCAGCCTCGACCGACTAGAGCTTCAGCCAAAGAAGGTTCGATTCGCAGGAAAACGCTGTTGGCCTCGCAGGGGAACATCAGAGAGACCCCATCCAGATCCCTCAGTCCGGTTGTCAACCTGGCCGCGCAGGCATTGGCGTGACGCGCATTGCGAAGCCAGGCTCCCGATTTCAGGAAGCCTACCCAGGGAGCGGCAAGAAAACGCATTTTCGAGGCGACCTGACCTGCCTGCTTCCAGCGATAGTTGAAGTTCCGGGCCAGCTCTTTGTTGAAGAAAACGACGGCCTCGCCCAGGGCCAATCCGTTCTTGGTTCCCCCGAACGACAAAACATCGATCCCAACGCGCCAGGTCAGGTCGGCCGCAGAACAACCGAGACTAACCAACGCGTTCGCGAACCGAGCTCCATCCATATGCACGTGCAGACCGAGGGCATGGGAGAGTTCCACCAATCGCTCGAGATGCTCAAGGCAGTACACTGTCCCCATCTCGGTTGCCTGAGTCACGCTCACGGCTGCCACCCTTGGATACTGGAAGTCACCTCTGCGGGCCAGAACTACCTGCTCGATCCCAGCCCGGTGGAGTTGCCCGTTGGCTCCAGCGGTTGCAATCACTTTAGCACCGCCGCTGAAGAACTCAGGGCCGCCACATTCACCCAGGTCCAGGTGGGCGCCGTCATGGCAAATGATGGCCTCGTGGCTTCTGCAAAGTTGGGCCACCGCCAGGCAGTTTGCCGCCGAGCCGGTGAAGGTCAGAAAGGATGCGCAGTCGGTTTCGAAGATTTCGCCAATCTGCTCCTGCGCTTCCTTGGTGCAAGGATCGAATCCATATGCGGGACTGTGTCCCTGGTTGGCCAGGGTCATGGCTTCCCAGGCCTCGGGACAGATCCCCGAGTTGTTGTCACTGGCGAAGTTGCGTTCCCGTTTTTCTTGTTGCATTGACCCAGGTAGCACCGGGGCTGGTGTCGGGACTTCCCCGACGCCAGTCACTAGCAGCGCAAGAAGCCACAAATAGTAACATAATTACGGTGCTGACAGATGTGCCTTGGTCTCGATTGCTGTAAGATGCTTCTGATTCCATCGTAGCATTCCGAGGGTAGGGAATGGCCGTAGCCAGGCTGCCAATCGAGCATGCCAGGAAACTAGATTCAATGGAAAAACGATCTTTGTTTTTGAAGAAGGGGTGCTCCCATTGGGGCAGACCGGCAGTAGTTCTGGCGGCGCTCTTGCTGCTGGGTGGTGGCCATCTCTCTGGTCAGGACTGGGCGCCGCTTTGGGATGGCCGAAGCCTTGAGGGATGGGAATCGGTGGGCGACGGCCTCTGGAGCATTACTCCGGAAGGCTATCTGATGGGGCAGCGAGATCCGCGAAAACCTCCTTCGATTTCCTGGTCCAACAGCCTCAAGGGAAAGTTCAATCGGTGGTTTGGGACGGATTACAAGGTGATCGTGAACCAGGCCTGGCTCTATACGGTGAAGGAGTTCGACGAGTACGACCTGCATCTGGAGTGGTGGCTTCCGCTAGAACAGAACAGTGGTATTTCCATCCACGATCAGAGCCGAGGGCGTTACACCTCTGGGAGCCTCTCGGATCCCACCAAGACTCCTGCGCAGGTGGCCTATGAGATTCAGATCCTGGGACAAGATGCGGGTGAGAATCCGGCAGGCAGCATCTATATGTTGGCCAGGGCACCGACCGGAGTCATGAAGCCTGACCAGTGGAACGCCTACGAAATCCAGGTCCGGAAAGATGAAATCCGCGTGGACTTGAACGGTCAGGAGGTCGCGCGCAATGCCCCGTTGGCTGGTCGTCCCACGAAGGGGCCGATCGGTGTGCAGCTGCATGATCCCTCGACAATCATCATGCTTCGCAATCTCAGGATCCGAGAGGTTACGGCTCCACAGGCGCACTAGCGTGCCCTGTCGCGTGCTTCTACCGGCTCCACTTCAGCCAGGCTCCAGGTCGACGTAGGCTAAAGCCGCGGTTCGAGAAGGACCGTAAACGGCCCTCAGGAAGGTAGAGTAGCAGCCTACCCCGGCGTAAACGCCGGGTCTAATACGCTTCGCGTCAGGCCGCTGAAGCGGCTTCCTGGAAGGGGCAGAGATGAGTTTGCCTCGGCGGTAAGAGGTTGTTTGCCTACAGCTAGTGTTATGTCCTGGAAGTTCGGTGCATAAGTCTGCGAGGCATGGGCGCTGTATGCAAGGCGCGCTGACGCAGGAATACCTGGAGTCTTTCGAGGAAGCGCAACACAGCAGACGGCGTTCAGGTCCGCAGAATCATGTGGCGAATTTCCAGGACATAATACTAGGCCATCGAGCACTTAGGCGAGATCAGGGCTATCTGATGAACTCCCTTTTTGGCCCCTTTGGTTCCTTCCAGCACCAGTGGTCTCTACTCTGATTGTCTGGCCGCAGCACAAGTGCGAAGTCCATCCAGGCTGTCCTAAGCCACCCCGGTCCTTGAAGCGGTGCCTCTGCGATGATTGGGACAGGAGGAACCGTCTCGCCCCGAACAAAAGGCAATAAGCTTCTACCCTGACCAGGTCCCACAGACAACTTGTCGAGTCCGACCCGATCAGCAATCGTAGGCTTCAGATCTACCAACTGCACAGGCTGATTGACCAAGGCAGGTACAATCCCAGTCCCACCAATTAGGAGCGGCACGTGGAGCAGGTCATCGGTCAAATCAAAACCGTGTCTCCGCTCTGGTCGTGAGATGTCCTCTCCGTGGTCCGAGAACACTATTAGAGTCTCTGCGTGCTCTTTAACCAGTGCGAACAGCCGCGCAAGCTCTTGATCCAGGTATCGTAGATCTCCCTGGTAAGATCCACTCGTATCGGGTAAGTGAGCTTCAAAGGTATGAAGGTACAGGAAGAAGGGTTGTTGAGCGTGTTTCAGAAACTCTCGTACTCTCTCGGAGATCTGAACGATGTCGTGGCCATCAACCCGCTCGATTTCCTCGTAGATCTTGAACCCACGACTAAACCCCAATTTTAGATCGAGAGGCCCATGGGTGACAAAAGCGGCAGTCGTGAAACCTTGTTGAGCCAACATTTCGGCGATCGTGAGTATGTCGGTTCTGATTTCGAGACCCTGCAGGGCGACAAGGTGGCCCTCTACGTTCAGTCCGTGGTAGGAGGGGTAAGTGCCGGTGAAGATGGATGCTATGGAGGGTATCGTCCAGGGAGCGTTTGAATAGGCTCGCCGAAAACTGGCGGACTCCTCGAGATCTGAGAGGTTGGGCATGAGATCGCTGGTGACATGATCCTCTCGGAGCGCGTCGATGCAGACGACAACAACACCGTGTGCCTTCGAGACAGAAGGAGAATTCGAGCCAGAATGCGAAGCGGATCTAGAACAGGAACAGAGCAGAAGAATAGCGATAATAGAAACTGCCCATTGGAGCTTCAATGAAATCTCACCGCTGTCGAGAGGCGCGTCGACGGTATCCTGGCTGAGCACTTACCCGATCACTATAACTGCTCATGCTGGAGCGATCCTGCTGGTTTTCTGTCTGAGGTCTCGGGTAACCGACCAAAGCCTCTGGTTCGCCGTTCCGAGGCGGATCTACTGGTCAGCCCACAGCAGCGAGCACAGGCTGGCAGAGATCCACCATTCGCCTTCAAGAGCCGCCGGAACTGGAGAAACCGCTCGCTACTCCAGATCGTTGGTAGATCCGTCTCGGTGAGGCTGCCTACTCTGAAGTTGTAGCACCTACCGTGAGACGGGATGATCGATCCGTCTGTTTTGACCATCATGGCCCTCCAGAGATCGGTGCAGCCGCGCCCTCCCATCAGGTCTTTTGGTTGATGGTAATAGCGCTCCAAGTCGGCTTGGGAACTCGGCTCTGGCGTCAAATGGACTGACGGGAAATAGGTATCGACAGTGGCCAAGTAGGCTCGGAGCGCATTGAGCTGTTCCCATATGGTCCCGGTATTAAAGCTACCTGGTTCCATACTTCCCAGGTTGGAGCGAGTTACAGCCAGATCGTCCTGGTGCCGACTGTTATGCAGAGTCGCCATTTCCCGAGTTATGAAGTTCAACTGAGAAATAAGGATTCTCTCGGGTCGCATCGCGCCGAGAGTCTTTACAGTTTCGACCAGGTGGTTGTAGTTGGTGTCTGTAACGGTGAAGGAGAAGTTAACTATGGGGCGCAGTTTTCCTCTTGACTCCTTGGCCCTTCCGAGCATTTCTACCCCCTTGCAGAGCCTGTCAAAACTTCCCTTCTTAGCCCTAACCTGGTCGTGAATCGCGCGAGGACCATCGCAGGAAATGATCAGTTCATCGACTCCAATATCTACCAGAGATGAGGCGAGTCTCGGCAGGGAACTTCCGTTGGTCGTAATCTGACAGCAGAAGCCCTTCTGGACGATCGCCTCACAGAACGCCAGGATCTCGGGATGAATCAGCGGCTCCGTTGCAGCTAAGCCGATCTTTGGACGAACCTTGAACCGCTCGGACTGAATCAACAGCTCCTCTAACATCGCCAGGGACATGTTCTGGGGCCGCTCACCAATAAGATTTGCCCAGAAGACCGTGGTAGGATGCCTAGACCGACGTCACACATTTCGCATTTGAGGTTGCAGACATTATTGACGATCAAGACAAGCCAGTCCGGTGGTAATCGGAAAACACCGTCTTCACGGTCGTAGTCGGTCGGCGCCAGTGTTCGGATCCAACTGCTTCGGAACTCGTTCCATAGGGATCTCCCGCTCGTCGAACGCACCTTGGTGATTAGATCCCAGCTAGTTTTCATTTCAGCTAGTGAGGCATGGCCTCAGACCGACAAACGGTGTGTCTCGTTCCATTCGGTGATCGTACAGATCTCTCACAGTGGCGGCTCTGTATCGGTACCGAACGATTCATCGGCCAGTCGCCTGATCTCGCGAAGGTTCAGCTTTCCGGTTCCCAACAGGAGAAGTTCCTCCACCTTCCGAAAGCGATCCTTTCTGGGCAGGAAGATATTGGGTAGTTCCATGCTTCCGAGCCTTTTGATCAGCTCTGGTATGGCCTCTTCCTGGAAGGTGTGGATGACGGCAAGGCTCTCGCCTTTGCGCGGATCTGCCACCGCGGTTACTGCAAAGACGCCTTGAGGCACTTCGGCTGCTTCGTGGAGTGCCTCCTGATCCGACCATGGGGCACCATTTTGCCGCCGATCTTGGAAAACCTCGAAAGGCGATCGGTGATTTCCAGAAAACCGTCTTCGCTGATGAGCGCTATGTCACCGGTGGCGTACCAGCCGTCACGCAGCGCCTTCCGCGTAAGATCTTCTCGCCCTAGATATCCGGCCATGATGTTTGGCCCTTTCACCAGGAACATTCCCGGGGTCTCGACGGGCAGGGGTTCGAAGCTGTCAGGATCGACGATCCGGGCAGCCACGCCCGGCAGGGGAGGTCCGACGAAACCACGCCGGAAGCCCGACTGAAAGTACCCGGCTGCTCGGAAGTCGGGCACACTGACGGCGATGACTGGCGAGCACTCGGTGCAGCCATAGCCCTCCAGTGGGTGGATTCCGAAACGGTCTTCAAAGGCCAGAGCCAGGTCGGTCGAGAGCTTCTCGGCACCGGTCAGAACCAGACGCAGCGATCCGAACTGTTCCGGAGTGCAGCGGCGCATATAGAGTTGAAGAAAGGTCGGAGTCGCTAGGAGAATGGTGGCGTTATACCTGCTAGCGAGCTCTCCGACCACCGGTGCTTCCAGGGGATTCGGATGCATGGGCATGGCGAGGCCCTTCTGGGCGGCGAACCAGAAGGACATATAACCAAAGGAATGAAACAAAGGCAGAATACCCAGGGCGCGGTCGTTGGAGTCGGCTCCCAGGACCTGGGTAATCGCCTCCACATTGGCGCCGACGTTGTAGTGACTGAGCATCACGCCCTTCGGCTCTCCGGTGCTCCCGCTGCTGAAGATGATGGTGGCCAAGTCGTCGGCTTTGACCGGTTGCAGCGCCCCACAGAAGCGCTCCAGGCCTCTGACGGTTAGAAACAGCAAGGCCACTGTGCTCTTGATTCGGGCAGCAGTGCCGATCCGAGCAGCAATGTCCTCGAGCCAGAGGAACTCGGCTTCTTCCGGCAGTTCCAGCCCCGCCCTTTCGACGAACGTTCGGCTGCTGATGATGGTAGAGAGTTCAGCCTGACGGATCATGGACGCCATTCCTGAGCGGCCGGCGGTATAGTTCAGATTGACGCTCACTCCTCCAGAAAGAGAAGCGGCGAGATTGACCAGGGAACCCGCGACGCTGGGAGGCAGGAGAATCCCCAGATGGGTCTGGTCCTTCCAGACACTCTGGAGCTCCCTCGCTAGCGCGACTGCTCCGATGAGTGCCCTTCAACCGCGACACATTGGGTCTAAGCGCGTCGGCGAAGGCTAAAGCGAAGGGCCAGCGTCTGACCTGGCGGATAAAGGCGTGTTGGAGGGGTTCCGCCGCTTTTCGTCGAGCTGCCCAGGCGGAGCTTGCAAGTTCCTGGACCTGCTGGCGTATCTCGGCAACCGAAGTTTCGGAAGACATCGGGGCTCCAAACGCCACCGTCACCGGGTAGGGGATCCGCTTCGGAATCTTCAAGAGGAAGCGCCCTCCTGAGCGACTGAAGATGCTGCCCCAGAGGCGATCCAGGTAGACGGGAACGATGGGAGCTTCTCTATTTCTGGTGATCCGTTCGAAGCCGCGGCGAAAAAAAGCGCCGATTCGGGTGATTTGACCCTCGGGAAAAATACGGACCTCCTCCCCGGCGTCCAAGTATTGTCCGGCCTCCCGAAGTGCTTGCAAGAGTACCCTGGGAGCGCCTGAGGAGGAGATCGGAATGTTCCCCATGGATTTCATGAAGGGCCGGAATAGCCAGTAGTCGAAGTAGCTCTGGTCGACGATGAAGCGAACCGGGCGATCCAGGCTTGCGATCAGCATCAGAGCGTCGACAAAGGAAACATGGTTAGGCGTGAGGAGCACACCTCCCTCTTTGAGTACATGATCCCGGTTCAAGACGGTGAGTCGATAGAAAGTGTGGGTCAGGAGAATCAGCCCCAGTCTCAGGAGTGCGTCCGGTAGCAGCCAGAGGGCTCAAATCGTCCCCAGCAGAATGGCCAGGGAAGCGACTGAGAGGATCAGTTCGGGCGAAAAGGAAAGTTGGGCAAGGAGAGTCACACTCAGGGATCCAACCAGTACACCCCCAAAGACGAACACGTTGGCCAGGGCGATTACACCACCGCGGCGGTCGGCCGGAGCCCGCCACTGAAGTAAGGCGTTGATGGGGACTACGATCAAACCGCTGGCGATGCCAAGCGAGGACATTGAAACCAGCAGTCCGATAAAACCGGGAGAGAGCAGGGCCAGCAGCGCGCTGACGAGGTCCATTAGCACGTCATCCAACGGAATCAGCCCGTATTCGACCTTTTCTCCCGACAGTTTTCCAGCCAGCAGGCTTCCCAGACCAACTCCCAGACCGAAAGCACCCAACGAGGCTACCGATGCCGTGTCCGATAGCCCCAAGACCGTTCTCGCATACACCAGGATGTCCTGCCCCAGCAGGCTGGCAATGGTCCAGTAGGTTACCGATCCGGCCACCGCCAGACCCAGAACCCTCTCGCTGCGAATGGTCTGCCAGGAGCTTCGAATGGTCTCGACTAAATTACCCTCGGTGCGGGCCGCAGCTACTGGGGGAATTCGATGCGCGTACACCAGCTCCAGGATGGCCGTAAACGTCAGGATGAGGCCGGGAAGTCAGATGATCTCTCCGGCCCCATCCAGCAGTAATCCCCCGGAGACGGTTCCCAGAATGATGGCTAGGAACGTCCACATCTCAAGGTGTCCGTTGCCTTTCGAAAGCTGTTCGTGAGGGAGCAGTTCGGGGAGGATTCCATACTTGGCGGGACTGGATAGAGCGCTCTGGGCACCCATGAGGCCGAGTATGAGCAGGCGTGGGAATCCATCGTCCGGGAAGGCAAAGAGAGAGATTGCGGCCGCCGACATCAAGGCAACTTCGATCCACTTCATCCAGATGATGATGGAGCGTTTGCTGAGTCGATCCGCCAGCACGCCGGCAGGCAGGGAGAGCAACATGAGTGGCAGCGTCAGGACACAGAAGGTCCAGGTAGTCTGAAACTGGGAGAGTCGCTGAAACTCGGCGTCGCCGCCGCTTACATGTGCTTCCAGTGTACGAATTGCAAGGAGGGTGCAATCAGTTTTCAGGCGTTATCGTTGAAGGCTCCGAAGAACTGGGAAACGAGGAGGCTTCCGATCGTGTGACTTTTCGAGTGCGATCGGCTCACTTGGAAACAGAGGGTGCAGGTGTTTCGATGCCCATCCTCAACCTATAATAGATCCTTACGGTCTTGTCGATGACCTTCGTAGTGACCGAATGATGTGGCAGATTGGCAGGGGATGACTGCAGCGATCGTGCAGACGCGAAAGGGGAGACTCAACCTACGTCGCCTGGGATGGTTTTCGTTTATTGCTCTGGCGTCCGTCTTTCTCTGGCTGACGCCGGCCCTGTATCCGCTCAAGATCTTCGTGGTTTTCATTCACGAAACTGGTCATGCCTTGGCGTCGGTCCTAACCGGCGGACAAGTCCTGACCATGGTCGTCACTCCTTGGGAGTCCGGTTACGTCCAGCACATGGGGGGCAATGCGCTTCTGGTCGCTTCGGCGGGCTATGTCGGTAGCGCGCTGTTTGGGGGAGCCATGCTACTGCTGTCGGGCCGACAGCAGTGGGCAACGAAGACTTTTACCTCGCTGGCATGCTTGTTCGCTCTGGTGACCTTGTGTTTCGTCCGCAACCTCTTCGGGGTCGTGTTTGGTCTCAGCGCCGCTCTTATCTTCGGCTTTCTAGCCTGGAAAAAACTACGGAAAGCACACTACTTCATTGACGTCCTGGCGGTGATGAGCTCCCTCTACGCGCTTTACGATCTGAGCGATTTCCTGCTGATTGGAGCCAAGACCGACGCGGTCATCTTGGCCGAGATAACCCAGGTACCTGCATTCACCTGGGCGATTCTCTGGAGCGGCCTTTCGCTGCTGGTCGTTTACGCCGCAGGCAAACGAGCGCTGCTCAGGCGCTGAAGAAGACCTGCTGGTTGTCTGCTCTTCCTGGGCCAAGTTACCCTGGGCCGTCTGCTAGAATAGCGTGAGATGAGTGCCGAGCAGAGAGGACGGCAGTTCTCAAGATGCTGAGCGCACCGATCGGAGCTCCTTATGAAGAAACGTGAGTACACCGTCATCTACCAACAGGAGGTCGAAGATGGCTGGATCATGGCCACCGTGCCCGAGCTTCCTGGAGCAGTGACCTAGGGAAAGGACCTGGACGAAGCAAGATCGATGATCAAAGAGGCCGTCGAGCTACTGCTGAAGAGCTACTATGAGAACGCAACGAAGGACATTCCCGGTAGTGCTATCTGGGAAACTCTGACCGTCGAATTTGCCGCTGTGGGATGAAGCGGCGTGAGCTCATCAAACACCTGAGCGACTAGAAATGCATTCCTGATCGTGAGGGAGCACGTCACTCTATCTTCCGCAATTTCGAGAACGGCAAGTGTGCTGCAGTACCAAGGCACTGCGGAATCAAGGAAACGGTCGCCCGAACTATCTGCGACCAGCTTGGTATTCCTCGACTCTGAGCTACTAGGAGGGCTCCTCTGTCTTCATAATCCAAGAATACCTGCGGTGTCGCGGTGGAGCACCTGATAGATCTGTTCTTCGTCCAGTCGCGGCAGTGCGGTACCTTCGAGCATCTTGTTGAGACCGAAGAGTCCCTTGATAGAGGCTTCGATATTGGTGAAGGGATAGTCTGTGCCGAAGAGCAGCTTGTTCCAGACTCCGTACTCCTGAACCAGCATTAGGCTGTGGTAGAGCTGGAATGGACGGTAGTGGATGGCACTGATATCGGCGTAGACGTTGGGATGCTTTCTTATCACTACGACGCACTCGTTCTCGTAGGGATGGGAGAGATGCGCGAGGATGATCTTCACTCCCGGAAAGCGGGTGGCGACCGGGTCGAGGTGTCTTGGCAGCGTGCACTCCAATGGAGCCTGGGCCACGAAGGTGGTGCCGGTATGAAGTAGAACCGGAAGGTCATGGTCCTGAGCGTACTGCCACATTGGATCTAGATCCTGTCCGTCGGGCCTGAAGCCGGCATACATAGGCATCAGTTTGATGCCCTTCAGACCCAGTTCATGATGTCCCTGTTGCAGTTCCTCTTCCCAACCCGGTTGGGTGGGATCCAAGGAGAGGAATCCGACCAGTGTGTCCGGGTGCTGTTGGACGTAGTCGGCCACGAATTGGTCGTCCACCCAGAGGCCGCTCAGCCTTGCTTTGCCGCCAAAGACAACGGTGCGTGTGTCGTCTGGAGCCGTGCGCCGGTAGTCTTTATAGCGCACGGTCAAGTCCACTTCGGTGCCACCGCGGGCGCTACGGGCCTGTTCCCGGAAATGGTCGGTGAAATGGTCGGGGTATTGCCAGGTGTGTGAATGCACGTCAAAGATCATGGTGGTTCTCCAGTCAGTCCTGACCCCAGTCGCGTTGGATCATTCAGACGGAAACTTTAGGTTGAGGGTGGAAGAGATGGTGCTGTTGTCCAGCTCTCTCCTCGGAACTTGGCCGCATGTTGCTAACGGATCAAGTCGTTCGCAGCTCTGCCGGACTTGGCCACGTGATATTGCCAGTCTACCCCACTTGCGACACCATCGGCTTCGGCTGTTTCCGGACTGCTCACTGGATCACTGCTCACTATTCAAGTTTCAGCTCAGCTTCTCCCCAGGAAGCCCTGGCCCCATTCGAGAAAGAAACTTTTTCCTACTTCTGACGTTCATCGCCTGGACAGAAGATTCTACTGCAGCTAACCCCATCCAGGAGCCCGCTTCAGCGGGCTGGCGCGAAGCGTAATAGACCGGTCCTTCAGGGCCGGGTATCCGCGCGACGTGAGGGGCGGAGCCTGCTTCAGCAGGCTTCTCGAGGAAAGGCTTTAGCCAGGATCCGTTCCGATCTCCACTACCAAGGCTCGATTCAGTTCTCAAAGGTACTCAAGATTCTCTGGGGTCGTCATCAGTCGTGCACAGGATCATCGGACCACGAGCCACGGTTTTCCCGGCCTGTCCGGGTGACACGATTCCCCCGCGGCTCTGATCTCACCACCCTAAACGTCCATTTCAGAGGTGTCAATACGACCGACCCTCTTCTCTTCGAAGCAGCGCTTGATCTCTCGATCTCGTGCGAATATGATTCCCCCCTTGGGCGCCCACTAAAACTCGACTGAGTCCTTTCCCTATGCCGCGACAAAGTGTTGTCGATCTGCCTCCCTCCAGCATCCGGATGATGTTCAATGAAGCTGCCGGAATGGAGGATGTGCTGCACCTATCCATCGGCCAGCCCGATTTTGCCACCCCTCAGCCGGTGATCGAGGCCATGGTCGAGGCCCTGAGACAGGGTAAGACCAAGTACGCTCTGGACGCGGGTGTCCTGGAGTTTCGGGAACAGATCTGTGCCTACTACTCCAGAGAACACGCAGTAGAGCTGACGCCCGAGGAAGTGCTGGTCACGGACGGTGCCGTCGAGGCCATCACCCTGGTTCTACAGGCCTTTATCAGTCCTGGAGATGAAGTCATTCTGCTGGAGCCTGCCTTCGTTGTCTACGCGCCGTTCATCCGGATGATTGGAGGAGTTCCGATTCCGGTAGTGACCCGAGTCGAGGATGGGTATGTGCCCGATCCCCAGGAAGTCGAAAACGCGATTACACCGAGAACTCGGATGCTTCTGGTCAATTCTCCTTGCAATCCGACGGGTGCAACTTTTCCGGTCGAGGTCCTGAAGCAATTGGCAGACGTGGCCCGCAGGCACAATCTGCTACTCGGCTCCGACGAGGTCTACGAGCAGCTCATATACGACCACCCTGGACGCTATCCCTCAATGCTGACTCTGGAGCCTGATCGCGATCGCCTCTTCATTTTTCACAGTCTCTCCAAGACCTATGCCAT
Organism: Acidobacteria bacterium UBA6911; assembly: GCA_963579905.1. Classification (GTDB taxonomy): domain Bacteria; phylum Acidobacteriota; class UBA6911; order RPQK01; family JAJDTT01; genus CAUZIZ01. The sequence goes on along the minus strand of CAUZIZ010000004.1, from coordinate 14,803 downwards.
GACCGGTATCCGCGTGGGTTGGGTGGTGACGGGATCCTCCAACTGGAAGATTCTTCAGAAGCTTCACACCTTCACGACAACGGTTGCGAACACGCCCGGACAATGGGCCGGCATAGAGGCTCTTGGCGGAGATCAGGGCTTTATTTCCTCGATGGTATCCGAGTACAAGGAGCGAAGAAATCTACTCGGGTCACTGCTGCAGGGCATGCCCCATCTTTCCAGCTACACTCCGGGAGGGGCGTTCTACCTCTTTCCGCGTTTCGATCTGCCCATGGATGCGGATACTTTCTGTTTGCGTCTCTTGAAGGAAGCGAAGGTCTGTTGTATTCCCGGCACCGGGTTCGGCGATTCCTGTCGTCAGGCTTTCAGGATCTCGTACGCCGTTGGACCGGACGCCATCCGCGAGGGCATCAGGAGAATGCGAAAATGGCTTACCCTATTCTAGTAATCAGCAGGAACGAAATCGTCTCTCGGTTTAAGATACAGGAGGCGATCGACGTGGTGGAACAAGCACTCGCCAACCACGAGAAGGGCAGTGACATTCTGCCGGACAAGCTCATTTTTCAGGTCCCTGGAGGGATTAGCGCTTGTATGGCGAGCATGCTTCCCGATCTGGACGTCCTGGCCATGAAGCTGGGTCAAGGCAGGGAAGAGAATCCCAAGCGCGACCTGCCCAACATCATTTCCCAGATCTCACTCTTCGATCCGGACACAGGTAAGCCGCTGGCTCTCTTGGATGGCTCTTGGGTAACCGGACTAAGGACCGGTGCCTCGGCGGCGATCGCGGTGAAGCATCTGGCCAGATCCGACGCCAAAACCCTGGGTATTCTGGGGGCGGGATTTCAGGGCCGGCACGCGCTGAGGGCGGCTACCCGCGTCCGTGCTTTCGAGGAAATTCGCGTCTATGACTCCTTTCCCAAGACTCTCGACAGCTTTGTCGAAGAGTTGTCTCAGGAGTTGGGCCGGACGATCGAACCCGTTTCGGGACCCGAGGATCTGGTGACCAACAGTGACGTGATCGTCAGTTGCTCCAACACCACGGTGCCCATTGTCGAGGGAGAGTGGATCCGTCCCGGAACCCATTTTTCCTGCATGGGAGCAGACCAGGCCTGGAAGCAAGAGCTGGCAGAAGGGGTGCATGCCCGATGCACCATTTTCGGCGACCACATCGACCAGATTTGCCATCTGGGGGAAGTTTCACAATCCATAGAAAAGGGGTTGCTTACGCGTTCCCAGATCAAGGGGACGCTAGGCCAGGTCTTGACCGGGGCTATCGAAGGAAGGACCTCAGCGGAGGAGATTACCCTTTTTGATGGCACCGGGCTGGCAATCCAGGATGCCGCCGTCGCCCGGCGTGTCTACGATCTGGCCGCGCGCGACGGCTTCGGGGTGTGGTCCGAGCTCTAATTCCGGAGACCTCCTGTGCCAAACCGATTAGAGGGAAAGATCGCGATCGTCTCCGGTGCGGGATCGGTGGGGCCTGGTTGGGGCAACGGCAAAGCTACGGCGGTCCTCTTCGCCCGGGAAGGAGCGGCAGTTTTCTCAGTCGATATCAATCTGTCTGCTGCCGAAGAAACCAAAAAGATCATCGAGGATGAAGGCGGTCTCTGCAGCAGCTGGCAGGCAGATGTTTCCCAGAATTCAGAGGTCCAGGCGCTGGTCGATGCCTGTTTGACCGAGTATGGCCGCGTCGATGTTCTTCACAACAACGTGGGTATCCTGGAGGTCGGCGGTCCCGTCGAACTGTCCGAGGAAAAATGGGATCGAGTTCTGGCCGTGAATGTGAAGGGCATGTTTCTGACCTGCAAGCACGTGCTTCCGATCATGGAACGCCAAGGCAAAGGCGCCATTGTCAACGTGTCCTCGATTGCGGCGATCCGTCATCTCGGATATGACGCGGTTTCATACAATGCATCGAAGGGGGCCGTGGATTCGCTGACCCAGCACGTTGCAGGGCAGTATGCAGACAAGGGAATCCGAGCGAACTGCATTTTGCCTGGCTTCCTGAATACCCCCATGATAGTGGAACCGTTGAAGAACAGTTATGGGCCTGGCGGTGTCGATGAGATGGTGCGAAAACGCGATGCGATGGTTCCCATGGGAACGATGGGAGATGCGTGGGACGTGGCCTATGCTGCGCTGTTCCTGGCTTCCGACGAGGCAAAATACATCACAGGTGCGAAGCTCGTTGTAGATGGTGGAGTTACCTGTAAATTGAGGGTCTGAACGAGTGACAAACAAGATTGGTATCGGAATCACTGGGTCGGGATTCATGGGCAAGACCCATGCTGAGGCAGTGCTAACGCTGCCCCAACTTCAACTGGTCGCCTTTTCCGGCGGAAGCCGCGCACCTGGGCTGGCTCAGCACTACGGGGTAGCGTATGAGCCGGATGCCGACAGTCTGGCACGTCGTTCGGATATCGATGCAGTCATCGTGACGACGCCCCACCACGTGCACATCTCGGAAACGCTGGCTGCGCTCGAAGAGGGCAAGCACGCGCTGGTGGAGAAGCCACTGGCAACGTCGGTCGAGGACTGTGACCGTATGATCGAGGCGGCCTCGAGTAGAGCATTGACCTTGGGGGTAGGATACCACCAGCGGTTCCGTAACAATAACAGCGAGGCGTACAGGTTGGTTCGCGAAGGAGCCATCGGAGACATTTTGACCATCCAGGTGTCGATGCTCTCGGAAGGCTCGCTTCGAGACGGAGGAGGCTGGGCCTGGTGGGACGATCCGAGAAGCCTGGGGCACATCCTCAATTCGGCACCTCACGGTGTCGACCTAATGCGTTGGATGATGGGTTCCGACGTGTCTTCGGTCAGTGCTCTTTGCCGCACCTTTCTCAGTGATGTTCCCGTCGAAAATACGACATTGGCACAGATGAGCTTCGAGAACGGAGCGCTCTGCAGTTTGTTCTCGACCAACGTCATGGGCGATCCGGGTTTTGTGGAAGAAACCTTTCGTTTTCGAATCATCGGCTCCAAAGGACTGATGGACCTGGACCCCTACGGAGACCTGAAGATTGCTACTGACGGCAGCTGGCAGACTGTTTCCACTCAACCCGCCGCCGAGTATGTGGCGGCCGACGTGCCGATCAATCCAATCCGGATAGCGGCCTACAAGTCACAGATTCAGGCGTTCCTGGATGCTATAGAGGGCAAGCCTTCAGCCCTGGGCTCGGCACTCGATGGCCGCGCTGGAGTCGAGGTGTGTAGGGCCATGCTGGAAGCTTCACGCGGCAACACGGTGGTGCAGCTTCGTTGAGGGTATCCTCCCGACCTTCGTGCCTCCGGAAGTCGGCAGCGCTGCTGACGTTGTCTCTGTTTCTGCTGATTCCGGAAGCGTGTCATCGATCCGTAGACGATAACCCGGGCGATTGGCCCGTCTATTTGGGAGATGCTGGGGCGTCACACTATTCTGCTCTGACCCAAATCAGCCGCGACAATGTCGATCGGCTCGAGTTGGCCTGGACCTATCAGGCGGGCGAGGCCGCGAAATCCTCGCAAATCCAGTGCAATCCTCTCATCATCGGAGGTCGTCTCTACGCGACCTCTCCCGGTCTCAAGGCGTTCTGTCTGGACGCGGCGACCGGAAAAGAGATCTGGACATTCGATCCTCGGGAGGGAAGGGATCTGGGTTCTGTCGGTGTCAATAGAGGGGTTGTCTACTGGGAACACGATCAAGCTCGGCGGATCTTCTACTCGGTCGGCCATCTGTTCTTCGCTCTGGACGCTGACAGCGGACGACTTGCAGCCTCCTTCGGAGAAGGTGGTCAGGTCGACCTGCGGCTAGGCCTCGGTATTAATGATTTCGAGGGGCTGTCCCTGAATAGTACGACACCGGCGGCTGTCTACCAGGATCTTTTGATCGTTGGCACCCGGGTCGGGGAGGGTCCTGGGAGAGCGGCTCCCGGCCACATCCGAGCCTTTGATGCCAACACCGGCGAGATTCGCTGGACCTTTCACACCATACCTCGCCCGGGCGAGGCGGGGTATGAAACCTGGCCTCCCGAGGCCTGGAAGTACACGGGTGGAGCCAACTCCTGGGCAGGCATGACCGTCGATCATCGTCGTGGGATTGTGTTTGCCTCCACTGGATCACCTGCCTTCGACTTCTGGGGAGGGCGTCGAAAGGGTCAGAACCTCTACGGGAACTGCGTGCTCGCCATCGATGCCGGCACGGGCGAGCTTCGCTGGCACTTTCAGACAGTGCATCACGACTTGTGGGATCGCGATCTTCCGGCTTCTCCCAATCTGGTGACTGTGACTCGTGACGGGCAATCGGTGGACGCGGTGGCCCAGATCACCAAGTGGGGGTTTGTGTTCCTACTGGATCGTGAAACCGGGGACCCGCTCTTTCCAGTCGAGGAAACGCCCGTGCCCGCCTCCGATCTCAAAGGTGAGGAAGCCTGGCCAACCCAGCCTATCCCCCAGAAGCCACCGCCGTTCTCGCGCCAATCCTTCACCGAGGCGGATGTCACCAATATCTCTCCGAGTTCGCGGGAAGCGGTGCTGGCACGCTTCCGGCAGATCAGGAGTAGCGATAGGTTTGAACCCCCCAGCACCCAGGGGACACTGATCTTTCCCGGCTACGATGGCGGTGGGGAATGGGGCGGGGCGGCGTCGGAGCCTTACACTGGACGTTTGTACGTCAATTCCAACGAGATCCCTTGGATTCTCACGATGGTTAGCACCGACGAGGCGGAGCTCCCCGGAGCCGAGGTTTATAAAATTCACTGCGCAGGGTGTCATGGGTCCAAGAGGCTGGGCGATGCTCACGGCAACAATCCGCCGCTGCCACTCGAAAAGATCTATCCCCGAGACGAAACTCGGGACGTAATCAGGCGAGGCAAAGGACGGATGCTGGGGTTGCCGCAGCTTTCGGCTCAGGCGACCGAGGCGGTGATCGACTTCCTCTCGGGATCGGATCCGGCCAGAGTCCCGACCTGGGCGGTGCCTCCACCTAAGATCCGTTACACTTTTACTGGCTATAACCGTTTTCTTGACCTGGAAGGCAATCCGGCCATCAAGCCTCCTTGGGGACAATTGACGGCGATTGACCTCAACCAGGGAAGCATCGTCTGGCAAGTGCCGCTCGGTGAGTTCGAGGAGCTGACGCGGAGAGGAGTTCCACAGACGGGAGCTGAGAACTACGGAGGGCCGATTGTGACGGCAGGCGGTCTCCTCTTCATCGGAGCGACGCGGGACCAGAAATTTCGCGCCTTCGATAGGGATACCGGAAAGGTCCTGTGGGAAACTCAACTACCAGCCGGAGGTTACGCCACTCCCGCAACTTATTCGGTTGCCGGTCGCCAATACATCGTCATCGCCGCAGGGGGAGGCAAGATGGGCACCCCCTCCGGCGACAGCTACGTCGCTTTCGCCCTGCCCCACGACGGGAAAGACCCGTGATGCCGATCAGGGAGCGCGGAAGAGTACCTCCCTTTCTTTCATGACCCAATCTACAGCCGCTCCGATTCCTGAGCCGATCCCGACATACCCGGGGACGGCCAGTGTCGCCTCTCTTTGACCTGTTTCGTTCTTTATGATGGTGGCAATAGGAAGGACGGCCAACGCACCGATCGCGGCTCCGATCAAGGTGCCCTTGAGGACATTGTCCCTGACGACGCGACCGACGCTCACGATCTTGCGGATCTCTGACTTCGGAAGGATCCTCTCAGCTCCGGTCTGATCCGTCAGTGTCAGATCAAGTGGTCCAGAGCTCTTTAGAGCACAGTCCACGCGTGCGCCGCTGTTGAGAGTCACGAGCATCCGGGTATCTGGCGGTTGGCCGTCGAGTTTTTCCCACCGTCCCGGAATGACGACAGCTTGAAGCGAAATCATGGACAACACCATCACACCGATAAGATTTTTGACTTTCATTTTCTTTCTCCTCCGCCGTGCAATGCGATTTTCGGGAGGAGCCCGGCTCAGCGGAGGTGGGAGGATGGTTCGTACGTGGCGGTGGCCTCCAAGCCGCCGTGCGTCGAGCCACTCGACAGAGAAACTTCGGACTGGACACCAAAGCTACGGAAGAGCGGGTTCCGGTGCTGGACTGAGGAAGTGGTATCGGAGATATTTGGCCTACACGGGCTTCGGGGGTCCCGCTGGGGCACCGGGTATCGGCACCGGATCCGAGGCCAGAGGACCAAGCTCATACTCGCTGGGTCCCAGGCGCAGGTCCATCTGAAGAATCTCCTCTCGGGAGACCTTCTTCCCGGTGTAGGCTGAGATTCTTCCCATGATGGTCGTCAGGGTGGACTCGGCGACCTGGCGGGCCTCGTTGATCGGTTTTTCGGAGCGGATGGCGGTGACCAGGTCGGTGTGCTCCTGAACGTAGGCTCGAGGTCTAGGCCCCTCGTAGACCCAGCTCACGTTGCCGTCCAGGTCGTAGATCGTGTCGAGGCAGTTGGTATATCCCTTGGTCCCCACGACCATTTCCGAGACGTCATTGTGGCAGCCGTTGATTTGGCGGCATCGGCTGTGAAGTTTTACCCCAGAAGGGAAACTATAGTCGACCTCGAAGAAGTCGTACTGATTGCCCGTGACCCGACGCAGCCGTCCACCGGCGCCGGAAGCGCTTTCAAGCATTTCTCCCGTAAACCAGTGGATCACATCCAGGTTGTGGACGTGCTGCTCGACGATGTGGTCGCCATGAGAGCCAGCTCCAGTCCATCCGGGCTTCTGAGCTCGATACCACAGCTGCCCCTGCATCCAGTGACAGCTTGCCGAGACAATCTTGCCGATAGCTCCGTCTGCCACGCGCCTCTGGGTCTCGATATAGGGGAATTGGTGGCGGCGCTGGGTACCCGCAACGATAGAAAGGCCCTTGTTTTTCGATTCCTGGGAGGACGCCAGAATCGAACGGATTCCCGAAAGATCTACGGCGGTGGGTTTTTCCATGAAGACGTGCTTGTCCGCAGCGACCGCAGCCGCCAGATTCGCAGGTCAAAAATGGGGAGGCGTGGCGATGAGGACCAGATCGATATCTGAATCCAGGAGTTTCTGGTAGGCGTCGAACCCTAGGAGACATTGTCGATCTGGGATAGTCTGGTCCAGATCTTTGAGCTTTTTCCTGGTGGCGTCGATCTTGTCCTGAAAAAGGTCGTTCAGGGCCGTGATGCGGATGTTGGGAGCTGATTTCAGCAGATCCACTGCGGCGCCTGTTCCACGTCCTCCGCAGCCGATGAGGCCCGCTGCTTTCAGGGCTGGACCCGCCGGTACGTCCCTGCTTGCCTTCAGCAGCGGGGATGCTCCCAGAGTCAAGGCGGTAGAAACTGCTGAAGATCCCAGGAATCTCCGTCTGTTGATGGTGGTTTTCTCCGACTCTTTCATCTCGTTACCCTCCCAGTAGACGAGACCTCCAGTGCTAGATTTCGACGCTCTGCAACTACGCTTGCAAGCGACCCGCTGTCAAGCCGTTCGAACCCCGATTGCAGGTCCTGTCCTACAGGTCCTGTCCTATTAGACTCATAAGACACTACCCGATTCCACAGCTTCACGATAGGGTGTGCGGATCCTGGTATACTCGGCGGGTGCAGCGTTTAGCCCTGCAGCGTGTAGCCCTATTGTAAGCAGCTTTGCGAGAAATCAAGATGCTCAACAAGAATATCATGCTCATCGGTGGTGGCAACATGGGATCGGCCTTGATCAAGGGGATTCTGAAGGCCAATCTCGCGCCGCCAGAGAGGATTACCGTTGTGGACGTCCACACCGGAAAGCTCGAGGAACTGAGATCTGAGTGCGGAGTCCAGGTAGATACTCAACCGGGTCCCCATATGGCTGCTGCTGAGGTCATCATGCTGGCCGTTAAACCTCAGGTTCTCAACGACGTGATCGATTCCCTTAGGGATTCCATTCGCTCCGAGCAGCTCGTGATTTCGATATTGGCCGGGGTCGAGTCGACCTACATTCGAGACCGCCTGGGCAAGAAGAACCCGGTGATCCGGGTCATGCCGAACATCGCAGCCACCGTGGACGCAGCCGCCAGTGCCGTGGCCGGATGTGATCCCGTGACGGATGAGCATTATGATGTCGCGAAGGCAATATTTGGTGCCGTGGGAACGGTTGTCCGGGTCGAAGAAGACCTCCTGGATGCGGTGACCGGGCTCAGTGGCAGCGGGCCGGCGTACATCTATATGGTCATCGAGGCTCTCTGTGACGGCGGGGTGAAAATGGGCTTGCCTCGTAACGTGGCAATGACGCTAGCCACTCAGACGGTGTTGGGAGCGGCCAAACTGGTCCGCGAGACCGGCGAGCATCCGGCTACCCTTCGTGACCAGGTGACGACGCCAGGAGGGACGACGATTTCGGCCGTGCACGAGCTGGAGGAGCGAGGGCTGCGGGCGATGCTCATCAGCGCGGTAGTAACGGCTACGGAACGCTCGAAAGAGCTGAACCGGATGGCACGGGAGAAAGACTAGCCGGCCCGAAAAGGGTTTCGCGCTCTGGGTTTCGAAGTGAAGAAAGATGTTTCGATTTCTCACCGCTCGAAGCTGTTCGAGCGCCGGTGAGGGAGAAAATTTCCTCACTACTTGGCCTTCTCTTGTTCTTCCCGGTACTTGATCGCCGCTTCCAATTTTTTCTGTTCTGCCCGCAGTATCGCCTCCGGTATGTTGGCGGGGATGACCCGGGAGCCGTCGAGTGTGTCGATAGCTCCGAGTTCACGAAGCTTGATTCCGCGATACCAGATCGGATCGCGGTGATCTTGGAGTTTTAAAAAAGCTCCACGAGCAGCAAGATAGGCACCCCGTTTGCGAAGCAATTCTACATTCCAGGCCCACTTCGGTTCGGAGTAGTCGAAGCCGATCACCTTGACGCCGTTCAGCCAGTGCTGAATCACTGTCCCCTTGGCGATGATGCGAGCTGTATTCCATTGTCCAACAGGCTTGGTCATATCGTGTGAAGGCGCCATACAGAAGTACAGCGATGCCGCACTGGAGCGCGGGTTCTCGCCGTCGCGGTGAGCCTGATTGTCAAGGATCTGGTATTCATATTGGCCAGGACGGTAATAGACTCCGCTATTGCTTCCCTCGGCCACTTTCCACTGGAAACGGAGTTCGAAGTTGTCGGGAATCTTCCTGGCGGGGTAAATGAGGTCGCCACCGTCTCGAGCACGAAAGATAGAGTCGTCCTCGACCACCCAGTTGCCGTTCTGCTGCCAACCCACCAGGTCCCGGCCGTTGAATATCAAGGCGAACCCTGCCTTCCCCTCCGCTTCCGTCAAGGCATTGGGATTGCCAGCTCTGGCCTGTGATAGAGATAGACAGATACAGAGCAGCGGAACGATCGTGATTAGTCGAAAAAAGGTGTGAATCATTGCGTCACTAACAGTGCCGAGAACGGCTTTCAATTGCAAGCAGGTGGAGGCCAACTACCCGGGAGAGAGTGGACGGCAGCGATTCAGCTGAAACTTCAACCACGAGGAAGCGAAACAACCTTCGCCAGGTGGCAGAAGCCGTGACTGTCAGGGAGCGGGTCCCGACAGGGACCATACTCCCAGGTGCTTCGTTGAAGCACAGGATCCCACTGGAGCCGTGGCCAGAAAGACAAAGAGGCTCTTGAGGTCAATCTTTGAATCCCGGAAACTTCTGAAAGAAAGCAAGAGTGAATAGATCATCACCGATGCAATAATCAAACTGGTTGACAAGCCCGAATAGAGTTGGCTCTGAAAGAGAAGGGAGAAAGCGATCGCCGACCAGAACCAGGGGATCCAAGGTCTGCTATCTTGGTGGTTGTACCGAAGCAGGACGACCGCTAGGCAGAACACGCAGAGGAGGAAGAGCACTTCAGTGACGAACGGTCTGGGAATGCGCCAGGACCAGAGCGACGACTGGGTGCTCGTCAGATAGAGGAGCCCAGTTGCTACCGCAGCAACCCGTCCCCGCTGAATCAATCTGGTCCGCTGGGAAGCAGACGAACTCCTGGAAGCGAATAGGACGCAACCAAGACAGGCGGCGCAGAGCAGCCCGAACAGAGACTTGAGCGAGGCGTCTAAGATCGGATTTTTCTGAGCGAATTCGACTATTTGGGCAACGAATCGGAGCACATCTGATACCACAAGCAGACTGGTGCAGGCAGACCACGACTCGGAGATTCCAAAGAGTCGGAGAAGGGCAGACAACGCGACGAAGTAACTCAAAGCGATGATGACGTCTGCAATGATGAAACCCGGCTCGCCAAACAAGCCGAAGAACAGGGCATGGGGAAATAAGGGAGGAAAAGGCGACGAGAATCCTTCCTGCAAATGCTCAAAGACAATGTTCTCACCGAGATTCAGTCGAGAAAGAGATGATATCGCTGGATAGTGCTGAATATCGCCCACGCGCGGTACATGGCAAGAACCGACAGGGGTTCCTGGGGATGTTGCAGTCTGGAAACAAGCCAAGAACTGAGCGCTTTAAGAGTGACCAGAAAGAAAAATACTCGTGCGTAGGTCTCGCGAGGAAGGATTATCTCGAAGAATAGGAGCTTGGGGGACGGATCTGGCTGGGATTGCGGAAAGTTTCTTCTCGAATTGCGAAGCTCGGATTGCGAAGCGTGTCCTGGCAGTAGAATTCCTTGGTGATGCTCAGAGTGCTTGGCTAGCGAAGCCTCCAGGCTGGCGCCGAATCGTTCAGGAGGAAATTCTGCCAGACTCCAGGAGCTACCGCCTACCTTCGGCGTAGATCGGAATGAACTCGTAGCTCCATTCCAATTCCGACCTAGTCTCAGGTCAGAGGCGAAGCAGTAAGCTGTGGCTGGTGCGAGAAGCTAACTCGAGCGGCTGTCTGACCCGCGTCGGTAGAATACACTATCTAAGAGATTGAATATCCAAATGAGCTCCGAGCCCTCCTTCTCGATCATAGTCATCACCTACAATCGGGCGCACTACCTGGAGAGTTGTCTTCGCCGTCTGGAATTGCTGGACTACTCCAATTTCGAAGTAGTGGTCGTCAATGGTCCTTCTACCGACGACACGGTGAGGGTCCTGGATCTCTTTCCCAGGGCACAAATCTGTACGACGGAGAGCCGGAATGTGTCCAGATCCCGCAACCTCGGACTCCATGCTTCCGGCGGAGAGTTCGTAGCCTTCATTGACGATGATGCCTTGGCCTCTAGAGACTGTCTTAGGGAGCTGGCCGGAAGCTTCGACAGCAGCGCTGCAGTTGGCGGGGTCGGCGGACTCGTTTACGGAGTGAATCCCAGGAGAGTGGACTTCTCCTACGGGATCGTCGACAGCTATGGGCGAGTGGACCCTGTCCGAACCCAGCAGGGGGACTACAACCATCCTAATGGCTCCAGATTCAATAGCGTCATGGGAACGAACTGCGGATTTCGGCGCTTGGCGCTCTCTCAGATCGGTCTATTTGACGAGGAGTTTGACTATTACCACGACGAGGCTGACATCTGCCGGCGTCTGATCGGTGCGGGCTGGCAGATTGCACATAATCCTCGAGCAAGAGTCGTTCACCTGTCAGCTGCCGGGCCAAACCGACCGAGCCGGTTCGATGTCAATTGGCATGCGATCTTGAAGAACACGGTCTACTTCGCCTTGAAACATGGAACTGGACGAAAGTGGAGGCGCGTCCACTCCTGCAGGGCCATAGATGTCATCTGGCGGAGTCGTTTTCTCGAATTCTCCCGATGGCTTCTGTTTCGGAAGGTGAGCTCCCGGTTGTACTGGAAGATCTTGAGGAGTGCGTACTCAGGCGTCTGGGCTGGCTATCATAAGGCGAGGTCCGCTTCTTTCATCAGCTCGCCTGTTCCCTTGGAGGAGGAAAGGGAAATTCGTCCTTTCCATCCGTTCTGAGGGCCTCTTCCGACTACCCTTGGCCCGCTATTGGCTGCACCGGATCATTCGAGAAAGAAACTTCGAATGATCCAGAATAGAGGGTGTCGCAAAAGCCCTTGGCGATTGGAAGGGTTAAGATCCCGCCTCGCTGTTGCTTCGGCGTACTTACAGAGCCGTGACCGTGAGGGAGCGGGACCCGATCACCGATCGGGACATTTGGCGAGTCCATAAGAAGAGGGTCCTTGGGTCATTGTCTGCCGGGTCCTTTTTGCCGGCATCGGTATGCCGGTACCGCTCCTTCGCAGTCACGGCTCTGTCAAACGGCTGCTCCTGCATGATTTCCCATCCGATGAAGTTTCAGGCTAGCATCACCCCAGGAAGCCCTGGCCCCATTCGAGAAAGAAACTTCGGTCCGGATGGGAAACTCTGCTCCAACAGAGTGTTCAGCCAGGCCTTGGGTTTCGGAAGTCTGGGAACTCTGCAACAATATCCCGAACGAAACCATGATTGTTAGAGAGGAAGAGTACCTGTCGTGAGATCGTGTCGAAGTGCCCCCTTTAGTCGACGTCAGCCTGATGCCATGAGTGGGAGTCCATCATGAAAATCGTAGAGAGAGGAATCCTTGCCCAGGGCGTTCCTGGAACCGATCGCGCCGTGATGACTTTCCCCTCTCTGGTCGCGCTCAGCAGCGGTGAACTGTTGGGCACATGCCGTGCCGGCTCTAGCAAGGATGCAGACGATGAATGTCCCGAGCTCTATCGGTCGGATGACGGGGGCCGTAGCTGGAGTACCCGAACCCGTCCTTGGACGGCACCGGAGATCGAGGGAATGAAGGGGACGCTAAAGATCTGCTATCTCACCGAGACTTCGCCGGGAAATCTCCTGGCCGCCAGCATGTGGATCGATCGCCAGACCTATCCCGGTCAAGGGCTCTTCAATCCGAAGACTGAGGGCTGTCTTCCGATGGCCATTCTGCTGGCCGAGTCAGACGACGAAGGAAATACATGGTCCTCCTGGCGGGTTGTTCCGATGCCTGAGGAGGTTGGTCCACCCAGCCTGACGAGTCCTGTTTTCCAGCTGGGAGACGGAAGTCTGGGCCTTAGCATCGAGTCCAACAAGACATATCGGGACGCGTCTAAGTGGTATCAGAAGGTCGTCTTTTTCCGCTCCCTCGACGGAGGGCTGAGCTGGGGAGAGCCGATCGTTGTTGGCGAAGATCTCAGTGGGCGCATCTTCAACTGGGACCAGCGTGTCGGTGTGGCCGCCGATGGGCGGATTGTGACGTTCTTGTGGACGTATGACAATGAGACCCGCCAATACCTGAACGTTCACAGACGCCTCAGCTCTGATAGAGGCGAGACCTGGTCCGCGGCTCAGGATCTGGGTTTTCCCGACCAGCCTGCCCACCCCGCAATGCTTCCAGACGGACGGGTCGTGCTGGCGTGGGTAGACCGTTACCAGACGCATTCTATTCGTGCTCGTCTATCCGCTGACATCGATGCCCCCTTTGATCCCGCAAGTGAGGTGGTTCTTTACACCCACCAAGAACCTTCCTCTCAGGATTTTCCGCAGGACGATACCGGTGAGCTCCTGGGAGAAATGTCTCTGTGGATCTTCGGGCTCCCGTTTGCGGAAGTCCTGCCTGACGGAGACGTGATAATTGTCTACTACGCGGGAAGCAACCATTCAATGAGCTGTTACTGGGTACGACTGAATCCGAACGCCTGAAAGCGAGAAATCGCCTTCATCCTGGGAGGCCTTCCAGGCCTGGAGCACGACTATGAAGTCAGGCACAATTCTGGCACTGATTGCGATCTGGCTTAGTCTAGGGCTTGCTGGGAAGAGCGCCCTCGCCGAGCCTCCCCGGGTGCTTGCTCCCGGCAAGCACCCGCATGATCGACGGCTGGGGGCACTGAAGGATCTCAATGGTTACTTTCCTTTCTCGCCACCGTCGACGAAGGAAGCCTGGGAGAAGCGTGCCAGTGAGCTCAAGCGTCGGATTCTGGTCTCAACCGGCCTTTGGCCGATGCCGGAGAGGACAGATCTCAAGCCCAAGATCTACGGGCGTACGGAGCGGGAGGGCTTTACGGTCGACAAGGTCTACTTTGAAAGCCTTCCCGGACACTTCGTCACCGGACTCCTGTTTCGTCCCCGGGGCAAGAGCGGCCCCTTTCCAGGGGTCCTCAGCCCCCATGGCCACGGCGGACGTCTCCAGGATCATGGGGACAAGATCCGGCAGTTGATCGTCGAGGGACGTGAGCGGTTCGAAAGCTCCGGCCGGTTTTCCAAGCTGGCTCGCTGCGCCCAGCTAGCGCGCATGGGTTGCGTGACCTTTATTTTCGACATGCTGGGATATGCTGACAGCGTTCAAATACCGTACAAAGTCGCTCATCGCGTGTACGAGCCGCGACCGGGGTCCGATACCAGGGAGAGCTGGCGATTCTTCAGCACCCAGGCAGAACTGCGAATGCAGTCGATCATGGGTTTGCAGACCTGGAACTCCATCCGAGCGCTGGACTTTCTGGCCAACCTCCCAGATGTAGATGAATCTCGTCTGGCCGTTACCGGTGGGAGCGGCGGCGGCACTCAAACGATCCTGCTAGGCGGTATCGACCCGCGCCCGATTGTCGCTTTTCCGCAAGGAATGGTGTCCACCTCGATGCAGGGTGGCTGCACCTGCGAGAACGCATCTCTTCTGCGTATCGGCACCGGTAACGTCGAACTCGCGGCTCTCTTCGCTCCCAAACCGCTCGGCATGACGGCGGCCAACGACTGGACGAAGGCCATGATGTCGGAGGGCTATCCCGCGCTGCAGTCCCTGTACTCACTCTACGGCGCCAGGGATCGGGTCTTTTGTAAATCACTCGTGCACTTTCCCCACAACTACAACTATGTGACCCGCGCCCTGATGTATCCGTGGTTGAACAGGCACCTTGGCCTTGGCCTGGAGGAGCCGATTGTGGAGGAGGACTGGCCTCTTCTGACCTCAGAGGAAAGCAGCGTGTGGGGCCCCGATCATCCCAAACCCGA
>CAUZIZ010000003.1:0-73778 GCA_963579905.1 Acidobacteria bacterium UBA6911 | reverse complement strand
TATAGATTCCCATCCCTTCCGTCGCGCACTCGATTCAAAACCCGGTCCTTGCGGTTCGGCGGATTCTCTGGCGCACCCCGCCCACGAATCACTCTCGGGTCTTTCTGGCGTCTCTGAGCTATCTTTCTTTTCACCTTTTGTTCACCTCTATCTTACCATGAAACGAGGACCCCGAATCCGGCTCGTACTATGGAGAATCGGTTGGGGAGCACTAGCCCGTCCATTGCCAATATCTGGGTTGCCAGTCTTTCCCTTCCACCACCAACGCCCCGATATAGTCTGGATCAGGCCGCCGCGACAGCATCGACCAACGTTCAACTTCCTTGAATCCCAGGGGCCACTCATCAACCCGGCAGGTTTTCCCGGGACGAGAGAGACGCAGAATTGGTCGAGCCCTCTACTGATCCCTTCTCCGCGCGCCTTCAGATAGGGCTTCTTGCGTGTCCAGCAGTTGAAGAAAGCTACTGTCTGGTCCTGCGGAGTAACGCTTTGGAGATCGGCGCGTTCGTGGGGAGAGAAGAAACGCTCGGCAATCTGCTTGGCGTCTGAGATGGATCGAAGAAATTCGACATCGACACCGATCTTACGCCGGCGCGTCAGGGCTAGCAGAGCGATCCCCTCCGAATGGGATAGATTGAATCTAAGCCCTTCGCCCGACTTCTCATCCAATACGGGTGTTCCCTTCGGTTCGTACCTAAATCGGAGACTACTGGGATCCTTCTGTAGATAGGCTCCGATCAGCTCCCGGAGAATCCCCCGGCAGACGATAGAGCGTCTGCGATGTCGCTTGAAGTGAAAGCGTCTCCCGCAAGCTCTCGGGCTCCAGATCCTGCCCTTCGAGTTGGACCAGCCACAGATGGACCTCATCGGGGAGAAGTTTCGGGATCTCAGGTGGAGTGCTCCAGAAGCAGGCAGTGGAGGTCATGGGCTTTTCCCTTTGCGGATCATTCAGCGGGAAACTTTTAGCTGCGTCCAGGGGAGAGTGTGCTGCTGACCGGTCGCTCGCGGCTCTGTTGGCTGCAGCTGTTTTCTCACTGCATCACTGCTCACCCTCGGGGTGTGCTCTCCCCTTTGAGCCACTCGAGCTCCCGGTCCAAGGACTCCGAGGCGGGCGTTGATGCGCTGCCTTGCTCGATGTGTTCGATTGCCTCGGGCACTATGTTTCTCCAGTCCAGGCGATGGTACTGGTAGATCTCTTCCACGCTTCGGACTGAAAGCCCATTCTTCTCGATGCCGAGATCGACGGTACCGGCACCCATGCCTAGGCGACTGCCCGCCAGGGCAAGGTGGAGTGAAGATCCATCCGCCACCCCAATCATGGGGGCGAACTCTCTTTCTTCGGGCGGGATGAGTCGCCGGAGATGGCGGTAATCCTGGCCATCATGCTCCAGGTTGAAACCGGGCTCCGCCGAGTTCGACAGTCGCCCTAGACGACCCACCAGAAGACGGGGGCTTGTGACCACGACAACGTTCGAAAAAATGCCGTCCTGCAATAGACGATCCGAGGCCTTCAGAGCCTCGTTCACGGCCGGCCCGCTGGGCAGGACATCGACGACGTTTTCGGAGACATTGTACGGCCCCGGGATTCTCGGGTCCCTGATTCAATCTGATCCACTCCTGGTACAGCTTCTGCTGAGCCAATCGTATTCTCAGATCTCGGCGGTAGACTGGAACCGTTGAAGCGCGAAGATAGGTAATGATCCGCTCCTTGGTTTCCCCTGACATCCGCCGTTTCATGATGTCGGCCAAGATGAATTCGAGCTCATCCACAAAGGCCGGTTCCCAGGTGATGGTATGGGGCATCATCAGAGCAATGATCAGGGACATCATGGACTGATGCAGTCCGCCTTCTGGAGCCAGTCCTGCTCCCGATGGAGTGCCGATTCCCACGACGGGTGCATGCCAATACTGAAGATAGAACCAGATATCGAGAGGGCGCCTCAGCAGAAACATATCGTAGGCAACTGCCAGGGCGTAGAGGGGAATCCCCGTGAAGTTCAATGATTCCACATACACTCCAGCCAGGTTTACGGCCGTCATCTCGGCCAGACCTGGTTGTAAGTGACGTCCTTCCCAGGATTGCTCGAGTCCCACGTCGAACTCGAGTCCGGACTGTTCTCTCGCTCGCTCGATAATCCGTCTTTCGTCCGGAGCCGGCGGCTTACCGAAGACAGATCTCGCAGCCGCCGGCAGGGTTGAGGTCATGACATCGGGTGAGAACACCACAAATTGGTCTGCGAATAGCTTCCAAGGCTTCTCTTCCGGGGTCAGTTCCGCCTCAGGAGTCTCGGCGATTCGCATGAGCGCTTCAATCTGCTGATTCAAACCGAATTGAGTTGGGATCCAACTCTGGAGGTCGGGCAAAGGAAACCGATCGGGGAATTCTGTGGGTAGGCGAAGTTCAAAGGGCGTACTGGTGCTCTTGATCTTGATTTCGTTGGCGCGCTCTTGTTGGTCGATTCTGGCGCTCATCTCCCGCAGAATCCTGGCCTCCTTTGTCCCCGAATCGAAAAGCGCCAGCGGGTTTTTTGGCTCGATGGCGCCTTCTTTTCTCAAACGATCCATCTGTTCCTTGGCGAGGAGTTGACTATGATTCTTGGGCCGCCCCGGCATGTCGGGTAAGCCATGACCGGCGATGGTCCAGGCCAGAATCATCGTAGGCTTATCGATAGTCGCCTTGGACCGAACCATGGCCTCAGAAAGCAGGGTCAGATCGTGGCCTCCTAGATCGGTAAACAGGCGATACAGGTCTTCGCTACTGGTACTCTTGAGATAGTCTTGGAGCCGGGTCTGGTCACTGTCGTTTTCGTTGAGTTTTAGACACAGCTGCCCCAGCAGCTCCCGGAAGAGTCCTCCACCTGGTTTCCTGAATTCTGCTTCGATCTTCCGGGCCCAGCGCAATTCGATGATATTCCAACCCACATACCGCCGCTTCGCCTCCCGGTAGTGGAACATGCCCCGATTACCATCCAGGGACTGTCGGTTGTAATCGACGACATGAGTGATGTTGTACGCCTCAAACTCCATCGCCGCATTCAGCATCTCAAGAGAGTTGCCTTCATCGGTCTCAGCGTCCCCAATCAGCGCCTAAAAATGGCGGTCCGGGGGGGACATCGTAACCGCGCTTTGCCAGGTACTGATGCAGAACAGCCATGGCTACGGTGTTGGAAGCGCCCAGGCCCACCGATCCCATGGGGATGTTTTCATGTCCCGGTCCGCGAGGGTTGGGGTAGGAGGGGATGCCCCTGATGGACAGATCGCCAAGCTTGAATCTCTCGGCTTGACTCAGGAGGGGCGCAATCAGATCCATCACGATCTCACCGTCGCCGGGAGGGAGAGCTTTGACTTTCGCCAGGAGTTCGTCGTCAAGCCCCGGCATCTCACTCTCGCGAAAGCGCTCCATGATCTTCTGGGAAACGACGTCAGGATCCAACTTGCCCAGGCCAAACTGAATCGCGATATCGGTAGATTGAGCATGGGGCTTCGCGGCTGCATAGTCGTAGGGTCCCATGACATTCCAGGCAGCCATGAGAATCTCTTTCATCGACGCAGCCTTGCTCTGGTGCCCCCCGACCTTGACCTCCCGCTTGTCTGGTTTGCAATGTAGACGATGTAGGCCTGGATCCAGTTGATCCGCGCCATTCTGGTTCTCGACTGGGGACTTGCCCTAGGCGAGCCCTCCACCGATCTCTGGCAGATCCACCGCGAAATTCTAGGTGCGTGTAACAATCACCGGGATCGCTTGATTGGCTTCGCGGGCGTTGATCCGCGCCGACCGCACTCGAGCGAGCTGATTTGCTGGGCGTTCGATGATCTTGGAGCGCAAGGTCTTAAACTGCACTCCACCGCGGACTGAACTCTCGGTGATGAACGCACGCGTCACGTCGTGGAGTCAGCAGCGCAGCGTGCGCTGCCGGTAGTGGTGCAGGTAGGACGGACGGTAGACGTTCTCAGCGATCGATCTTCCCAGCCGGATGCTTTTCTGGGGCTGGCGAGAGCATTCCCCAAGACATCCTTTATCGCGGGCCACAGTGGCTTCGAACTTTGGAAATCCTTCACTGTTAATCAGAACGTTCCTCGGAACGTCTATTTCGACGTCTCGAGCTGGCAAGAGGCTGCTGCGCGAGACGCCGATGGCACTCGCGCCGATCTGGCCACACTGCTGAAGAAATCCCCGAGACGAGTCTGCTATGGCACCGACAGCCCATTCTATAGCTACAACCTTATGGTGTCCGAATCCAACTGGCTCAGGTTTGTCTCGGACGCTGCCGATCCGGAGACTGCAGCAATCATGTTGTGCAATCCGATCTTCAGCGCGGTATTCTAGCGGAGCAGAACCGAACTCTCCCGATCTGCAAGAGAAGGTAGTCGATATGGACCGTGACGAGGTAGCTGACACAGTGAGAGCTCTGATCATCGAAGAAAGCGGGCTAGATGATGAGGCTTTTCTTCAGAACGATACCGATCTCGCCGAAGCCGGGGTCGTGGATTCGCTGTTTGTCGTGGTCATCGTGACCCTCTGCCAGGAGCGCTTCGATTGTGATCTGGAACTCGATGAGTTAATCGAAGAAAACTTCCGCTCCGTTTCGGCGGTAACCGACTTGTTGATGCAAAAAGCAGGCGCGAAGTCTGCGGGATAGGAATTGTGAAGATACAGATACCCAGAGTCCTGGGTCCGATTGCTGTGTGGCCGATGTTCCTGGCTGGTCCCCTATTGGCGCAGAGTCTGAAATTCGAGGAACACCTGATCTCCAACGACTACACTTATGGCTACGCTATCGCCGCCGCCGATTTAGACGGGGATGGAGACCTGGACATGAGCAGTTCGGACTGCACCACCGCCGGCTCTCGCAAGCACAACGATATTTACTGGTTCGAAAACGACGGCAACGGCACATTTCAGCGCCACTGGATCGCCAAGACCGATTGGAATGGGCGTTTCGAGCGGCACCAGTTGACGGACATGAATAGAGATGGGCGTCCCGACCTGGTGGGGATCGATAACTTCTTCGGAGACGTCTTCTGGATCGAGAATGAGGGTGATCCCAGGAAACTGGAATCGTGGAAGCGACACCCTATAAGCAATAGCGGATTGCTCGGCGCCTACGACCTCGTGGCCGTGGACCTGGACAAGGATGGACATCTGGACGTGGCGGCCTCCAGCTGGCGGCTTGGGAACAACTTTGTCTGGTATCGCAATCCCGGCTCCCCCGGAGACGAAGAGTGGCCCTCCTATGTCGTAGACGAGGGGCTGGACGAGACCCGGGCCATCCTCGCCGGGGACTTCAACCGCGACGGTCACCCGGATCTGTTGGGTACCGCACGGGTAGCGGGCCTGGTCCTCTGGTACGAGAACAGTGGAAATCCGACTGCAGGACCCTGGAAACGACATGTCATAGATTCAGGGGGTCGCCCCATGCATGGTTCCCTGGCGGATATGGATCACGACGGGGACATCGACGTCCTCATGACAGGGGGACTGGGTGCGGGCGAGCATCCCAGCAACCATCAGGTCGTTTGGTATGAAAATGTGGGCACTCCCGGACGGGGCGACCGTTGGTTCAAGCACATTATCGACGAGGGATTCTGGGAAGGGTTCGAGGCAGTCCCCGCCGATCTTGATCGGGATGGCGACCTGGAGGTCATAGCTACCGGATTCGGGGATCGGGGACAGATCGCCTGGTATGAAGATTTCGGCGACCGTTGGAAAAAACATGCCTTAAAGGAACATTGGATCAAGGCAGTGCAGGTGATTACCCCAGACCTGAACGGCGACGGATGGCTCGACATCGCTGCCGTCAATGAGCGGGGCCGAGAGTTCCGCTGGTGGAAAAACCTGGGAGGCCAGACGAAGTAGCCAGGGTAACGATCGATCCAATAGGGAAAACCAATAGGATATTTTCAGACTATGCGAGAAGAACAGGCCATCAACGCCGGAGTTAGTACCGCCCACCGAATCCTTCTGATCTGTCTAGTGATGCTCTTCACCGATGTCGGGAGCCTTGGGGCCGAATCGATTCCGGAGCAGCCCGGGTATTTGGAGGGCGGCTTGATCTACGCCCTCGAAGCACGTCCTACTCCTCAGTGTCATGCCTCCACCCTCGCCCAGACCAGTGAGGGTCTGATAGCGGCCTGGTTTGGTGGCACGCGTGAGAAGCATCCGGATGTCGGCATCTGGCTGTCGCGCCGGATTGGGGATCGTTGGACGACACCGATCGAGGTCGCCAACGGCATCCAGAACAAATCAAACGGCGATTCCACCGAGCGCCATCCCTGTTGGAATCCGGTCCTGTTCCAACCTCGGACCGGGCCCCTGATGCTCTTTTTCAAGGTGGGGGCCACTCCCCAGCAGTGGTGGGGCGAGATGATGATTTCTGAAGACCAAGGGAAGACCTGGAAGAATCGCGTCAGGCTACCCGACGTCGGAATCGGTCCGGTCAAGAACAAACCCATCCAGCTGCTGGACGGAACCATTCTTTCTGGATCCAGCACCGAACACGAGGGCTGGCGAGTCCACTTTGAGATGACCCCAGATCTGGGTAGCACCTGGTCGCGCACCCAGCCCATCAACGACGGAGTAGCAATCAGTGCCATTCAACCGAGCATCCTCACGCATCCCGGGGGACGGCTACAGGCGCTGGGCCGAAGCCGCCAGGGCCGGATTTGGGAAGCATGGTCGAGTGACGGGGGCAAGACGTGGGGTGAAATGACGTTGACGGACTTGCCGAATCCAAACTCTGGAACTGATGCCGTCACGCTGAAGGATAAACGGCAGCTCTTGGTCTACAACCCCACCACCAAGGGTAGATCACCGCTAAAGGTTGCCATATCCAAGGATGGCAAGAGCTGGGCCAAGGTCCTTACCTTGGAGGATCAGCCAGGGGAGTATTCCTACCCGGCAGTAGTCCAGACCGGGGACGGCCTGGTTCATGTCAGCTACACGTGGAAGCGCCGAAGCATCAAGCATGTCGTGATCGATCCACGGAAGTTCGGCCACGGTGTCTCTTACTGATCGCACAGGCGTTCGTAATCTTGGGGTGTCTGGTCGGTCCCTCACGCTGGCTGTGGTGGCCCCATGCGAGAAAGAAACTTCAGTATCCTGTAGTGGCACGGGCATCCCTGCCCGTGATGGCCGTGTAGAGGGTAGGATACTCAAAGGGAAAATGGTCGTCTCCTTCTCCCAGGTACCACATCTTGAAGATCTTCTCTTCTTCGTCGTAGATGACGTTGCCGTCGATCTCCAAGCGCCATCCTTCCCAGGGTTGGTCTGCCCGCACCCCCCCCGGATTGGATGGGTGCTTTTCAGCAGGGTGGAGCGCGAAGCCAACTCCCGGGGACTCCCTGACCAGCAGACGCTCTATGAGGAGTTGTGCCTTGCCACCAACATTGAAGGGGCTCACCGGCCGAGGCTCCAGAGTGTCGATACGGTATCTTCCCGGCTTGGACCAGCGCCGGACACGAAGGGGACAGTGCACACAGCCGAGGCCTTGCCAGCAACCTTTAGGAACTCTATTCTCTTCATGTGTGAACTCCTCCCAAGAAACTGATTAGGTCGATTCGCGGGACCATTCGGCCTCAGAGTCTCACGGCGAGTCCCAGCGGCTGGGATTGATGCCTTCAGCCTCAGCGGGCATATCAGGATGGACATTGCCTGCATCGGGTAGCCAGATGCGGCGGTTGCGGTCGGTCATGATGAGCTTTATGGCATCTGAAACTTCCGAAAGCTGCTTCTCCGACCAGGTTTCTACAGGTTCAAATGGACCGGACCAGGGTGGCCGATAGGCTAAACCGAGCATCTCGCGAGCCTGCCCAGTACGATTTGGAAAGTTTCCGTGGAAAACATTCTGGTTGATCAAACAAGCAGAGCCAGCCGAGCAGGTGACCATCACCTCTTCCGGATGCTCACGGTAGCGCAAGTACGGATTCCCATGATTGTGAAAGCTCAGATGAGACCGGGGCACGACCCTGAAGGGAGCACGCTCAGGCGTCAGATCTTGGAGGTAGTACAAGACCCGCACCAAGCGCGGACAACTTTGTTCGGCTCCGAAAATCTTTGATCCCCAAGGTTGCCCGTCAGCATGAAGGTTGATCGCTGGACATCCGGCCTCGGAGCGAGAGTAATCGTAGGTCATGAGCACCGGCAGGTCACCGAAGAGACGCTCCAGCCACGCGATCATGGGGGGGTTGGCGATGAGCTCGGTAATCGCTCCACCGGCCCACTGGATGTCGTTGTGAGCTCTCTTCTTGTCGGTGTAGTCTGGGCTTTCCGTGGGGATTGGCTTCAACTCGGCATGCAGCTGTGCGATCTGGTCCGGGGTCAGCATTCCCGGCAGAACGACATATCCCTCAACTTCCAGGTGCCGAACCTGCGGGCCAGGCGTAAGAGCACTCCAGTCCGTATGCACAATACTGGGATTTCTCGTCAAATTGACTCCTTTCCCTGCGGTGGAGTGTAGCAAGGTTGGGACCCAATTTACCTGCTGCCAGGAACCGAATCAAGATCGAGGGCCTGGCGAAAGTCGTTGATTAGGTCCTCTGTGGCCTCGATGCCGATCGAAACGCGGATCAGGGAGTCGGAAATCCCCAGTCGCAGGCGTTCTTCCCGTGGTATCCCAGCATGAGAAGTTGTTGCGGGAAGAGTTACCAGAGTTTCAACACCTCCCAGGCTGGGAGCGATCAAGGGCAGTTCCAGCTTTTCTAGGAACGCATTCGAGGCTTCCAGGCCACCTCTGGGCTCGAAGCTCAGCATTCCACCGAACCCAGAGAAAAGGCCCTGGGACCGCTTATGCTGGGGATGACTCTCCAACCCCGGGTGGTTGACCCAGGCGACGGCCGTATGACTCTCTAGAAAGCGGGCAACCTCCAGAGCGCTCCGGTTCTGATGGTTGAGCCGCAGGACCAAGGTCTTGAGGCCTCGGTGAAGTAGAAAACAGGCGTGGGGATCGAGCATTCCTCCAAGGTGCCCGAGTTGACGCTTGACTTGCTGGAGCAGCTTCTCACTTCCTATTACCGCTCCCGCCGCAATGTCAGAGTGGCCGTTCAGGTATTTGGTGGCGCTGTGAACGCAGAGATCGAAACCCAGTTCGAGAGGCCGGAAATTCACCGGCGTACAGAAGGTGTTGTCGACAATCGAGATCAGCCCCTTGCGACGCGCAAAATCCACGATTGCCCGGAGGTCAGGTACCTGAATCAAGGGATTGGTCATCGACTCTACGTAGACCGCTCGCGTGTTTGGCCGCAGCTTGGATTCCCAGGTGCCGGCTCGATCACCGTCGATGAAGTCATGGCTGATACCAAACCGCCCGAGGTCTTCCGTGATGAAGCTGTGGCTCCCCCCGTAGAGTCCTTCCTGCACAAGAAGATGATCCCCGCTCGACAGGACCGTGAGCAGGGCAGTCGTAATTGCAGCCATTCCGCTAGAGGCTACAACCGCGGCCTCGCCCCCTTCGAGGTTGGCAAGCTTACGGTGCAGGACCAGGTGATTAGGGGTGTTGCTCAGTCGAACGTAGCGAACATCCTCATAGGCTTTCTCTCCCGCGTATTCGAATGTTGCCGACTGGAAGATCGGCATGTTCACCGCACCCCCGATGCGCGGCTTGAGTTCCCCTGAATGGATGACCCTCGTCTCTAGCTTCTCGGAGTTTCTGTCCACTTTTTCCTCCCTGCGAAACTGTAACCTAATGCCGACCCACGAGCCAATCCGACTGATCACACCGGATGATGAGACAACTGTAGCTGAAGTGGCGAACGGCCGGCTATAATTTCCCCTGAATTGTGCATGATTAACAAACGCACAAGGTGAGGAACCCGAATGAAGATCACAGCCGTAGAAACCTACTTCCTCAAACATAGGCTGCCGAAGGCGATGGGGCCCTCCACTCTTCTGTACCCCTTCAGGGAAGTGGTATTGGTAAAGATCAGTACCGACGAGGGGATCGTTGGTTGGGGCAAGACCGGTGCACGGGCGGGAGTTCGGGCTCTGATCGAAGAGCAGCTCGGGCCCCTGCTGATTGGGCGGGATCCACTCCGGAACAGGGAAATCTGGCAGCAACTCTGGGGGCATAATTTTGGAGATGGCTGGGCTGTCGGAGCGATCTATATCGCCCTGGACGACCTGCGGGGCAAGGCTCTGAACCTTCCCATCGCAGAACTCTACGGTGGACGCTTATGGGAAAAGGTCCCCGCCTACGGTTCGTCATTGAACTATACCGAAGGACTCGACCCCGTGGACCACTACCCGGAAGAGGCTCTCGAATTTGTCGACCGCGGTTTGCTTGCCCTCAAGATGAGGATCGGCGGCAATCCGATGGCTCAAGATCTCGCCGCCGCGGCTGAGGTGCGTGACGTGGTGGGGCCCGACATCAAGCTGATGGCCGATGGGCACCCCCTTCAACAGGCCCTGGCGCAGCAGGTCGACCAATGATTCGACGTGCTCGTGAACCCTCCATGAGTTCGCCCGCGGCTTCTTCGGATCATCGACCTGCATGCTCCAGACCGGCTCGCTCTCTAGAAACTCCGGACCGAGTACCGATCGCTCCAGATCGATGCGCTCCGGCAGGAAGGGATTGCAGTGGGCCAGTTCCGAAACCGCACCCAGGAGAGCCCGATCGCCGATCACGGTGATCTTCAGAAGAGTGAAGGCTATGCCGCGCCGCCCCTCACAGGGGTCTGGGTCAACTTTCCGTATCTCCACAATGGCAGTGTTCCCATCCTCTACCATCTATTGGGGTCCGAAGCAGAGCGACCGAAGATATTCAGTGTGGTGGCGGCACGGCGGTTCGACCCCGAGCGAGTGGGACAGCAGCTCTACCCGACGCAGTTCATCCATTTGGGTGAGGCGGAACTTCTTCGAAAGTTCCGAGATGATCGGAACTGGTTCAATGCCGACAGAGCCGGCCACGGAAATCAAGGTCATGCTGTCTGGTCGCGGATCAAGACCGACGAAAACCGCAGGGCATGAATTGAGTATCTGAAAACACTCTGAGTGACCCTCGATTGGGTCGAAGGAATGGAGGAAAAATGTTTACACTGGTATCCAAACCCTATTCGAAAACGAAGCAGAGACTCGACACTTTTTCGGTGGCGAAGCCGATGTTCTGGTCGAGCGGCGCACTCTACCTGGTTACGTTCGCTCTCCCAGTTGGCACCGGGCGCTTTGGAGAGTCCGGTTTTCTGGCGTTCACTTACGGAGTATTCCTCTGCCTCAGGGCTCCTTGGCTGTGGGCTGGCTGGTAAATGGTGTCTACTGGCTTGCGGTCATCGTCGTGGCGAAGCGTCGTTGGCCGCTGGCGGCGTGTCTTGGCGGGACTGCTTCGATCATGGCCTTCAGCGTCTTGCTGGGCGACGGGTTCTCACGCCTGGACCTGAGCGCCTGGGGTGACGGCTACTGGTTTTGGTCCGGCAGCACGGTGCTGCTGACTTGTGCGGCCCTTCTACTCGACGCCTCGCCCGCGCGCAAAGGGCATCAGAATGGAGCCAGCTAGGACAAGATCTCCCGAAGGACCTTGCCGCCCACGTCGGTCAGCCGAAAGTCTCGACCACTGTGGCGGTAGGTAAGGCGCTTGTGGTCGAGGCCGAGAAGGTGCAAGATGGTGGCGTGCAGATCGTTGGGGTGGACCGGATTCTCGGTGGCCTTGAAGCCGAAGTCATCGGTCGCACCATAGGCCAGTCCGCCCTTGACCCCTCCACCCGCCAATAGCGTGGTGTAACCGTGGACGTTGTGATCACGGCCCCTTCCGATCTTCTCCAAGCCACTGTTCTGGATCATCGGCGTGCGACCGAACTCACTGCCCACAATGATCAGCGTCTCGTCGAACAGGCCTCTCAACTTCAAGTCCTCGACAAGACAAGCAATGGGTCCGTCGGCTCGGCGAGCCAGCCGGCCGTGGTCCATGATGTCGTCGTGGCTGTCCCAAGGTTGAAAATCCCCATAGAAAACCTGCACCATGCGTACCCCGTGTTCCACCAGCCGCAACGCCATTAGGCAACCGCGACCAAAGTCGTGTTCACCGTAGCGGGATCGGACGGATTCTTTCTCCTTGGTAATGTCGAAAACGCGGGGAGCTTCCGTCTGCATCCGGAAGGCGATTTCCATTGCCTCGATGCTCGACTCCAGAGCCGG
Source organism: Acidobacteria bacterium UBA6911 (assembly GCA_963579905.1). Classification (GTDB taxonomy): domain Bacteria; phylum Acidobacteriota; class UBA6911; order RPQK01; family JAJDTT01; genus CAUZIZ01. The sequence continues at coordinate 61,657 of CAUZIZ010000003.1, read as the reverse complement.
CTGCTGTCCCAGCCGCCCCAGATAGGAGCGGTTCAAGCGATCGAGCAAGCTCAGCTGTCTTTTCTGATCGTCTGGACCGAGAGTCGCGTTGCGAATGTTCTGAACCAGCTTTTCCGTTTCCGTCTCGTTGTTGCGGATGTGTGCTCCCTGAAAGGAATTGGGTAGGAAACCCGAAGACCAAAGGGGAGGCCCAACGGTCGGGCTGCCGGGACAAAGCACCACGAAACCCGGAAGATTCTCGTTTTCCGATCCCAGTCCGTAGGTAACCCAGGAGCCCATGGAAGGGTGTCCCGGAAGCTGATGCCCACAGCTCATCAGCAGAAGCGAGGGCTCGTGATTCCCATTATCCGAGTGCATGGAGCGGATGACACAGAAATCATCGATCGCTTCGCCGACCCGAGGGAAGATCTCTGAAACGTGGAGACCACTCTGGCCGCACTGGCGAAACCGGAACGGCGACTTCATCAAGTTCCCCGAAGCCCGATCGGTCTTGATCTTGGGGCCGGGCAGCGGATCGCCGTCGTGCCGGTCGAGCATCGGTTTGGGGTCGAACGTATCTACCTGGGAAAGGCCGCCGTTAAGAAAAAGAAAGATCACGTGCTTGGCGCGGGCAGGAAAATGGGGAGCCCGCACGGCGAGGGACGAGCTGCGAGAGGTTGCCGCCAGAAGACTCGAGAGTCCAACTGAGCCAAAGCCAGCGCCAACGAGAGACAGAAGTTCACGTCGATTCATACGAAGATCCTACATCGGACAAAGTATTGTTTGAATTCTACACAAATCTTCGAAACCTGTCACGGTGCCTATCCGGATCGTGACGGTGGTTTCTAGGCTGCCGTCCTTCGAGCCGAAGGCCTCGAAGACGAGGAACTTCGGACCGGAGACCAAAGCGACCTCCTTAAACCACAAGCTTTATGAAGCCTGAGGGCAGAGATTCACATACATGCACATACATGTGTTATATGTTCCATATGCCACAGCTCCACATGCTCCAGCTCCACCTTTATGCAGCAGAATCGCTTTCCAGACGAATCAGAGAGAAGGCCGAAGCCAGCGGATTGAGCGTTTCTCGACACCCTGGCGCAGTTGGTTCAGGAGGAAATCTTCGAGCAGTGGCCTCCCGGTTTCTTTGATGAAGTCGTGGGATTCTGGAAGGGTGATCGCCTCGAGCGCGAAAGTCGGCCACCCCTCGAGTTCTCCCGGATTGTGCGGCTGAGAGTTGAGGACTGGGAATCCCCTCCAGGCTGAAACGTGCCGAAGTCAGTGAGAGCTGTGCCCGGTTCACGGCACCGAGCTGAACTCACTGGAGGCGAGGAGCACCTGCGCATACGTGGGCCAGGCTTCTTCTCCGTCCCCCAGATAGTCCAGTCCCAGCTGGACCTCGTCGGCTGTGGGCGTGCGGCCGTAGAGCAGGGCGTAGGCGTGCTGGATTTGTGGCCGGGGGCCGCCTGGGGCTTCCCTCTTTAGACGTTCAGCCAACGCTGCTGCCTGGTCCATCACGAAATTGCTGTTGAGGAAATAAAGCCTCTGCATAGGACCCACCGTGATGCTTCGGCTGGCGCTGTGACTGTTGGGGTCGGGGAAATCAAACATCGTCAGGGTCGGGTTGGGTTTGGTGCGACTCACGACGGTGTAAAGGGTGCGGCGGCGATGGTCGATGTCCAGGGGCGCTGACGGACCTCCCAGGGAGCGATCCAGCTTTCCTGAAACCGAAAGAATGGTGTCGCGTAAGGCCTCGGCGTCGAGCCGCTGGATCAGGTTCGCCCGCCACAGAAGACGGTTGTCCGGATCCTTCTCGGCGTTCTCCTGGCGGTGTTGCGAACTCAGAGCGTAGGTAGCGGAAAGCATGATCTCTCGGTGAAGGGCCTTGATCGACCAGCCGCTCTGAATGAATCGTGCCGCCAGATAATCTAACAGTTCGGGATGGCTCGCCCTCGCCCCCAGCCGGCCCAGATTGCTGGGAGTGCGGACGATTCCCTCTCCGAAGTGATGCTGCCAGACGCGGTTGACCATCACCCGAGCCGTCAACGGATTCTCCGGGCTGGCGATGGCCTGGGCCAATTCCAGACGTCCACTGCCCTGGCCGAAGGCCGCGGGGACTCCTGCGCTGAGGACGTGTAGAAATCGTCTGGGGGCTACTTTGCCAAGGTTGTCTTCGTCGCCGCGGATGGCGATGCGGAGATCCTTGGGCTTCTCCAAATCCCGGTAGCCGTGCAGAAAAGGATAGGGTTCAGGCAATGCCTCTTCCAGCCGCTTCAGCTCCTCCCGCATTCGGTCCAGGTGCCTTTTCCATTCGCCGGTCAGAAAGCGGTTGATCTCCAGACCCTCCTCGGAGCCGTAGTACGCCACTCCACCCTCGAACCTGAAGCTTCCCCTGGGATGTGGCTCCGCTGCCAGATCTCTCCACAGATACCACTTCTGGAGGTCGAGAAACTCAAGATTGGCATACTGGCGGGTCCCCATGTCGGAGGCCCCTTTGGCACCTCCCAGCTTGACGTAGTTCCGATCCTCCAGCTCCTTTTTTTCAAGGTTTATCGTGAGGACGATCTCTTGAAATTGATCCGCTAGATCTCGGGCTTCTTGAAGGGTCCCTCCTCGGGCCAACATCGTTTCCCAGTCTTCCAGATAGGGATGTTCCTTCTCTGTCTGGTCCAGGTACTTGATCCAACGGTTTACCACCTCCGAGTCGAGTTGTGCTTCCACGGCAGCAGCCTGGGCGGAGGCCTGTTGTGCACGACTCACCTTCCAGGCAGCGACCAGATAGGAAGAGGTCTGTTCCAGCAGAATGTCGGCTAATTGTTTCGACTGAAACTCGATGAATTTCTGGATCAAATCCTTCTGATCTGAGACCTTCTCCTCGGCCTTCTTGTAGATCTCGACGACCTGCTCCTCGACCAGCGGATGGTCCCAAACCTCGCTGCTGGCGAAGACGCCCTTCAGGGAATAGAAGTCCTGGGTGGGTATGGGATCGTACTTGTGATCGTGACACCGGGCACAACCTACGGTTAGAGCCAAGAAACTCCTTGCCGTGACGTCGACCAGATCGTCCTGATTGGGAGCGAGCACCAGAAAACCGAGACCGGCAAGCAGCTCATCTCGCCCTTCGGATGGCAGCAGGTCCGCCGCCAACTGAGCCTTTATGAAGCGATCGTATGGCAAATCCTGGTTGAAGGCCTGGACGACCCAGTCCCGATAGCGGTGTATGTTGGCATAGGGTGTATCTTCTCTTGCTCCAATCCGGCCATCTGAATAGCGGGAGAGGTCCAGCCAATAACGTCCCCATCGTTCTCCGTAGTGGGGCGAAGAAAGGAGGCGGTCGACTACCCTGCCAAAGGCTTCCTGTGAGTCATCATCGGCGAGAAAAGCCTCCACCTCTTCGGGAGAGGGAGGCAGACCGATAAGATCAAAGCTGGCTCGTCGGATAAGAGTCCTCTTACCCGCCGCAGGTACTGGCTCGAGGCCCCCTTGTTCGAGCTTCGCCAGAATGAAATGATCGACCGGGGCTTTGGACCAACTACGGTCTCTTACGATTGGCAGCGAGGGCTCCAGAACAGGCTGGAAAGACCAGAAAGCACGTTGCTCGGGTGGGACGACGTGACTAGCGGTCTCGGCGGCGTGCAGAAGGTTCTCCTCGGTCTCTGGCCAGACGGCACCGGCATCAATCCAGGCTTTCAGATATCCGATCTGGTTGGCGGAAAGTTTGCCCTGAGGAGGCATACTCAGCCGCGCGTGAGTCTGGGAAACGGCTTGGATCAGCAGACTCCCCGCTGAATTCCCGGGAAGGACAGCGGGTCCCGAGTTGCCACCCCGCCGCAGACCTTCGTCTGAATCTGCTTGAAGGCCCCCCTTTTTTGCACTGGTGTGGCAGGCGTAGCAGTTGTCGGCTAGGAGCGGACGGACCCGCATTTCGAAGAACTCTGCTGTTGCAGCGTCAGAGCCGAACGAGGGAGCGAAAGTTGGCACCATCACGGCGCAGGCTGCTAGGAAGACTCGGCAATCCATAGCTTGGAAATGTAAGTTAGCAGCGACACCGAATGCTGTCAATCAGAGCCGGCCGTGAGAAGTCCCAGATCAGTCTCGCCCCCCAGCTGTGCTGCCCCATTCGAGAACGAAACTTCGGTTGAGGATAGGCGATATCGTGCGGCACTACGTGGGGAAGAGTTGTCCAGCTCTCTCCTCGGAACTTGGCCTCATGCTGCTAACGGCTCAAGTCGTTCGCGGCTCTGACGGACTTGGCTTTGTCGTACTGGTAGTTCATCCTCAGGTCGTGACAAGAGTCTGGGGAGTCTAGTTCTAGTCTTGCGGAAGTAGGTTGATGCTGTCGGCAAACAGGGCCCGTTCGACGCGCCGTCCGGGGACTAGAGACGTGCGACGTATTCTTGAAGTTTCAGCTGAGGAATCGCGCGCGATCTGGGCCCGAATGGAGCGCTTGTTGACTACGTCCAGAGCGGCCACTCGATAGGCCGCGGCAAGCGTGGGGAAATTGAATATGTTGTCCGCGAAGAAATCTACCCCGCCGCCATCGAGGAGCCCTATTTGACCCAGGTGGATCAGCTCGGTTGCGCCCTCGCCCACAATGTGGACGCCGAGCAACCGTTTCCCGGGGGTCGGCTACTAGCTTCAGAAAGCCCACCGTCAGACCTGAGATCTGTCCGCGTGCCACCTCAGAGAATCGTGCCCGACCAACCAGGGCGCCGCCGAAACGATCGGCTGCCTGCTGCTCTGTGATCCCCACAGCGGCCATCTCGGGGATCGTGTAGATGCCCATTGGGATCGCCTCGTCGTTGCTGTCCTTCCCCAACCCAAGGGCATGAAGGACAGCACGCCGACCCTGCTCCATCGCCGAGGACGCCAGTCCGGGGGGGCGGCAGCGTCTCCAACGGCGTAGATAGGGGGAACGGACGTTTTGCAGCAACGATCCACCTCGAGACCGGCACTCTCTACACCGAGTCCGTCCAGGTTGGCCTGTCGTCCTATGGCGACCAACATCTTCTCGCTCTCGATCTTGTCTCCATCAACTAACTCGACATTCACTTTCGAGACCCCGTCCCAACCTACCTCGCTGATTCGGCGATCGCTCAAGAAGCGACCACCACTCCCTCGAAAGCCTTTCAGAAACTCCTCCGTCATTTCAGGGTCCAAGAAGTGAAGGGGGCGCTTCGAGCGGTCGATGACCGTGACTCGAACTCCCAGGAGCTGGAAGATCGAGGAATATGCGCACGCAATGATGCCGCCGCCGAGGACCGTCAGCGAATCGGGAAGGTAGTTCATGGACAGTATGGAATCGCTGTCCAGGATGTATTGGTGGTCGACTGAAATCTCGGGCGGGGGATACGCGGCCTGGATCCTGTGGCGATTACAAAGACGTCGGCGCCAATGCGTTGGGTCGATCCGTTGGGAGACATCACCTCCACGGCTGCTTCCGAGACGAAGCGTGCCCGGCCCAGATGGCGCTGGATGTGGTTTCGTTCAAGGTGACTACTCATGAAGCTCACATGGGACTCGACGACTTGATGCATCCGCCCGATCAGGTGGTCCACCCTGAGATCCTCTCTGAGCTTGCACTCCAAGATTGTGCTGCTGCGCTGATATCGGTCCAGCTGCAGCGCATTCTCTCTGAGGGTCTTGCTGGGGTATCGTACCGGTATGGACATAGGAACCGCGGACGTTTCGGTCCCGCTCGACCACCGCCACACGCTTGCCCGCCTTGGCTCCTTGAACTGCAGCCTTCTGACCGGCCGGCCCGCTCCCGATGACCAGAATGTCGTAGTGGTCTGAGGACTTCATAGCTTCATCGATTCGACGGCTTCCAGAACCGACTCCTTCTTGGAAAGCAAGGAGTCCACATCGTCTGGATAGAGATTCAGGTCCACACATCCTCGTCAGGGGCCTCATTCAGCATATGATCCGAGAGCAAGTCGGCAAGGCAGGTCGTCTTCGCCTCATCGGGATAGTGGGAGGCCTTTTCATAGCAGTACCGGCAGGCAATCGCTTCCTGCACCTGGTCGGGCAATCCCCACTCCCGGGCCAACTGGGCACCCACTCTGCCCCCGAACTCCTCCATGAGGAGAACGGCGGCCTCGGATTCGAGCTCTGAACCTAGAGATTTCTCCACGGTTTGTACGACCTCTAGGACGACCGGCTTAGCAATATCGTGGAGCATCCCGCACAAGAACGCTGTTTCAGTATTGCGTCTCAGTAGGCAGGCGGCCTCCTGGGCACAGAAGGCCGCCGCCACCGAATGGCTCCAGAGTTTCTGGAGTTCGGCCTTCCTCCGGTCAAGTGCAAAGAGGCGACCGCCAACCGCAACTGCTAATGCAATCTCGGCGATCCGCTCGAATCCCAATCGAGCTACGGCTTGCTGCAGGGAAACTATCTGTGCGTTCCAACCATAGGCCGCGGAGTTCGCAACCTTCAGCACATGCTGACCAGGGACTGGGCGGAATGGATTACCCGGGCTAGCTCGGCTGCACGAGTGTCTTGACTGCGGGCTAGAGACAGAACCCGGCCCGCTACGGCTGGTAACAGGGGCAGTTCGAGTGTCTCGTCATTCAGACGGGACCAGACGGCGCTTCGGAAGCTCTCCAAGCCACTGGCGGGAGGAGGAGAGAAATTCTGGAGGCCCTGTTGCTGCATGAGTTCTCATGGACTTCTTCGACCTCAACCCGACGGGACTTTAGCCCGCATAATCCACAAGTGTTCTACTGCGGCGGCGCCATCATCCCCCCTGGCTGCGTTGCGCTCGGTCGCCCTCCTCGAGGTACTGAACGGGTGCGACTGCGGAGGTTCGCCACGTGTGGTCTCGGTCGCAAGCCTTGCCAGGACGGCGCTGTCACCGCCTCGCTACGAAAATCTATGAATTTTGTGGGCGAGGGATATGCTGATGCTCAAGCTGGGCGGATTTCGCTTTCGTCTTCAGGGACTATCGGGACGGACGCATTCATCCCGAGCGCCGCGATTCCCGCAATCAGGAACGCGGCAGCACAGGTGAGAAAGGCGAGATTCCAGTTGCGGTTGATCCCCTCGCCGACCCGCGACCCGAGAAGGGAATCCATTTGCTAACCAGATTGGCGCTTGTTGGATATGCTCCTGCCTGGCCTAATCCAAATCCGAATCTCATTGCCAGAAGGGCGCTGAAAACGCCGGCTGCCCCTGTCAGCCCCGTGAACAGGGACCAGAGGAGAATGTAGATTGTTAGCATCACTCGGGCGCCGAACCGATCCGCCAACCATCCGCAGGGAACCTGGCCCAGGGCATAGGTCCAGAAGAAGGCGCTCAACATCCAGCCCACCTGGGTATCCGTTAGGCCCAGGTCTTCCTTGATGAAAACCTCGGCAAAGGAAATGCAGAAGCGATCGAGGTAGAGCAGAACCGACATCAAGGTGGTGACGGCAACCATTCGGTAACGAATATGGCGAGCAGGCATGTCGGCCAATTCTGGAGCAGTACGATGTCTAAATAGTTCAGCGGACATAGTATTCGCTGCTAACTGCTAACTGCTAACTGCTAACCCTTCCCCGAAAGACGTGCAGGCCGTAGCTGATTACGGTTCCGACAGTCAGGTTCACGACCAGAGCACCCGGAGCAATCCACATGAAGCTCACCGGATCGGCTCCACTGATCGGGTCCCTCCCGAAGATAGCGCCAGAGTAGGCGAGGAGCACCGCTGTAGTCAGGCCGCAGATGGCACCCGCCGCGACGCCCAGGGGCCGGGCAAAGGGCACGAAAAAGGCGAAGAAGAAGAGACCGAACATGGGGGTCATTAGCAAGCCTGAGGTTTTCTTGGTGATCGCCCAGATGTTGCCGGAAACGCCCCCCATGAAGGCGCTTCCCAAGACGATCACAGCCCCGATAACGAAGGCCAGGATCTTAGCCCAACGTGCCTGGATCTTGGGGTCGGATGGGAGTTTCCCGAAGCGGTGCAGAAAGTCCCGATCGATTACCGCCGTGATGGAGTTTACCCCTGAGTCGATGCTGGACATGGCGGCCGCCAGCAGGGCTGCCACTACCAGCCCGGAGATGCCCGGCGGCAACAGATAGGAGATGAAGTAGGGGAAGACCTTGTCGCCGTTGGCTCCGGTATCGAGTCCAGCGGGGAGAGGTTCGGGGTTGTTCTGAACCAGCCCCAGAAGCGCGAATCCCACCAGCCAGAGTGTCAGCACCACTGCGATCCCTACGATCTGGTTGGTCGCATAGGCTCGCCGCGCAGCCCTGGCGTCAGTGGTCGCCATCAGACGTTGGATCTTGGTCTGATCACCTGCCAGGCCGCAGCAGGTCAGGATGAAGGTGGAGAAAATGGTGCCCAGGATGCTCAGACGAACGGAAGGGTCGAAACTGTACAGGGGCTGCTCATCCCAGTGGGGCGGCCAGGTGGTCGGAAACCAACCGATCCCACCCATCCGATAGGTCACAAGGCCAATCACCAGAAGCGCTCCTACCAACATGAACAGGGTCTGGAAGCCGTCCGTGACGACGACGGCTCGCAGTCCACCCAACGAGGTGTAGGTGACAGCAATCAATCCGGTGATGAGAGTGATCCAAGGTACCCACGACTCGTCCAGGCCCATCATGATGGCCAGGGCCTGGGCGGCCAGAAAGACCAGCAACGACATCCACACCAACCGGAAGAGGAGGAACAGCACGGCCCCTAGCATCCGGATTCCCAGACCCAGCCGCTCTTCCAGGAGCTCGTAGGCACTGATGACCCGGGTCCTCATGAAGAAAGGGATGAAGATGAAGCCAACCACCACGAAGATAAAAGGATGGGCCAGCATATTTGCCAGTCCCGCTGGACCCTTGGAAATGGCTTCTCCTGGAATGGAAAGGTAGCCGATGCTGCTCAAGGAAGTGGCCATCAGGGAGACCCCTATTAGCGTCGGATTCATCCTGCCGCCGCCCGTAAAGTATTCCTCCAGGCTAATCTGACGACGGGAGTAGTAGCCGCCCAGGAGGATGGTACCAAGGGCATACAAAGCGACGATGATCCAGTCGATGGGTGCGAGTCCGCCGCCGGAGCTGTCGAAAAGACTCATATCGTATTGGTGTAGTAGCCCAAGAGACCGTCGAGGTTCGCAGGCATCTTATATCAGCCGTCCAAGCCAGGGAAGTTGTAAAAATCCAACACCCGCGAGGCATATCATTCCTCGGAGTTGCGAGTTCAGCCTCCCCTGGTTTTTGACCCCTCCTGTGAGGTGAGCACCGTAAGTAGTAGCATGGAGAGGATCGAAAAGACGCAATCGGACCAAGGGAAGGACACTGGGAAGATGGGGAGAAGCGTACTGACTGTCAAGCTGCTGGCGTTTACGTCGTTTTTGGCTCTGGGGCCGGCGAGGGCTCAGCAAGCGCTGCAGGACGGTGTTTATATCATCTTCGACGGATCAGGCTCGATGTGGGCGTCCATACTTAGAACGGCGAAGCATTATCTACCCGTTACCCAGACCGTCCGGGTTTCCGACAGGGGGAGAGACCCTGGTAGAGGTCGTCGTCACAGAACCCCCTTCGGTCCAGGCCAAGTTTCTGGAGGAGGGGAAGAAAGACCGAGGTTCGTTGATAACCGCCTATCAAGGCGGCAAGAAGGCGTCCACTTTGCGGGCCCAAGATAGGGTCTATGTCAGCCCCGGGACATACGAGTTCAGGGCGCGTCCCAACCGGGAGAACGAGCTCAGCGTAACCGAATCGCTTGGCGACGGCGAGCACAAGGAACTCCTGTTCAAGATGGTCCATACGGTGCAGGCACGCATCAGGATGGTACGCTTCGGACTCCGGTATCGATTTTCGGCAGAACTACGAGCTCTGGCAGGATGGAGCAATGGCGTCCGTGCCTTGCCCGGGATCTATAATCTCCACCGTCCAGATCAGCTCACACCTTATGTGCACCAGGGCCTTGTGCTTAGCGAGGAGGATTCTCAGGATTTCAAGATCGAGTTTCCTGTGGGTCATGTAACCGTCCGCTATCTCAAAGATGACGGTTCGCCACAGAAAGACGAGCGCTGCTAGATCAGTCGATTCGAGGGCCCCAAGAGTGTGGGTGGGAAGCTCAAGCAAAGCGGCTGGGAAGTCCCCCTTCGACCCGGTATAATATGAGCTCAAGGGCTGGAATCGACTCGGAGCCTTCGATCTTCTAAGCTTCGAAATTGCGCTGGGCGATGACAAGGAAGTCGTCCTACGCTCCAAGCGATAGCGAGGCGGGATCTTAACCCATCTTAACCCGCCACCGCTCCTTCACAGCCAGGACTCTGTCAAACGGCTGATCTACTTGGACTCTCCTCGCCGCAGCCACCCTCAGCCTGTTCTTCGTAGGTCGCTCCACAGATGCTGCAGCTCTGTCTGCCCGAAGCGTCAGTCACCAGGCTATTCAGGCCGCCGCAGCTTCCCTTGATGCGACGGCCCGTGACCATTACACCCACCGCCATGCCTGCGACTGCGAGTCCAAAGAATAGGAATGTGATCAAGTAGAGAGTCATGGCTGTTTGCCAAAGCGGCCGCGAAATTGCGACGTCTTAATCTCTTCTATTCTATCGTTTTTCTCGCGGATGAAAAGAACTGTCCAGCCGTTTTTCTCGGCAAGCCGAAGGCCTCTATCAGCTCCCAGGACCAGTAGGGCTGTCGCGAGGGCATCTGCTGTCATACAAGAGGGATGGACCACGCTGACCGAGATGGTGTGATGGTCGATCGGCCATCCGCTGGCTGGATCGATGGTGTGAGAGTAGCGCCGCCCTCCGGCATCGAAGTAGTTGCGATAAGTACCCGAGGTCGCCATCGCCAGGTCGGATAGTGGAAGCACTCGGTGAGCGACTGGTTTGTCAATATGTGGCCGTTCTACGGCGACTCTCCAAGGCCTATCGGCGAGGCTTTGACCCTGTGCCCGAACCTCTCCGCCTACCTCGACCATGAAATTCTCGACTTCATGGCCTGCCAGGAAGCCGGCGACCCGATCTACCGCATAGCCCTTGGCGATCGCCGACAGGTCAATTTCCAGATCCGCGGCCTGTTTTCGCAGAGCCGGGGCGTCGCCTCTTAGCTCCAGCCGCTCGAATCCAATCCGGCTGATCGTGGCAGCTATCTCCTGATCCGAAGGAGGTTCGATCCGGTCCTCGCCAGAACCAAAGCCCCAGAGATCGACTAAAGGTCCGATGGTTGGGTCGAAGGCCCCCTGGGTAAGATCAGCGATCCGGAGCGCCTCCTTGACCACCTCTGCCGTTGGCACGGAGACTGCGAACCAATCACTATCGGATGAGCGATTGAACCGCGAAAGCTCGGAGTCGGGCAGATAGGTGGACATCCTGCGATTGATGTCCTCGAGCTGGTCGTCAATGCCAGCACGAATCTCTTGGGTGCCCTCCGTCCCTTGGTTGCTCAGCCATTTGACCCTATAGGTCGTCCCCATCGTGTTGCCGATGTGCAGCGCTTCGTAGGTGGGCTTCCAGAAGAGAACAAGAAGGGCGGCCCCCAGCATCGCCAGGAGACCAAGTAGAGGCTTCAACACGAGGGACTAGCCGCCGAAATCGTCGTAGGCGATGTTCTCGGGTTCGACACCCAGATCATCGAGTAGCTTGAACACCGCCTGGTTCATCATTGGAGGTCCACAGATGTAGTACTCGCAGTCCTCCGGGGCCTCGTGGTCCCTGAGATAGTTGTCATAGAGGACTTGATGGATGAAACCGGTATAGCCGGCCCAGTTGTCCTCTCCCTGGGGTTCCGAGAGCGCCAGGTGCCAGCCAAAGTTCGGATTCTCCGCTTGCAGCTTATCGTATTCATCCCAGTAGAAGGCCTCGCGTAAGCTGCGGGCACCGTACCAGAAGCTGACCTTGCGATCGGTGTGAACTCGTCGGAACTGATCGTAGAGGTGGGATCGCATCGGTGCCATCCCGGCGCCGCCGCCAATGAAGATCATTTCCGCCTGCGTCTCTTTGGCGAAAAACTCGCCATACGGGCCCGAGATGGTGACCTCGTCTCCCGGCTTAAGATTGAACATGTAGGAGGTCATCTTTCCTGGGGGAAAGTTGGTGCGGGGTGGTGGAACGGCCACCCGCACGTTGAGCATGATCATGCCCTTTTCTTCGGGAAAGTTGGCCATCGAATAGGCACGGTACTCTGTTTCCTCCACGACCGATTCAAGATCCCAGAGATTGAAGGCATCCCAGGCATCCCGATATTCTTTTTCGATATCGAAGTCTCGGTAGCGCACTGTGTGGGGTGGGCACTCAATCTGGATGAAGCCGCCCGCGCGAAAATCGACGTTTTCCCCTTCGGGCAGGTCCAGGATCAGCTCTTTGATGAAGGTCGCCACGTTGTGATTGGATCGAACCTTGCAGGTCCACTTCCTGACCCCGAAGACATCCTCCGGCACCTCGATTTTCAGATTTTGCTTGACCACCACCTGGCAGGAGAGGCGGCAGCCCTCTTTCGCTTCACCGCGGCTGATATGAGCCTTTTCCGTGGCCAAAATGTCGCCGCCACCTTCGAAAATATTCACTTTGCACTGGGCACAGGTTCCGCCACCACCGCAGGCTGAGGAAACGAAGATCTTCTGGTCTGCGAGGATATTGAGAAGCTTTCCGCCAGTAGGTACGGAAATATTGCGTTCCCCATTGATGAGGATGTCGACATTCCCCGAGGCAACCAACTTGGATCGGGCGAATAGGATTACCGTCACCAGGGCCAGGACGATAATCGTAAACATCGAAACACCGAGAAAGATTTCCATGTCAGGCTATAGCTGGATTCCCGAAAAGGACATGAACGCCAGCGAAATCAGGCCGACGATGATGAAGGTAATCCCCAGGCCCTTCAGCCCCTCGGGGACGTCGCTGTACTTGAGTTTCTCGCGAATGCCCGCCAGTACCATGATGGCCAGGGCCCAGCCGAAACCCGATCCGAAACCGTAAACGACGCTTTCGCCGAAATCGTATTCGCGCTCCACCATGAACAAGGAGCCTCCGAGTATCGCGCAGTTGACCGTGATCAAAGGAAGGAAAATCCCCAGGGCGTTGTAGAGCGATGGTACGAAACGGTCCAAGGCCATCTCCAGGATCTGAACCATCGCGGCGATCACTCCGATGTAGGTGATCAGTCCAAGGAATGAGAGGTTGGTCTCGGGCAGCCCCGCCCAGGTCAGCGCTCCCTCGCTGAGGACGTTGCGATAGAGGAGATTGTTGATGGGTATCGTGATGGTTTGGACCACGATTACCGCGAGCCCCAGCCCGCTAGCGGTTTCCACGTTCTTGGAGACTGCCAAAAAAGTGCACATGCCCAGGAAAAAGGCCAACGCCATGTTCTCGACGAAGACCGCTTTCAAAAAGAGGCTCAAGTATTCTTCGAACACCGTTCTATCCTTCGTGCTCCACCTGCTCGGTCTTCACCGAACGCAGAACCCAGATGAATATTCCTATGATGAAAAACGCACTGGGCGGAAGCAGCATCAACCCGTTGGCGTTGTACCAGCCGCCGTCCGTGGTCAAGGGAAGCAGGACCTGGCCGAAGAGGGCGCCAGAGCCGAAAAACTCACGCAGTAGTCCGACAACTACCAGAATCAAGCTGTAGCCCAGGCCATTGCCGACACCGTCGAGAAAGCTGTTGAAGACACCGTTCTTCATGGCGAAGGCCTCGGCACGGCCCATCACGATACAGTTTGTGATGATAAGGCCGACGAACACGGAGAGCTGCTTGCTTATTTCATAGGCATAGGCCCTTAGGATCTGATCGGCAACGATCACAAGTGAGGCAATGATGGTCATCTGTACAATAATTCGAATACTCGAAGGGATGTGATTGCGAATCAGACTCACTGCCGAATTGGAACAGGCGAGTACGCCGATGACCGCAAGGCACATCACCATCACGGTCTCCATCTTGGTAGTGACTGCCAGGGCGGAACAAATGCCCAGTACTTGTAGAGCGATGGGGTTCTGCTCGAACAGCGGTCCGAAGAGGACTTTGCGAATTTGACTTGCCATTGTGCGTTAAACTCCCTCTCGTCGCACTCGTGCGAGATACCTCCCGAAGCCGTTCTCACTCAACCAGTAGCGGAGCAGGTTGCGCACTCCACGTGAGGTAATGGTCGCGCCGGAAAGGCCATCCACTTGGTGGATGGCGCTAGCTGCTGATCCATCGACTTTGCCCTTGATCACCTCGATTCGCGCCTGTCCATCTTCACCGTAGGCCTTTTTTCCCTTCCAAAGGGCCTTCCACTTGGGGTTATCCACTTCCCCTCCAAGACCCGGGGTCTCGGCATGTTGGTAGAAGCTCAGGGCTTCAATCGTGTTCATGTCCATGTCGAGTGCGAGGAAACCGTACAAGGTCGACCAGAGTCCCTTCCCGTGAACGGGCAGGATCAGGCGACCTGCTTTGTCGCCGTTCTTGACCAGGTACACGGAAGCCTGGCGTGACCGCCTTCCGATACCCGCAAGGTCCTCGTCTATTTCGATACTGCGAGCTGGGTCCCTGGCCGCTTTCCGCTGATCGAAGGTCTCCGCATCCACCCCGGCCGCGTACTCACCGGTGTCGAGGTCGACGATTCTTGACTCGATAGAGTCCCGGTAGACCCGGTCCACATCCACTCCTTCTTCTAGTAGGCCCGCTGCCGAGAGGATATTGCTCTTCTTGTCCAGGGCCTGGTTGATCTGCTGCACTGGCCGAAGCTTGACCGCTGAGGTGGACACGACCACCGCACAGACGACGCAGAGCAGGAATGCCACCAGAAATGTCTTCGAGACCGTGTCGTTAGACATAATTCACCTGGGTTCTGGTTGCCCGCCGCCGAATATTGGCCTTCACCACGTAGTAATCGATCAGTGGTGCGAAGACATTACCGAAGAGAATGGCAAGCATGGTCCCCTCTGGAAACGCTGGGTTGATTACCCGGATCAGAATCGCCATGAAACCGATCAAGATCCCATAGAAATATTTACCGATATTTGTAAAGGCTGCTGAAACGGGATCCGTTGCCATGAACACGATCCCGAAAGCGAGCCCTCCGACCACGAAATGCCAGGCCGGCGACATCTCAAACATGGGGTTGGTATCGCTGCCAATCGAGTACAGCATCCAGGAGGTCGCCAGAGCGCCGGCGGAGCAGCTCAGCATGATTCTCCAGGAGCCAACGCCGGTGAGAATCAATAGGCCGGCACCAAGCAGGCAGGCGACGGTCGAGGTCTCTCCCATCGATCCCTGGATGGTGCCGAGGAACGAATCCATCCACGTGTACTGCTGCTGGACGGCGGCCATTCCATCGGATGCCGCCAGGCCAAGGACCGAGGCACCGCTGAAACCATCGACGGCTGTCCAGATTGCGTTGCCCGATAACTGGGCCGGATAGGCAAAATAGAGAAAGGCTCGGGCCGTCAGGGCCGGATTGAGAAAATTCTTGCCTGTGCCCCCGAAAACTTCCTTTCCCACCACGACGCCGAAGAGAATTCCCAGGGCAACCTGCCACAGAGGCACGGTCGGGGGCAGGATCAGGGGGAATAGCATCCCGGTTACCATGAAACCCTCATTGATCTCGTGTTTTCGGATAATCGAGAAGGTCCCTTCCGCTAGACCGCCGACGATGTTGGCTACCAGGAACACGGGGACGAAGTAAAGCGCTCCATGCACTGCGTCGGCAATCAAGTTCTGCGGGTCGTAACCAACGCCCAACCAGGCAATGAGCGCCGCCCGCCAACCGATAGTCTCTGTGAGTCCCATTTCCTGCAGAGCCAGGTTGGCCTGATAGCCGGTATTGAACAGTGCCATCAGGATGCAGGGTACCAAGGCAGCGACGACCGTGATCATCATCCGCTTGAGGTCTATGCCATCACGGATATGGGGAGCCTCTGGAGTCACGTCACCGGGTGTGTAGAGAAAGGTGTCCAGGGCCTCATAAAGAGGGTAGAGCTTCTCCAGCTTCCCACGCTCTTTGAAGGATGGTTCCAGACCATCGAGAAAATTCCGCAGAGGCTTCATTCCTTCGCTACCCTTCCTTGGCAATCCTCGTGAGCATCTGTCGCAGCAGCGGGCCGTATTCCGTTTTTCCCGGGCAGACAAAAGAACACAAGCCCAGATCCTCTTCGTCCAACTCGAGGGCCCCCAGAGAAACCGAGCTTTCCAGATCTTCAGAAACCAGGGCGCGCAAGAGATAGGTGGGAAAGATATCCAAGGGCATCACACCCTCATACATGCCAATGGGTACCATCGCGCGCCTGCTTCCATTGGTGTTTGTCGAGAAGTCGAATTCCCGGCCGAATCTCAATTTGGACAGAAACACGTTCTTTGTCGAAAAGGTGTCAAAACCCGGCCCCTGCCAGCCGAGCAGGACTCGCGAACGATCCTCTCGAATCACCGAAATCTGAGTATGGTAGCGACCCAGGTAATTCAGCGGAGATACACCAGCCAGATCGCCCGCGAAGACTGAGCCGGAGACCAGGCGGCTCTCACCCTCTTTCAGCGCGCCTTCGACTAGATCTCCCAGACACTCGCCAAGCTGCGCCCGGATCAGGCGCGGCTCCCGGACCATGGGTCCTGCGAGAGAAACTACGCGCTCGGTCCAAAGTGTGCCGGTAGTGAGCAGTTTTCCAATCGCGATGACATCCTGATAGCCGACGTGCCAGACCGTCTTCCTCTCTCCCACCGGATCGATGAAGTGGATGTGAGTTCCCACCAGACCAGCTGGATGGGGTCCCTGGAATTCAAAGCCGTCAATTTTCGGGTGATCTGGAATGACCACTTCCGAGCCCGGCGCACGAGAGACGATGACCTTCGAAGACGCCAGGAGGGTAAGGGCTCGGAGCCCGTTCTGGAAAGCCTCCTGATGTGCGCCGATTACAAGAGCAGGATCTGCCGACAGCGGATTGGTGTCCAGCGCACTGACAAAAATAGAATTGGTGCTCGCGTCGATGGCCGGCACATTGCTGAAGGGCCGCGAGCGGAAAGCCGGCCACATCCCCGAGTCCACCAGGACCTGTCGAATCTTGTCAGCTCCCGCTGATTCGAGCTGGTTGGACGAGACCCGCTCGAATTGGGCGGCAGCATGGCCTTCCCGACTGATGATGATGGAGAGGAAGGCTCGCTTCTCGCCCCTGTTGACCGAGGCGACCCGTCCGGCAGCTGGAGAGGTGAAGATGACGCCAGGGTTCCTCTTGTCTTCAACGAGAGGCTGACCCAATGTCACCTTGTCGCCAGCCTTAACCAGCATGGTGGGTCTCATTCCGACATAATCACGACCCAGGAGAGCGACCGTTTTGGCGCTTCTCCCCTGGGATATGCGCTGATCAGGTTCGCCGCTGATCGGAAGCTTGAGTCCTCTACGTATCTTGAATCGCTTCACGAGTCCATCCTTAAATTGCTCTCAACCCTTTAGATGGTGCACGTTCCTTATCGCATCTGACACTGCTTGTTGCAAAGGCCAAATTGGCGATCATGCAGCCACAGAGTATACCGTCTTTTTCAGATTCGTCTAAGCTTGAAACTCCAAGAATACGTCACACGTCTCCTGCCCTCCGAAGGTGCCGCCAACGGGTGAAGTACCAGCGTGACGAAGGCAAGTCCGACAGAGCCGCGAACGACTTGAGCCGTTAGCAACATGAGACCAGGTTCCGAGGAGAGAGCCGGACAACTCTTTCCCACGCAGTGACGCACAATCTTCCCAATAGCGGGAAGTTTCCTTCTCGAGTGAGGCCAGGGCTTCCTGGGGGCGGGACTGAACTGAAATTTGTGACTCAAATTCCTACCAGAATATTCCTTCAGAACCCCGGAAAGGAGAGCCTCCAGAGGATCGAGTGCCTTCCCGACTTATCCCGCCCCATCCTCTCGTTCCGGCTTGGCAATGGTGACCAGTTCCATGAACTGCAGGCCCCGCCTCGCCAGTGCCAGAAATCCCAGAAGGGTCACCGGGAGGACCCCGATTGCCCAGGACAGAATCGCGGCGGCCCGCAGGCTGTCGTCGGGCGAGTCGCTGATTCTCTCCAGGCCCCAGAATAGCGCGTAGTGGAGTGAGCCGATGTCCCCTGGTGTCGGAATGGCCATGCCGACGCTCCCCAGTCCGACCATGAGCAGAGTATCCGAGGGCCGAAAGGAGGAAATTTCCATTGCTTTGATCACACCCCAGAGAGCGACCGCATGCGCCAACCAGGGCGCGAACGAGTAGAAAAGATCGACAGCGCCGTGTTGTGGAGATCACTGAACAGCTCCAGGCCAGCGGCAAAGGCATGTTCCCTCTCCTTTAGCGCGTGCCGGAGGCGCCCGGGAAACGGCTGCAGTGATCGCTCCAGCAAGCCTAGAACGGCTCGGTGCTGGAAGCGCAGAACGACCAGAAAAACGGTGGCAAGGGCACCTGCTAAGAACAATAAGATTCCAGTGCTGGAGGCTGCCGAGAAGTCAGCCGAGGAGTCGGCTTCTTGAAAGAAGTAGAAATAGACCGCTAAGCAGCCGATCAGCATCAGCACGTCAAATAACCGTTCCACCTCGATCGTTGCTGAAGTCTTTACCGCAAGGATCCCTTCCCAGCGGCGCATCAGTAAGGCCCGCGCAACGATGTCCCCCAACCGGCCCGGAAGAACGGTCGACACCAGGTTTCCGATGACCAGGATGTTGAAGGAGGAGGCCAAGGGGCCGCGACCTACCGGGCGCAGGTAGCACTGCCAGCGAAGTGCCTGGATCCAGTAGGTGGCGATGGTGGCCAGGATGGACACCATAAGCCAACCGGGCTCGGCAGCGCGCAGTGCCCAGGCGCACCCTGGAACCGTTCAGGGTAAATCCGAGGTCTGGTATTTCAGACGTAGTCCTTCTCAGCAGTCGAGACGGATTTCATTGGCAGCGGACCTTCATGGAGGCCTTTATCCGCCCGGGCAGGCACCCCCGAAACTGGATTCATCGAGCCAATACACCTGCCTCCGGAGTCGTGGCTACGGCAGCGGACGAGATTTCTCTCTACCTTCAACGCCATTACACCTTTCCCAGTGTCCACGTGCAGCGGATGGTGCTCCGAACGGATGGATTCGTCTCAGTGCATGCGGGCTATGCAGGCGGCGAGCTTGTCACGAAACCGCTAGTCTTCAACGGGGACAACCTGGTGCTGAACTTCGCCACCTCCGCAGCCGGCAGCATCCGTGTGGAGATCCAGGATATCCAGGGAAATCCTCTTCCTGGCTTTGCTCTGGAGGAATCACCGCTGATCTGGGGAGACGAAATCGAGCACACGGTGCGCTGGGAACGAGGTTATGCCAAGGCCACTTCAGATAGGCCCCTGGGCCGGATTTCCGGGAAGCCGGTGGGGCTGCGATTCGTCATGAAAGATGCGGATCTGTACTCCCTGAGGTTCCGGTAGGAACAGGGCCGCTAACTCGCTGATTCGATCCTACGAGCCTGGACTACCCCGAGATTGCTTTGCGTGATGGCAGGTTGTAGAGAAGAAACAGGGCGCTGAGTACTGCGGCAGGGCGATGGAAGAATGGCAGATGAGGAGATTCTTGGTGAGTTTTCCGTAGGGATTCGAGCAGTGAGGAGTAAGCAGGGACTGGGGGCTGGAAAAGGATCCCGAGAAGACGTCCATCGGGCCCATCGAGAAGGGATTCGACTTCCTGGGCTACCACTTCGGAGCCGACGGACTCGGCGTAGCCCAGAAGACCCTGGAGCAATTCGTCTAACGGGCAACCCGACTTTACGATCAGGAGCCTGCCCGGCTTTGGGAGTACGTGGGAAGATGGTTGGGGTGGGTCAGCGGCGGCGTGGCCGGAGAACCGAAAAGGACGCACTTGGGAATTGGCCGTGGCCTTTCCCTATTGGCTTTCGAAGCAATAGAGGCGACTGAAGAAAGAGCCAGGCTCTACCCCGTCCTCAGTCCATCTCACATCTTTGAAGTCGCTCTCTCCATTGACCGCGCTCGCACCGGCGCCTGTGGCGTCCGTCCAATTCGAACAATGGCTGTTCGCCACGTTCCCGGTGCGCAGTGTGCCCGTGAAGACCCTGTCGATGACCGAATTTCCGGTCGCGGCGCAGTTGATTTTTGAGGACAGTTCCGGGCCTCCGCTGTTTGTGCTTGTGAGTTCCATGAGCGAGGCCGCCACGATCCCTGGCGTTGGACAAGTATTCTCCCAGCCTCCCGAGCCCGTTCCGATTCGATTCTTCGCATGGACCCCCGGACTCTGGGTGGACAACCAGGCAGCAAAATTTGTCCCGGGTCTCGCTGCCTGACATTGGCAAACATAATCGGGTTACTACTACCGCACTTTTGTCCGGGAGAGCTTTTTGGGCCTATTCGACGAGACTCTGAGTCCTTCACGGGAGCCTTTCACGGCAAGACGATAGGAGCCCAGAGATCCTCGCTCTTTCTTCTCTCTTGAGACATTGGTCTCTCCTTTGGCTCTCGCCCGGAGCAAGCAGGCCACCCGGACTCGATCAACTTGGGTACACCGGAAGAACACGCGATTGAATCAGTCCGAGAGGCCGAAAAGCGTGAACTTCAAGGTGGACGAAAAGTGGACGGAGATAAATAGTGTGTCCACTCGCCTTTTCGTAGCTTCGCGCTAAGTCATTGATTTGATTGGTGCGAAAGGGGGGACTCGAACCCCCACGAGCTCTCGCCCACCAGATCCTAAATCTGTTGGACAACGACGTGAAATCTAACGAAAACTACTGAAAACTCAATTGGTTCCTGGGTTTTTTCCGCATCGATCGAGTGATTTCTGACGATATCCTATAGGTTTCTGACTGGACGATAACTGGACGACAAACAGACTGGCTCGTCTCAGTTCTCGGTCGGCACCAGCCGCTTGAGTTCCTCAGCCCAGTTGAGGACGACACTGACCTTGTTTTCGAAAAAGATGCGAACAACACGTGGCGCACAGACCCTTCGACTGATATTTCCGAAGGGGAAGGCCAGTTGACGGACCGCCTTACTGTGGCCATCTGAGGCAGCTCGAGCTTTCGTCCTCCTGGAGGGAGGCTATCGCAGGAAGGAAGGGGCCTGGATTGAAGAGGCGACGGGGGCGAGCTTCAATCCCACAACAGGGCAATTCGAAAGGGCCCCTCAGAGTGTCAAGCTGAGTGGTTTCGATGCCTTCTGGTACAACTGGAGCCTCGCCAATCCAGGTACAAACCTCCTGAAGTAGTGGATGAAGTCGGCCCGTCAGCGAGGGTTCTCGAGGTGCCAGAAGACGCCGCTGACCATAGCCCTGTTTTGGCTGAGATTGCCGTGGAAGTAGACGGTCAAGAAGCGGTTGTCGGAGACTTCGACTGTGGGAGCGGTAAAGGAGTGACCGGGCGGGTAGGGAAGCAGGACGAATTTCGTTGACTGATTCATAAAAGGTGTGCCGGTTCTAGTGCCATTTAGCCAGCTGCTGCCTCCGTCGAGACTGATTCTTGCTAACAGACGACCATCCGGGCCTCCTCCCGGATGGGCACCCTGATGGGTCACTACCACGGTGTTGTTCTGGGCCCACAGGATGGTGCCGCGGATCTCGTAGAATTCGGTGAGCCCTCCCGGGACTTCGTGAAAGGTTCTCCCCCCGTCCTCCGATTCCAACAGGAGTCCGTTTTTGTAGATCGAGGGTGCCTCAGACTTCACGGTCGCCGGCGCCCCGGTCTTCTTCAGCGTTGCTTCTCGGTCTTCTCCGGCCAGCAGGGGCCGCTGGATTCGTGTCATAGCCAGGATACGCCTGGGGTTCTCGGGATCCATGGCGTAACCCACTTCGGATGCAAAGGGATGGACCAGTGTCATATCACCCCAGCTCCTACCCCCATCTGTGGAGCGCAGCATCATCAGTCCGCCTACGTCTGCATCGGGTCGGACGAGGCCATCGATCATGAGACTCTCGTCTTCGTAAAACCACGGAAGGTAGCGCATCCCGGCCGAGAACATGAGCGTTCCGTCAGGGTGTTCAAGAAAGGTATTGTAGTCGTCGCCGACCCACGAGTAGGGGTGACGCGGAGCATCGGGCGCAAACGCCCCGCCGTTGATCATCGTCGTTTCCCAGCGGCGGCCGCCATCGGCCGAGCGACGCACGAACAGGGTCTTCCTGTGACTGCCTTGATTGGCAAGCCACAGCTTCCCGTCGCGGCTGACGCCAAGAGCAAACGCGTTCTCGGCTGGGACTGCGGTCCAGGTCTGGCCACCGCCGGTGCTCTTCGCCAGCCCGAAGGTCTGGGTGTTGACGAAGATCGATCCGTCGGGATGGCGGACGACACCGAGCATCCCCCGACCCAATCCCGTGCCGGTTGGAACTATCTCCACCGTGTGTTCTAGCTTGATCTTGACCTGCCCCAGGTTCGCCGACTCCACGAGGTCGCAGATCGTTACCAATCCCAACCCTAGCAAAGCGATCGATCTCATCATACTGCTGCTCCCAGCTTGAAGACGACCTCTGTTCTCTCTTCCCTATCTTATCAGGGAAAGGCGGCTGACTGGGAAGATCGACCAGGAGGAGGCCGCGGCCTGCACCTTCTTTGCCGACGAAGGCTACCTAGTCCTGCCCGGCCTGATTGATTCGTCCCAGATGGACCGGGCCTGGGAGAGCTACGAAGGTTTCTACCAGGAGAATCGCGAGCAGTTCTTCGAAAGTCCCCTCCCCGAGGACCCCTGGCCGGAGCGCTATCTAAACACCCACAACTGTGTTCCGGGGATCAAGGAGATTCTCGAGTACCGCAAGCTGCTGCACATTACCGACCTGATCTTCGGTAGGAAGACACGTCCCTTCCACAGACCATCACAGCTCACAAAGGTACTGAGCAGCCGGCCCACTCCGACTCGATCCACATGACCACAGACAAGTCCGTGGCCTGGGAGGCGCCCTTGCCCGTGGCCAGGGTGGAGGCTTGGCGCCGCTGCCCACGCGAAGCGTTGGAGTAACGGCCATAATAACGGCTCATCTGTTCCCCCGGGTTTGGAGTAGGGGGAGGTCACCAGCGCGATCCAGTCCAGGGCATCCAGGGTGCGGTGGATACCCTTGGCAGTGCGGTATTACCCGACCTTGCTGGGGATCGTACTGCAGTAGACTGGCGGCGAAACTGGGACGGAGGAGGTAGGTGGCAAAACGCTCCAAGGCGGGACGGTCGTCGCTCTCGATAGGCCGGCCACGATGGACGCCGAAGCCGCTCGGGTGCCAAGCGCGCAGCTTCTGGGCAAAGTCGTGACTGAGACGACGCTCGGCCACCATCGCCTCCAAGACCTGATGTTGAAAGAGGTCCGTGAGGACTTCAGCGTCGACTTCGCCCATCGAGCGCACACTCCCGTCGGGCGCCCAAGCAGAATCGCTGGCGAGCATAGGGATAGGTTCGTGAGGATTGAGCGCATCCCCGTAGGTCTGGATCGCCACCCCCGCGCCCGGCACGAAGCCTTCGCCGAGCGCCGCCTGGGCGTATTGGCGCAGGCTGGTCCAGGCACAGCGACTGAGGCGGCCCAAAAGCTTGCGCTCTTTTCGAAAGGCCGGGCGCAAGACCCGGGGGAGGGCCCAGACGTACTGGCGATGGTCGACCGCCTCCAGGACTTCTTCGCTGACCCACTCGACAAAGGCGGCCACCCGCTTGGCTGGGCAGGAAGGACAAAAATATCTCGTTTTGCACGAGAACGCTAAGAGCGCCTGGTGCGAACAGCGGCCACATTTCAGGCGAGCGAATCCGTGGCGCAAGAGGCCACACTCCAAGAAGCGGTCGACGGTCTTGTCCCCCACTGGCCGCCTGGGTCCATACTTCGCTTCATAGAAATAGGGATCACTCTGCTTGAACTCGTTCCCGTAGTCCGCTAGACACTGGTAGAAGGGCGTCCTCTCGGGATGGCGGGGCCGGTAGGTTGCCGTCGCAGACATTCCCTACCGGAAACGACGGCGTCCTCAAACCTACAAGCGTTTCCTCAACCCGACTGAGCCTTTCCGGGACTAGATCTGCCAATCCTATGCTTGTTCCGGGCCAAGTTGTCCACCGATTCCGGGCTGAAGTTGTCCGGTGATTACGGCAGTCAGGGTGGGCAAAGGAGCAAGGTCCCGAGGCCGGGTTGCCGGTGCTGCTCCTACTGGAACCTCAGCGAGTAGAGATCTGTATCCTTCAACACGAAACGCAGGCGGACAGGCTGGCCAGCCAGGCTGGCCAGGGGCTTCTCCGATGTTGCTCGGGCGTGACTCCTCTCCCACCTCACTATGTACGCGATCTCATCCCCCCAGATCACGGGAGACTCCTCCAGGGCGAAGCCGGGGAGATCGTTCGGGCTCCATCGTGCCGCTGAGCGAGTGGAGAGGGAGCCGGCTTCCCTGGTCAACAGCCTTGAGTCAATCCTCGTAGACGATGTATATAGACCTGATGTCCAAATGCTGCGGGAAGATCTGCGAACTCAGCATTTTACCAGGACACCGGGCAGAAAACGCGCGGACCCGCTACATTCTCCCTGGCAGCAGAACTGCCAAAGGGCGATCCGGGTCAGCTGGAGTGAGGGGATCTCTTTGGTGGTGCGGTCGCCGAACGAAGAAAGAAGGCACCCTGCGGTCGGCGGCCATGACGGTCAGAAGCAGATCGATCGAATTGTCAGTCACCTCAAAATGATCCGCGATCCGGCGGAGCGTGGGAATCGCGTCGGTGCGTTCGTGCTCACTCTTCAAGAAGCCAGGAATCTGGAAGAAAATCTCGTACATCCGACCGATGAAATCCTTCTCCTCTTTCTCGAAGCGACTGTCGTTGTGGAGTTTAGAGAAGGTCATAGGAGCGCCTTGCTGCATCAGCAGCTGAAGCTTAGTCAGGACTCTCGTCTCCGCGGACTTCGGTCGCGTTCAGCGAAACTAGAAGCAGCAGCACGAAAAATGGTTTCCTCATGCCAGACCACTAGATCGGAAAGACGGCCTCTCTGTCGAGTTCTCGGCACTTCCGTGTCTGATCCCACACAGATCCAGGCATGAGAACGTCTAACGAGACCTAATCGTGTAGTCATCTCATGTTGACGTCTGTCCCCAGTGGCTGTCGCCCACTGGTATAGTTCGCTCATGATTACGTCTGTCCCCGGTGGCGAGAAGGGCGCGTGCCAGTTCGAGTGAGTTGAAATGACCCTGCTTGATTGGGCCATTGTTGTTGGTATCAACCTTACGGTCTTCGGCTATGGTCTTTTGCGATCCAGCCAGACCCGGACCCACGTCGACTGGTTTCTGGGTGGACGTAGCCTCCCCTTCTGGATCGTCGCTGTCTCCATGTTTGCCACGTCGGTGGATGCCGGTGACATCGTTGCCTTGAGCGGCATCAGCTATACCGACGGCATTTCGATTCTCTCCACCTGGTGGATGGGGGTTGTCATCGGCTACGTCGTGACGGCTTTTTTTGTCCTGCCGCCAATGTACCGGGGAGCCATGTTCACCAACGCCGAGTATCTGGAGGGCCGCTTCGGCCCAGGTGCCCGGGTGATCAGTGTGCTGGTCCAGGTCCAATACCGGACCAACATCCTCGCCGGCATTGCGATTTCACTGCAGCTGATGCTCACGCGTGTCATGGGAGTCGAAGGATTCTGGGCGTGGGCCGTGGTGGTGGCCTTTGCCGGCATGGCCACATTCTATTCCGCGCGCGGCGGACTCAAGACCATTGCCTGGGCGGATGCTTTCCTGACCGTTTCCATGGTCCTGGGGACGCTGGTGCTGTGGGTTGTCGTCTGGCAGGCCGTAGGCGGTTGGGAGGGAGCCACCGCAGCCCTGGCAGCCAAGGGCGGAACCGAGCTTCCCGGGTACCTGCTTCATATTGGGGCCTCCCGCCCAGGTCAGCCCGACGCGCTCATCGTGGTGGCGGCATGGGTGATCATCGGAGCCGCCTATCCAATCGTCAACCACAGCGAGACAATGAAGCTGTTAGGGGCGCGCTCGTTGTGGGACGTGAAGATGTCAGTCCTGCTGGCTGCCGCCATGACCATGGTGATGATGTACTTCAATGGCACCCTGGGAATTCTGGGCCGCGCACTCTGGCCCGAGACCTTGCAGCGTCCGGACGAGATCTATCCCCTCCTCGTGAACCGGTTCCTGGGCAGTGGGCTGAAGGGGATTGTAGTCGCGGGTGTCGTGTCGGCCGCCATGACGACCTACGAGGGCATTGGATCAGCGCTGTCTGCCCTCTGCACCCGAGACATCTACGCCAGGTTGATCGCCCGGGATCGAGAAGACGCGCACTACTTGAAAGTCAGCCGGACGGTGACTCCAGTCGTCATCGGTCTTTCCTTCCTCTACATTCCGTTCATCTTGAGTTACGAGAATATTGCCAGCTTCTTCGTGCGAGTTACGAGCGTTTTCGTGATACCGCTGATGACCGTCTATTTGATGGGCGTCTTCACCCGAGTCCATCGAAGAAGTGGGATTCTGGGTCTTGCCGCCGGTTCCACCTACGGCATCCTGGCGATCATTGGTTCTAGTCTGGGGATGCTCCCGGTCTGGTTGACTGACCGGTTTGTTGCCTATCTCTGGAGCATTGCCATTACTTCGGGCGCCATGATTTTGAGCTCTCTGGTGCTGGGGAGGTCCGAGGACCGAGATGCTTTGGAGACAGAGGAGTCGGGTTGGCTCCGTCGTTCCCAGGCAGATGTGCCGGAGATCCAGGAGTCACCTTTTCCCGACGGCGTGTCTTCGTGGTGGCTGCAGCCCCATCTGTGGGCGGGCGTCGTAGTCGCGACGTCGTTCGTGTTGGTATTCTATTTCTTTTGGTGAATGTAGGTGCTCCGTCAGAAACGTTCAGACGTTCCCTGACTGGCGACCGACGACTGCGAAGTCTGGGGCACGCGGACATCCAGACCACCATGCGCTACGTCCACTATGTGGACTCACACGCCACCCGTTCGGTGAAGGCGGCTCAGAAAGCGGAGCTACAAGAGTGGCAAAACCGTCATTCGGAACTGGACGAAAACTGGACGACAGGTCCGTGACGGGCTCGGTTCGCTTCCGTCACATCACTGTAACCCGTTGATTTCATTTGGTGCGAAAGGGGGGACTCGAACCCCCACGGGCTCTCACCCACCAGATCCTAAATCTGGCGCGTCTGCCAATTCCGCCACTTTCGCACGCTCCACATTGTAACCCAATGTCGGGGGTGTGACTGAAAAATGTCTGCGGCCCTTCTTGACGCAGGAGCTCACGCGATCTGCTTCGTTACCGAATCCTATCGTCCCTCGGACGCGGATAATGTTGTCGTGCTGAATCTAGCGGCATCTCCATATCCGGTACCACTTCCGTTGACTGCTACGGTCCTGTAGTAGTACGTCGTTCCGGATCCCAATCCAGTGAGGGTCTCGAAAACCGTCCGTGGGGTCTGCTCGAGACCCGCATACCTGACCTCGGTCTTCGATCCATACTCCTCGTCGGTGCCGCACTCAAACCAGAAATAGGTGGGCACGCCCATGGGATTGACTCTTCCCTGCAGCCTGGCGGTCGAACCGTTAATACGACTCGATTGCCCCTTCAGGACCTGCGGTTGGTCCGACGCAGGAAGGGTAAAAGTCCGATCCTCTCCATAGCCGCTCCCGTGACTGTTGGTCGCCACCAGCCTGTAGTGACAAGTCTCACCCGGCTTAACATCGTAAAGATCGGTATTCACATAGTAGTCATCGTCATCGGGGACCATGGTAGCGCCGCTACCGAAAATCTCGATCTCTCCCAATCCCCAGTAGCGACGCTGATAGCCAGAAGAGAGACGAACTCTCAAATATCGGGCCTTGCTGGCGAGTCCCTGCTCGACGACAAAGTCAAAATTGGGGCCGCTATTGCTCTTTTCTGGAAAGGGCCGCTTCAGGATTGACTGATAGGAGTTGCCGTCCGCCGAGACCAGAACCTCCACGCCCTTGCCCGGCCACTCGGGATTCTGGTGCAGTTGAACCGTATCGATCGTGACCTCGGATTCGGAGGTGTAGGTGAATTCCCGGGGACCGGCGGGATTTTCCTGGCTCTTCCACATCCGGTCCTCGCCGTGTCGCCATCCGTCCGTCAGGGTTGCGGGATCTACTTTGGAGTATCGGCGCCAGTCGATCAGTTTCCCTCCATTACTGGGAAAAACCAGAGACTCGTTGCGATAGGCAAGCTCGAACTCATCGAAATCGATCGATCCAGTAGGAGGATTGTGGGGATTGACAAAGGCCAGGAGATGGAAAAAATTACAGTTGAGATGGCCCAGAGCCTGGTCAATGGACCGATATGAATAGTACTTGCGCCCGTCCGAACCCAGGTTACTCCCCCCATACGTCCACTGGGTGGTGTCGTTGCGAAGCCGGTACTCGACCCGATTCCAATTGCCGTCGCGGAGATGGGCGGTCAGCGTGAATCCGGTATAGTCCCAATTGGCGCGTTTGAAAACGCCTCTCTGATTCCCCGCCTCGATATTACTCTGACTCTGGGTCCACCAGACCAGCTCGGACCCGTTCGGCTTCCAGTCATTTCCGCGCACCCAGAGACGGACCCGGGCATCCCTGAAATCGGGATCACCTCCACCCAGGTACGCACTCTTGTAGACCGGTCCCGAGTAGAAGAATTTGGCCAGATGGAGAATTCCGGCCATCCTGTGATTGTAGTCGTTCAAGGTGCTGGGCTCGGAAATCCTCAAGAATCCGTTGGAGTGTCCGCCGTCTCGGTGCAAAGACTGCTTCACACCCCAGGTCGTCCACCCTCCCGGGCCTTCATCCCAGCTTTCGTAGAAGTACGCCGCCAGGCGTGAAGGAAGCTCACGAACAGGCGTTCTCTTTCCGTAGGCAGCCGAGGTGCCATATTCAAAATAGTAATGAGTTGCCACCGCGTGCGGATTAACGCTGCCGTTGACCGTGATGGCTGCCGTTCCCGGGGCACTGGCCGGGCCCGTAGCAACGGTGGGGAGCTCGAAGAGCGAACTGCAGCCAGACGCAACAGCAAGAACAAAAATCAAGAAACCTGGAACAGCACGCCGAAATGCCCCCCCATCACCAGCATCAATGGATGGGAAAGCAAACCAAATCCGCGCACGACTTGAGCAGCTTGCAATCCGAGGCCAAGTTCCGAGGAGAGAGTGGACAACAGAAAAATCTTCCGAGTCCCCGACCGCACCTCTCTTCCTGAATAATCCAGCGGAAGAAGAGGGGCTCGCTGATCTGACTGTCATAGAGCACCCTCAATCTTGCCAAATCGAAAGGAAAAGAGTTTGGAGTGGGACATCAGCAACCGCAGTTTGATCTTTCGCCCTTCCAGAGAAGACAGATCTGACTTGCCATCCCAACTGGCAAGCGGGCTGACCGAATCTCCGTGGAGAGGATCCGAGCGACCCGCCTCGAAACCCGGCAGCGCAACGCCCATCCTGTCAAGCAGCTCTACCCGGATCCGGCCCCGAGAGGCATCGGCATTGAGCAACAGCTGCTTCCCCCGACACACAAACGGCTTGGTGGTGACCACTCCCTCGGGGGCATCGCTGTCAAGCGACACCAGGCCGTCGCGCCGGACCATTGCCAGGCCTCCATACCCCCGCCTCTCTTTCAGCCATGACTGCTGGTCCAAGGGGATTGCAGTATCCCCGAGTGAATGAGTTCCCAGTCGAAGGTCCTGCTTTGTCAGCACGTGGGCCTTGTTCTCAGCGGCACAGTAGACCCAGATTTCGTCTTCTCTAATGAGGGGCTCCAGCGCGATCAGGACATGGGAATCGAAGCGATAGGGCAGACCGTAGCTGAGAATTGGATGGCGCCGATCGGTGCGGCGCCATCCGATTCCATCCCGGCTGTAGGCCAACTGGACATCGATTATCAGAGAGTTGGGGTGGTAGACCCAGAGAAAGCCAAAATAGACCTCTCGATCGCGGAAGACAGACATTCCGTAGAACTGGGTGCCAGGCGGATCTTCC
The DNA here is from genome assembly GCA_963579905.1 of Acidobacteria bacterium UBA6911. Lineage (GTDB taxonomy): Bacteria > Acidobacteriota > UBA6911 > RPQK01 > JAJDTT01 > CAUZIZ01. Next base: position 31,894 of record CAUZIZ010000003.1, on the reverse strand, counting down.
TCATCGGGCACCAGAACCGGATTGGGAATCTTCCAGTCGATGAAGTCGGTACTCTCGGAGCGCCCTATGTGTCGGAAGAGGATGCTCGGCCTCATATAGGACACGTATTTCCCAGCCTTTTCGTCCCATCCAAAGAGGGTGAGGGTGTCTCCGATCCCCCAATGAAGCGTGAACCCGCCAGCGGTCAGAAGCGGATTCCCAGGATAGGGTTCCCAACGCAACCCATCCGGAGAAAAGGCGACACAAATGCCCTCGGGCCCGTCAGAGGTAGCCCGGCCATAGCGCAAGGCCTTGAATCTGCGGGACGAGTCCTTCTCCGCGAAATCCATCAAGACCCTTCCCGCTGCATCGGGAAGGAGATTGTTTCTACGCGAGCCCCGAAAATCCACCAGCCCCAGCTCGGGCTTCTCCCAGGCAATCCCATCTTGGGAAGTGGCATAGGCCCAGCGGCTCCGTTTCTGATGGGGATTCCACCGCTGCTCCGTCGTCCCGTACCACATCTTGAAAAGGCGCTCCGAGCCGTCGTAGAGCACGGTCGAAGGCATGGTGGACTGCCCCTCCCAGGGCCGATCGGGCCGCAGGATGGGGTTAGCGGGATGCTTAATCAGCGCATTGACCCATCTTTCTACCGCCTCCCGGACCTCGATGGCAAAATCGTCCACCACCAGCTGGGTCTGGGTACCGATTTCGATCGACTGTCCCTGGGATGGAGGCAGCTCACGGCTGCACCCTATTCCCACAAGCAAGATCACCAGGACTGAATAGGCCGCTTGTTTCATGGGTGTAGTCCCTTGGCCAATAGTTCTGAAGGAACGCGAGCAGCTACTCGCTCACCTTGTGAATAAGGGGCCTCCTCAATGTATTGCACCGAATCCGGGGTTGCAAATCGAGCGGGAAGGAAGGGTGTACGACAGCAAAGTGATGTAGGAAAAGACTTCTCTATGAGGCACAGGATGAGCCACAGGGCCAATGCCCACCACCCTTGCAACCCAGGGACGGCATCGCTACCGTGAGGGAGTGAAGGTAGTCGGGAAATCCGTAGTCGGTTTCAGCATCGGCATCGCTCTGGTTTCTCTGACTGCGTCCGGGGAAACGGACGCAACCGGACAATTGGAGTTGACCGTGCTCGACGCGTCCACTGGTCGTCGGTTGGCGGCGCGAGTGAGACTCCGCGACGCTTCGGGCCGGGATCATGTTCCGTCAGGGCAGACGGAGAAGAGGCTCAAGATCGGGAAACTGTTGGTCACCGCTGGAACGGTCGAACCGCTCGAGGTTGACCGCTGGTTCATCACCGACGGGTCGGACTCGGTGAAGGTCCCCGCTGGCAAGATGCTAATCCGTGTCGAACGAGGGTTGGAATACCGGCCTGCCCTGGAGATGGTGGAGATTCGGGAAAACGAGGTGACAGCCCACGCCATCGAAATCGTGCGCTGGATCCACATGCGGGAACGAGGATATGTCTGTGGTGAGAACCACATTCACCAACCGGCCGAACACCTGGGACCGAAACTAGCTGCCGAGGGCCTCGATTTCGGCACCTCCATGTCCTGGTGGAACAGCGAGCGCCTCGAAATGCCTGCCAGGTTCGGCTGGAAGACCGATCTGTCGTTTGCGGGCACGTCCATTCCGACGTCGATCCTGGATGCCGAGCTGGAGTACTCATCCTGGGGACCAGTCTATCTGATCGGTCTCAGGGGGTATCCATCGTTTCAAGTAGGCCAGGGGCGGTCGGCGCTGTCCCTGCTTCGTGAGGCCCACGAGTTGGGCGCACTGGTGTGCTACCACGGTGGCTGGCGTCCCGAGGCGTTGCTCGATTCCCTGTTGGGCTATGTCGATGTCATCAACGTCTGCAACAATTATTTCCTGCGTCACATGTTCCTGCCGCGCAAGGGAGCGGGCAATATGTTGGGGATAGAAGGACTTCCCGAGTACGCCAATACTCCGTCGGGCATGATGGGCATGAACGCGGACGGCTATTACCGGCTCTTGAATTGCGGGCTGCGGCTGGCGGCTGGCGCCGGTTCCTCGTCGGGGGCGCAGGACTCGCCCGTCGGCTACAATCGAGCCTATGTGCGGGCAGGGGGGAGAGTAGATCTGGAGACGTTCCTCCAGGCTTGGCGTGAGGGGCGGAACTTCGTGACCAACGGTCCCATGATCTTCTTCACGGCACACGACTTCTCGGGCGAGCCCGACACTTACCGAGCCGGCGATACGGTAGCGTTTGAGGAAGCTGGCGGCCGCCTTCGCTTGAAGGCTACCGTACACTCGGATCAACCCTTGCGGTCCCTTGAGATCGTCGCCAATGGAGAGGTGATAGGGCGCGGTCCACTCAAGGGTGATCTGGAGCAGGCCGAGATTGAATCGACATTGAAGGTCTCTGCCGGGACGTGGGTTGCGGTCCGAGCCACCGCCGAGGATCGTCTTCTGAGCGATGATCGGTTGGCACGCTACCGACGGAAGATCGACGATCAGCTGCCTTGCCGGCTCCGGTTCGCCCACACCAGCCCAATTTACGTCACCGTCGGAGGGCAGGGGGCGCACGTCCGGAAGTCGGTGGAAGAGGCGAGACGATGGCTTGATGGATTCGAGCGTCAGGCTAGGTCCAGGGCGAGTCAGCGTCACCTGCCGGAGATCCTTGAAGCGTTGGACACTGCACGGCTGAAATTGGACGAACCCTAGGGGACGGTGAGTAGGGAGATGAGGTCGGACTTGATAGCATCAACCTGACAAATACGGCTACTTGTCACCACAGACGGATCTCTTATGGCAGCAGGTAGGAGATTTCAAAGCTGCGAAGATCCTCTCTACTCCCGCCGCATATTTGTCGCCGGAACTCAGCCAGAGTGACCATGTTCGGGTCAGCAAAGAAGACGTCTCTCCTCTCGAGGAGCTGTCGACGCCTTCCTAGGCAACCTCCCACCGTGCTAACCTAGTGAATGCTGCACCTACGTACGGGGGACTCGCGGAGCGCAATTCTGATCGGGGTGACGGGGCAGGAGCGGTGGAGCTGATCGGTCGCAAGCATCCCACCACGCGCCAAGATTCTAGAGTAGCCGGTTCGCTGTAAGTTCCTGGACATAAGGAAGTCGGGGCATGGCGCAGCCTGGTAGCGCGCCTGCTTTGGGAGCAGGAAGCCGGGGGTTCAAATCCCTCTGCCCCGACCAATCTTTTCAATAAGTTATGGGAATTCCGGAGGACCTAGAAAACGGCCACTATAGTCAATTATGTAGCCGTTGAAAGCCTCAAGTCGGCGCTGTCAACTTAATGTTGGCCAGACGATTCCGAGCCGGGATATACCCCAGCTTTCTTCCTCCTCAGCGGACACACGTCGCCTCCCTCCAGGAGGCAAAAGCTCTGTCACGAAGCAGTCGATGGTGAGCTGCTTTGAGATGGTGTCGGCCAACTCGGAATAGATTCTGAATCCGACCGTGGACAGAGAGGAATCGTTGAGTCTGCTGGATTGATTTGAACCCTCTCATCTGCCTCTCTTGCTCCCGGGTATATTGATGCGAAATTTCAGCCCGGTTGTTCTCATACTGACCGGTTCTATGCCCAACTGGGGGGAACACTTCGCGATGTGCGGCTGGGTAGGTCCTGAGCTTGTCAGTGATGAGTTTCCACGGGGTACGGCCTTGTTCCTTCAACACCTTGCGGAAGAAACGTTTGGCAGCTCGTTTGTCCCGGCGATTGGTCACCAGAATGTCGAGAACATCGCCATCCTGATCAACTGCTCGCCACAGGTCGACCTGCCTTCCTCGGATCCTCACGAACAACTCATAAACATGCCAAATGTCGCTTAGATGACCTTGCTTCTTTCGAATCGACTTGGCGTACTGGGATCCGAATTTAAAACACCAACAGCGAATGGTCTCATAGGAAACGCCGCCGCCACGCTCAGCCAGCAGATCCTCGACATCTCGAAGACTCAGCGTGAAGCGGTGGTAGAGCCACACGGTACGACTGATGATTTCACACGGAAAGCGATGTCCTTTGTAGAGCACGTGGTGGAGCGGCCCGGAGCCGGAAGCCTTTTCATTTTCACCGCGTTTCAGTACCCGGGAACCAGCCATCAAGACTTCGCGATGCGGTGCGAAGCGCTGAAGCAAGAATTTCCGTACATCGCGGCTCACACGGAGTAACCAAAGAACCCTTCATTTGGCGTTCTATCACCCTTTCCAAAAGGGAGGGAATCATCATGATTGCAGAAAGAGAAATCGAGGTCTTCAGCGCGGGCTGGCCAGGGGGCGAGGGATTCGAAGTGACCGAACATATCCGACGTACCGTCGAGGAGGTCTGGAACCATCTCACGGATTGGCCGCAAGCCCCGGCCTGGAGGAATGGCATGGAAGAGTTTAACGGACCTAAGCGCGACGCCGTGACGGCTACGTACGAATATCGATGCGAGCCCGAAGGCGACGGCACCCGAGTTACGCTCAGAGCCCGCTGCGAGATCCGCGGACTCCTATGGGGACTCGCCGGCCCGCTCATCCGCCATCTGATGAAGCGTAGCGATTCCGGACAAATCGCCGCTTTGAAAAGAGTGCTCGGATTGTCTCAACAGACGAAGCGCCGTCACTAGAGGGAGGGTAGACAACAGGCCGCCGTTTTCGTCTCAGAAACCGGCCGGGGCAACGAAGGCAGAGGTATCACCAAGTTGCACTTTTGCCAGGCGGATCTCCGTTGGCACCAGGTAGAGTCCACCCTCAGTCGCCGTATCACTGCTAGTGTAGTAGCTGACCCAAAGTACACCCTCGTAAAGGACCAGCCCGGGATAGCTCGAGTCGCCCCGAGCGGGAAGATCTATCAAGTGCTTCGCTTTTCCCGTCTCCGGATCCACCTCATACAGGCGCATGCTTCCCCAACCCACACGACCGGCGGCGATGAAGCGACCGTCTTTCAGCCGAATCATCTTGGGTCCACCCAGATTCAGCGATTGACTCCATGTCCACTCGTTGTAAGGAGCTTTCGCCTTGCCAATTACATTGCCGTCCCGCAACAGACAATAGGCAGTCCCATCGGGCTCAAAAGCGATGGAGGATTCGCTCCCCCGAGGGTAAAGGTCCTTGACCAGAACCTCCCATTTGCGCCCGTCTTCACTTTTGTATAGGCGAACGGCCCCCTTTTGGGTGGTGGGATAGCCAACGCCGTAGGCGACACCATCGTACCAGGTCATGCTCCAGAGCCAGATGTTGTTCTCGCCGATCTGCACTGGCTCGCTCCAGTTTTGTCCGTCTCTACTGAACCAAGCAAGATTTTTGTGTTTATCCGGATTGGGATGGTAAACTTGAATAGCCGTGTGCAACATCAGCTCACCAGACTTGGTGATGGAGAACTTGGCATCGCGCAAATCTCCCTCTTCCACGACGAATAGGCCGCAAGACTCCCATGCCTCCCCGTCGTCCGAGCGAATCACGCGCAGTCGTCCTTTTCCTTCCAAGCCGCCATGATGCTTGAGCGCCTCACGAAAACCGATGTACCAGTCTCCCTTGAACCGAATCAGGTCGGTAAAGGCGTTGTGCGGTTTGCCGTTTTGCTTCAATCCCCAAACGGTTTTGACCGTGAGAAGCTCTGTCTCCACTGCTAGCGCATTCATCGCATGCGTCAGTACAATCCCAACTAGAAGAATGGCTTTCTTCATTGTTCTCTCTTTCACTTCTGTAGATGGAGACATAAGCCATCTGGGAGGTACTGTCAACCTGAGACGTGGTCGGCGAGAATGTTGTGACTGCTGACTTCACGCATGGATTTTTCAGCTTTCAGAATTGCGCGACCAAATGCGGAGCTCTTTCCGATTACCGGCGTTGAACAGGAGAAGTACGACGAGCATGGAATCCTTCCGGTGCCCGTCGAAGTTTCTACTCACCATGAGTTGATCGAGAGAACATGGCGTCTCCTCGAATGATCTCCTTCAACGGATGGGAAGTGGGAGGGCAGAATCCCTTCTTTCTCATTGCAGGTCCCTGCGTGATCGAGAGTGAAGATCATTGTATGCAGATGGCGACCCGGCTGAAAGCGATCACTTCCTCCCTGGGCATCCCCTTCGTTTTCAAAGCTTCCTACGACAAAGCCAACCGAACCTCGGTACGATCCTATCGCGGACCCGGCGTGGATGAGGGCTTGAGAATTCTTTCCCGGGTTCGAGAGGAGTTGGGCCTCCTTGTCCTTTCCGATGTCCATAGGGTCTCTCAGGTGGCTCCTGCCGCCAAGGTGCTGGGCGTTCTGTAGATCCCGGCCTTTCTCTGTCGCCAGACCGATCTGATCGCGGCCGCTGCTGCCACCGGGAAGGTCGTCAACATCAAGAAAGGACAGTTTCTGGCTCCCGGGGACATCAGCCAGGTCCTGAAGAAGGCAGAGAGCACAGGAAATTCTCGACTGATGGTGACGGAACGAGGAGTCACCTTCGGCTACAACAATCTGGTAGTCGACTTCAAGGATCTGACCACGATGCGGCGGTTCGGCTTTCCGATCGTGTTCGACGCAACCCACAGCGTCCAGATGCCTGGAGGTGCCGGCGGTTCCAGCTCAGGTGAACCTAAGTTCATTCCTGATTTGGCTCGTGCGGCAGTTGCGGTTGGAACGGACGGCCTTTTTCTGGAGGTCCATGATGACCCGGATCGGGCGCTGAGCGATGGTCCCAACGCGTTGCAGATCGATTTGCTTGAGGGTCCTCAAGCAAATCGACAGGTTAGCAAAGGGTAGGGAAGATGAGACCGAGAAGTCGCAGCAGGGGCGCTGAAGCAGAATCAGTCGATGCCCGAGGTATTGACTCTGGCGTCTCTGATATTACAGGTTGCCGCCCCCGGGAAACCGCCCGTCGAGTTCTAGAGATCGAACCGGCGGCTATTTCTGCTCTGGTTCCCAGACTGGACGAGAAATTCGATCGAGCAGTGCATTGGATGGCTGCTTGTCGGGGTCGCGTGGTGATGATTGGAATGGGAAAATCGGGAGTCATCAGCAGGAAGATTGCGGCAACGCTTGCCAGCACGGGTACTCCAGCACTTTTTCTCAGTCCGGCAGAAGCGATTCACGGTGACCTGGGCATGTTGGCCCCCGGTGATTTGGTGCTCGCCGTTTCCAACAGTGGAGAGACGGATGAGATTGTACGCTTGATCCCTACGGTAAAACGCCTTGGCATCCCCTGATTAGTTTGGTTGGTGACGGTGAGTCGACCATTGCGCGCAACTCTGATCTGGTCCTCTATGTCGGCGTCGACAGAGAGGCCTGTCCCTTCGACCTGGCACCGACGGCCTCCACCACAGCCGCGCTCGCTTTGGGAGACGCCCTGGCGATTGCCCTTTCTCAGGAGAAGGGACTGAGTCTGACAGAGTTCGCCCGACTCCATCCAGGCGGTCGCCTGGGCAAGAAACTGGCGCTGGTAGGCGATCTGATGCATACGGGAAACGAGATCCCTCAGGTGCGAACATCAACGCCAATGGACGAGGTCATTTACGAGATCTCTCGAATGGCACTGGGAATTGTCTGCGTCGTAGAGGAGCAGGGTCTGCTGGTAGGGGTGATCTCTGACGGAGACCTCAGAAGACTGCTCCAGCGCAGACGCGCCGCTGTCCTAGAACAGACTGCTCAGGAATGTATGACCCCCAATCCGGTCACGGTAGGACGGAAGGAACTGGCTGTCAAAGCACTTCACTTGATGGAGCGGAAAAAGATCACCGCTCTGGTAGTTCCCGATGAAGTCGGAAGGGTCGTTGGGGTGATTCATCTGCACGATCTGTGGGGCACGGAAATGTTCTAGCGCAAAAACTCTTGAATTACGTAACCAATTTTCCCACAACATAGGGAGCGGACCCCGCTCCCTGACCGGTTAGCACCCTTTTCCCAGGAAAGTAACGCGCGGGAAGGGCAATATAAATATGTGGCGCCCGGAAGTAAGGCTGGGTCTGGTTCGTGTACAAGTGCTGCGATGGAGTCGATGTACCGGTATCGGAATATCTCATGGCAACCTCTGGCGTCCACTCCACGAAATCAGAATAAGTCGTCCGAGCTACCGCCCGGCGACCACCATGAGGATGTCGAAAGTAAGAAACGTGCCGATTTTCCGAAACGGACCAAAACAGGCAGGTCATCGAATCGCCGACGAACGCCATGCCTTGCCATAGTGGAGGAGGAGAGACAAAGAAATCGGCGCGTCCCGTCGCCACCCGGCGGGCAGATGGGGGTTGCGGACGATCTCTGTGTTGGTCGTCGTCGAAGATGTCCAGGCGTCGTCTTCTTCCTCCTGCCTTGATCTCGCCTCGCAAGCCCCATCTGCAAACGTTACCGTATTTATGAAACGGTGTGCTTAGTCTAGTCCGTAGCATTTGCGTCGCGAGAGGTCGAAGCATGTGTGATACAGGTGCTTCTTCAGGAAAATATAGCTATGTGGAAAAGGATCCTGCTCCCTTTGGATTCTGAAGGGAATCCGTATTTCAGCCCAGGGTTTCCGAACCCTGGTTCATCCTATTTCCCCTTCCGATCCAACGATTAAAGGGTTGTAGAAGCAGGAGGTACATTGTTTTAGAATATCCTCCAGGCCGCCTAATCCCCGTCCTGAAGATCCAGCCGCCTCGAGTTTTTACGGGCGGCGATTATTAAAGCAGCGGGGTTCTTAGCCGATACCAGAGGTTATGAGCCTTGACCCAACCCGGATGCTTCCTGATTGCTGCAAGCTTAAAACCCCTGCACGGATCATTCTCAACGGTCTGATCTGTCGCGGGCGCTTTGCTGCTGCTTCACCAACCGAGGTGGTATTCGACCTGCTTGTGGATTCCCAACTGGGGCAGAGCCTCTTTCCACAGTAGTCCGTGGGTTGCGTAGTGTTTAACTACCGGGACAGGGAGCAGGTTTTTCTGGCCTCCGTGAAGGATTACAAGGACGCAGAATCCGCACCCCAACTACACGTCCAGCGTCTTTCTGACATAGTCAGCGGGGAGCGCCGCTGGGCTCGTCGGGTGCCTGTGGCCGGCAAGTCGGAACTCCGGGCCAAAGTGAAGACTGAGAATAACAAGGCACGCGAAGTGCTAGTCGTGAACATCAGCATGAAAGGAATGCTGATAGAGTTTCTGGAAGGTAGCGGCCGCGACCTTGAGTTGGGCGCACAGCTCGACGTGGAGTTGCAACTCGATGGCCACATCGCAAGTCTCACGGGGCCGGCGCGTCTTTTTCCTAGGTGTAGAATCGGCGGACTCCCTGAGGGTGATCGTCAATAGCTTGGAGTGGGACTGGCTTCAGGAGAACCCTGGCAAGGCTCAGAGTCTTCCCTTCTCCTCTCCGGTCCAGTCTCCTTCGGTCCTGACGACATCGTGTCGGCTCCCCCTGATTGCCCCACACCTCGGTAACTACTCTCCAGCTACGGCGGCAACTCGTAGTACTTCTTGTACATCCCGCGGCGAAAGATCCAGCCTCCTAACCAGCCCATGTATCTGAGCAGTGGGTAGCGGTACTTCAAGTCGATCAGCTCGATCAGGTTCCCGTCACAGTCCTTGGCGAAAAAGAACGTGTGTCCGTGCTTCGACTCCTCGACCTCACTGATGATCTCAACTCCCTTTTTCACCAGGTGGTCGTGCCATTTGTAGGAATTCTTCACGTCGAAGCTGATGTGCGTCAAACCCACGCGGCTCCATGCCACTTCCTGCGCCGGTTGTTGCGGAGTGAACTCGAAGATCTCGAGCATGCCGCCACCCGGTGTTCGCAGCCACCCGATCCTGCACCGCGGCTCTTCGGCGTCGACTCCGAAGAACCCGCGCACCCACGCCGGGTCGCTTTCTCCGACAGCGACGAGGCGGCAGCCGAAGTGCTCGGCGTAGAACTGAACAAACCTGTCGAAGTCGGCCACCGTGACGCCTGTGTGACTAAACGATCGTGCCTTCATACGTTCCTGCCTACTTCAGATGAGTTTCCTTGATATGGTCCGCCGCCCGCAGCGCCTGCGCGGCGATCGTGAGCGCCGGATTCACCGAGGCCGAGGACGGGAAAAACGATGCGTCCACGACGAACAGATTGTCGACGTCGTGCGACCGGCACCAGGTATCGAGCACCGATGTCTTGGGGTCGGCACCGAAGACCGCCGTGCCGCATTGGTGCGTGGTATTGAAGACGCCCAGCGGGATCCTCGCGACGTACCAGGCTCCCACCTTGCGGAGCAGACGCCGGGTGACGGTGACGAGCTCGCGGTGTGCCTCTGCGTTGGAAGCCATCCGTTGAAGCTGAACACGCCCGTCGCTGGTGAGAGTCACGCGATTGTCGGGTCGGGGTAAGTCCTCGCTCATTGCCAACCACTCGACGCCGCGGGCAAACCAGGCGTCGTACACCCAGGTGGGCACCCTGCTAGACCCCGGGGGGCCAGCGGCCTTGGCTATGGCGGCGTGCGAACGTCCTTGCGACTGAACCTGTCCGAGGGGGTAGTCGGCCCGGGGACCGCGCAGGTAGAAGTCGTTGATCGCTACGGTCTTCTGAAACACCGTGTCGTGGCGGGGCGGCATGAGCGCGCCGAGCATGGTGACGAGGTGAGCCATATAGTTGCGCCCAACGAGCCCCGACGAGTTCGCCAGGCCGTCACGATGCACGCTGCTCGCCGAGCGCAGGAGAAGTGCGGCAGAATTCACCGCGCCGCACGCGACGACGAAAAGTGGGGCCTCGACGCGCACTGGCTGCCCTTCGCGGGTGACCTCCGCCGCAAGAACCTTGTCGCCGCTTCCGTTGGTGACGAGGCGCCCCACATAGGAATTCGTCCACAGCGTGACGGCGTCGCGCTCGAGTGCGGGTGATACCGAGCAGACGTCGGCGTCGCTCTTCGCCCGTAATTTGCAAGGATACGAATTGCAGGTGTCGCAGAGAATGCAGCCGTCGGGTTCGCCGGGGCGCAGCAACCCCAGGGGCAGGTGCGACGGGTGTAACCCGAGCGCGCGCAGCCGCTCGACGATCAGGGCGATGCGCCCCTGGTGCTCGATGGGTGGGTGCGGAAAGGGTTCCCGCGGCGGCTCGGTCGGATCGGATCCGTTCTCGCCGTGCACGCTATAGAGCCGCTCGGCACGGTCGTAGTAGGGCGCGAGTGTCTCATAGGTAATGGGCCATGCCGGTGAGACTCCTCCCAGGTGCTGGAGCTCGCTGAAGTCCTCGCGCCGTAGCCGGTATAGCACAGCCCCCCAGAACTTCGAGTTGCCGCCGACACAATAATGTGTGTACGGAAGGAATTCCTGACCGTGCCCGTCGAGCCAGCGCTCAGAGGTTCGATACCGGAGCTCGCCCCATACCGCGTGCGGACTCCAGTTCTTGTCCTCCTGAGGAATAAAGTCGCCGCGTTCGACAATGAGGATACGCGCCCCCGTGTCCGCTAGGGTGTGTGCGAGCGTGCCGCCTCCGACGCCGCTGCCGATGATGACGATGTCGAAGCGTTCGGTCACGGGCGAGCGGGCTCCATGGAATCCACGGTCGCGTACACCGCGTCCATCAATCGGTGGTCCTCCCGCGCTCGCTCGAGACTCATCTCCGGCGTGTGCTCGTTCCTGATCGCGCTGACAAAGTCGCGATACATGGCGCGATATCCGCGGATGTCGCGGAAACCGGGTAGCAGACTGAAGCGGGGTAGATGCCCACCGCGCACCAGAATGAACATACCGTTGGACTCGAAGGTGATGATGCCTTCGCGGCCGAAAAGCCTCGACAAGCGAAGCCCGCGGAGCAGCGACGGAATCTCGCGCGAGTAATACAGGGCGCCCGCCGCGCCGTTGTCGTATTGGAACGCTACCAGCATGCTCTTGCGCCGCGCGTCGCCCTGCAGCGGTCCCTTCTTGGACGGTAGTGGCCGGTACCCGTGGATGGTGCGGATTTCGGGCCCCAGGCTTCCAGCCATGTGCAGCCAGTGAATTCCTTCCTCGAAGAATGCGTCGCCGCCGGCCATCTTCTCATCGTTGCGCCAGTCGTCCGCTGATTTGGGCTTCTTCATGATCGTCACGAAGTGACCGAACACCAATTCTCCAATCACGCCACTGGCCAGAAGTCGGCGAAGCTCGACGCGAAGCGGCTTGTAGTGATCGTTTTCGCCGACGAGCACAACGCGACCGGCCCGAGCGCGGGCCTCGATGACGGTTTGGTAATCGTCGAGTAGCGGAAATGCGGGCTTTTCCACTAGGACATGCTTACCCATTTCAAGCGCCTGCAAGGCGAGTTCAAGGTGATAGCGAGTCGGCACCGCGACCACGACGGCGTCGACCAAAGGATCACGAAGTGCCTCGTCGTAGCCCGCATAGTGACCCAGACCGCCGAACCGAAGTTGATACTCGGCTGCGCGCGCCGGGTCACGACTGGCATAGCTACAAACGATGTCGCCCCGCATCTTGTGCAGATGTCGACTGTGTACCTGGGTGATGTGCCCGCATCCGAGGAACGCGAGGTAAATCGGCTTCACTCGTCGCCCCCACCCCGTACCAGGAGTCTGCGCGGCAGCCAAGTCCTCGGCGCCCAGGACCTACAGCACGCCACAATCCAGTGCGAGCGGCGAGAACCGGGGGCCGCTTTCAAACCTGGGTCGCTGGGAGCGCTGATCTGCACGGTACTCATGGCCTGTCTCTCCGCCGATTCCTGAGATGGTAACAGATGACCACAAAGGACAGCAGAGCATTTTCAAATTAGCTCTTGGCGGCCAGTACTCGGCCCCACTTTGGTCTTCGCATGTTCGGCGTTCTGCGGTTTGCGATTTAGCCTTTCTTACTCTGGAGGAGGCAACTGCCAAATGATGAACCGCAGAATATCGAACGGGCGAATTCGAAGGGCAGCGGGAGAAGACCTTTTCCCGATTCGTTCCACCACCCTGCCCGTCACTCGGTACTCTCCGGGGACCCTCTCTTCTCCTGAAGGCGAGGGGTTTCCACCCCCGTAAGGGGAACCCGCAGGAGATCTGGGCTCACTTCGTCACCACGTACCAGTTGTTCTGGATGTCGTGTGCAAGGCGGTGTGTCGTGATAGAGAGAAAATCGGGCTTCTGGGAGGTATTCGCGCGCTTTCTCCTCACCCCACACCGCACCTAGACCTTCTCCTCCCTGTGCCAGGGACACCGTCATGCAGTGCATACAGGAAATCGTATAGAGTAGCGGCCCGATGGGATGCTCGATATCCTTGTGGACGTGGCTGGATCCGCTGATGTCCTGCATCAGGTAGACTCCGTCTGGCCTCAACGCCCGATGAATACCCCTGAGGACATGGCCTGATCGTGGATGGCATCAAAGGCTGTGACAAAGTTGAAGGATCCGGGCTCGACGGTTCTATCGAACTCGCTGAGATCGGCTTCCACAAACTGGACGTTTTCGAGACCAGCTCTTGCCGCTTCCTCTGTGCGTGTACGATCGCGTCCTGCGAGAGATCCATCCCGACAAGCGAGATCAGAATTCCCCCTGACTTGTAAATCTGGAAGTCATCCCTGATAACGTATTCGAGACTATCCATAGGCCATCCTCCCCAACATTCAAGGTGCCATTCTGTGCGGTTTCGAGACAGGCTATGTCCAAACTGAAACTCGGCCAATCGTCGGACATCGAGAGCGTCTGCAAAAGACCGCCAAGAGTAGGAGAAAGCCCAGGCTCACATCTCCCACGCGATTCTAAAGAGCAAGGTCGGACCCTGCTTGAAAGCATCACCATTCGAGCGAATCCTTTGGGATAAGGGATACCTCAAATCCAGGCCCAGTGTCGTGTGCTCCCACGCCTCGACAGCTATTCCGAACATGCTACTCATGGCTACCAGACCGGAGTTGATATCTCTCTCACGATCCCAATACGCGAAACTCTGATAATAGGCAGAGCCGTTCACGTGAAGCGAAATGCGCCTATTGAGGCTGTACCCAAGAAGTACACCAGACGTGATCTCCGCTGGTCCCTGATAGGTCTTGCTGTTTTCGTAAACTGGGAAACGGGCAAGAGCATAAGCCCCTAGTCCAAGTTTTCCAGCCACCGGCATCGAGTAGTTAAGCTCCAGAAGTGGGTCAAAGGTTCCCGTGCCGAATTGGATGTGGAGGTGCTTCAGACCGCTGTCTCCAAGTTCAAAAGGATCTTCCTCCGTCGTACCGGTTGGCAGTGTTGTGCCTAGTGAGAGACCCAGGGAATCACCCTCGCGGAAAAGAGCTTCTTTCCGATGTGTAGCCAAGAGCATCAGGTCGCTGAGGCCTCGATACCTTTTAGGCCGGTGGTGGATATACCCGTTATCCAAGATCTGTTGTTTTTCTTGGGGGCTCACAGGCTCAGTGGATTCCACATCTGCCCTTTGGTCTTTGATGTCGTAGGGGACCCGTAGTGCAAGGGTCCAACGATCCGTGAGAGCGTACTCAAATTCCAGCTCGAGGCGCAGATAGTCCAGGGACACTTCATGCCGGTGTAGAGGAACACTCACGATCTGGCCGTTGCTATCCAGGCCCTTCGTCTCCGGGTGACTTCCCTCAAACCCATACCCTCGGGCGGTGTTGAGAGAGAAGCGAAACGAACCCCTATCGAGAACCGAACCGGCTCCCACCCCCCGCGGAATGGAGGGATTGCTTCAGGCCGGTCAACTCTGGCCGAAAACCGGAGTCACAAAGACTGCGACAATCGCCCAGACAAATACAACCTCGCGGAGGCCATTCATTTGAGGCTCCTTCTGATAATTTCTTCTACTTCTTCAATGCGATTACCGTGTACGGTTCCAAGGAGTTTTCCCTTCGGGCCATATATACGGACATAGGGGAGACCCGGCAGCCCGAATTCCTTGGTAGCTTGCTTCCCCACCTCGGACTCCCAATCCTTGATGTCCACCTTGCGAAGGGCCAGGTTCTGGTACTTCAGGACCAGGCGCTCAAGCTTGGGACTAAGAAGGTGGCAGGGCCCACACCAATCCGCGTAATAGTCAAAGATGGTGATCCTGCCCGAAGCCAAGTGATCGCTGATCCTCAGGGCTTCTCCATCGGAAGCTGTTTCAATATCTAGGCCAGCCCTTTCTATTTCGGAAAGAGCTTCAGCTACGGGATCGCCGGGGAAATGGGCCTCGAAGCCCAGCTCCTTCAGAGCTCCCTGAATCTCATCCCTTGAGATTTCTCGTTTGGCCTTGACGATGGTTCTCTTCGAATCAAAGTCTATCTGGACGTCGAGAACTCCCGAAATGTCGCCCAGAGTCTTGGTGGCAGGGTTCACACAGGTAGCACAGGACATGCCTGCCAGGGAAAACTCCATCGCGGAGTCGGACGGAGCCGCGGCTCTCGCCTGTCCAGCAAGCCCGATCGCAACCATGACAACTCTTAAGAGCAATCTGTTCATAAGATTGATCCCTCTCTTCATGTCCCCGCAACCGGTGCCACCGTGCAAGGACGGCCGCATGGGACAGCTGTAGGTCGAACAATTTTGGCGAAGGAGATATCGCCGCAATCAAACGGAAATGACGGAAGGGCGGAGAGACTAAATCAGGAAAGCGCTGTTTGTGAGAAAAATGGATTTGGCTATAACAAAGGACGCTGACTGAAAAGGTGGCTCGGGAAGATTGTTCTCGGTTAGATTGACGCGAGTGTAGTCTGAGGGAAGGGGCGCAGCCAGCGTAGTATGCTTGCTTGGTTCGAAGAAATTGGTGTCGACACACCCAAGACACTTGCCCTCTATAGGGTACGTACAGCAGCTACTCGACTGAGGTTCCGAACAGGATGCTGCCTCACTCACCTCAAACTGCGGACACGCCAGGGCACAGGATATGGTTGCACCGAACACCACTAGATGCGTCCAAGCCAACCCTCGTCCCAGAAGACTCATAGAAAGATTATACAACCTTTCTGCACCGCCTGTCCTGGGGGCACCAGTTTCTTTCATGTACGATCCAGCGCAGCCGGTGGCGGGGCTAAGCCGAAACTTCAAGAATACGTCGCACGTCTCCTGTCCTCCGAAGGTGCCGCCAACGGGTGAACTACCAGCGTTACGAAGCCAAGTTCGACAGAGCTGCGAACGACTTGAGCCGTTAGCAACATGAGGCCAAGTTCCGAGGAGAGCTGGACAACTCTTCCCCACGCAGTGACGCACAAATCCCCAGTAGCCGGAAGTTTCTTTCTCGAATGGGGCAGCACCGCTGGGCAGCTACTGACCTATGAGTACTGAAGCCGCGAAGAGCGAACGGACTCCATGTGCTTTTTTATTATAGCTGGCGAAGAAACAAGGATACCTGACTGATCACACGAGATCGTCCCCGCCGCCGTCGTCCGAGTTCCCAGGAAGAACCCTAAAAGAGAACGGAGTCTAGCGTTCCTGAGGTAGAACCTCAGTTTTATCGGCCTCCCGACAAGTGCGCTGATGTCAGGGTTTCCATTCCAAGTCACCACGCTGTCGAGGCCGCCTCTGGGAAGTGCGTCGGCATCCTTCAGGGTATACTCCGGCAGCGGGAAATATGCGGGATCAAGGACATCCACCCTCAAATCGCCAGGACCAGCGCCAGCCACCTCCATATTCACGTGCAACCTGTTCCCCGAAAACCTCAAGGTACGCGTGACGACCTCTCCCCTTTCACCCTCGTCGCCGAACAGACACACGAACCGGTCCCTGGGAACAACCGCTAATCCGATCGACCAACGGGCCTTCTCTTCGCCCAGGGCGTCGAACTGCTGCCGGGTTCTGTAGTTGGCCCCGATGTAGTAGATGAAGATTTCGTTTTTGTGAACGATAGGCTTGAGGGGAAGGATTGAACTCGAGTCGAACGCGGGAGTGACGCCAGGGACGATGAAGGGCTCCCTGTACCGGCGGTCGAAGCGGATTCCGTCGCGACCGAAAACGAACTGCAGATAGTGTGCCTGCTGAGTCTTGTTGAAGATCCAGAGCATGCCCACATAGTAGTCTCCGTAGACACAGGGGTGCATGGCGTAGAGCTCGGTATCAGGACCGTCTGCCTCGTCTGGAACCAGGATCGTCTCAGATTCGCTCCAGTCGATCATATCCGGGCTTTCAGCCCGGCCTATGAGCCGCTTCCCGACGGGACAGCGCTGGTGGCCGCAGTTTTCCATGTAGACGGCATAGACTCTGCGGATCGGGTCCCACCCCATGAACGATGTCGGACCCCAGCTCCCAAACCTTTTCAGATCATAGACAGGATTCTTCTCGTAGGGTTCCCAGTTGAAGCCATCGCCCGAGTAGTAAAGGTCAATGGTCATCCTTTCCTGCTCGCCCGGCCCCCGAATCATGTTCGACTTCAGCCCTTTGTATTTCTTGTCGGGATTCTCTTCCACAGGATCCCGGAAGAGATGGGCAGTACTGAAGTGGGAACGGCTCTTCAGACTGCTCGCCATCAGGATGTTGTTCGCCTTCGAACCCTGGAACTCGAGGAATCCGAGAGAGGGTTTTTCCCAGTGGTATCCATCCTCAGAGATGGGATAGCAGGCGGTGCATCTTTTCCTTTCGCTCGCGATATCGGCGACTCCCGGCTGGTTTTGCGGAACCGGCTCTTCTGCTGGAGGAATTGGCGGGTGGTAGTCATAGACTGGATACCACATCCTGAAGAGTTTCAGATTCTGGTCGTAGAACACGGTTGCTTCAGCAATCGTGTTCCCCTCCCAGGGACGGTCACTCTTGATCACCGGGTTGTTCGATACCTTGACTGCAGTGTTCAACGCGAATCGGGCGCTCTTCAAGCTCTCGATCATGGAGTCGTCGAAGAACAGGATCCGTTTGGTACCGGCGAGGACGGTGTGCCCATCCCCTGGCCTTCGCTGGGGTCCCAGGGCAGGACTACTCATGTAGCTACCCATGAGGACAGTGCTCAGCGCAGCGGATCTGAGAAAGCGGCGTCGCGTCAGGTTCGACTCTGCACTCATACTCATCTTAGACAACCTGATCTTCCATCAGACATAAGCGAATCCACAGTTGGGGTTTCCGCGCTCAGCACCGGACTACCACGACGCCAGCCAAGTGGTCACTATCCAAGCGGGAAGAGCCGCGCAATCACGAACCGCCATCCAGAATCTCGACCAAGAACCTCCCTACTCCCGCCCCGTGATGGACCTTTCCAGGAACATTGTCATCATGTTTGGCTGATTGACCCAGGTAGTAGAACCAGTAGGTGTCGGGTCGCGGTCCTGGGACCGCTCCGGGGGCAACGTAGAGGACCTTGGAGTCGAATCCCTCACCCTCACCCAGACCCAGAAGTGGTTTGCGGCCCAGTCGCTGGAAGGAGCGGCCATCGCGACTCCAGGCCCCCAGTACCCGGATGACCCCTTCGGGTTTGTAGAAAGCCGAGATGAACATCACGTAGAGGTCTTCTTTGATTCGGGTGCAGGCGTTGTTGTAGAAATCCATGTCGTCCGGATCCTGAGGATCTGGTGCCAGGATCTCCTGAGCCTTGGGAAATCGGGAGAACTTTGAGGACTCGCTCAGTCCGATGGTCCTGGTTGTCGCGTTCTCGGTTTCGGTAGAGATGGACGAGTTCCCCGCCTTGTCCACACCCCTCCAGAGTCGGGCATAGAAACGGTATTGGTCGCCGTCCTTGAGACAGACGTTCTGGGTATCGCTGTTCCAGGGGTAGATGGGTTCCTGAAGCAGACTCCACTGCAAGCCATCCGGTGAGACGGCAGCAGAATTGCGCCAAACGCCCCTGCCGTTCTCGTCGCGTCCCAGGAACTTCTGCAGAAGGGCCTTGTACCTCTCATCAGAGGGGGCCTCATCGTCGCGGAAGACGGTGGTCGTATTGGCGCGCATGCTGCGGCCGTCCATGAGGATGTTGGTCTTGACCTGACCGTCCTTCCACGGCACCAGATCCAGCTCCGGCTTTTCCCAGTGGACTCCGTCTTACGAAACTGCGTAGCAGAGATAGGCATCGCTGTAGTACTCGTAGTCCGTGGCATACGCGGCATACCACATACGCCAGAGTTTCCCCTCCCGGATGACTGTCAGGTAGTTGAGGGTGAACTTTTTCCAAGGACGATCACTTATCAATAGGGGCTCGCTGGTGCGCTCCAGTATGCTCATGCGGACCGCTTCGGTCGGACCTTTTCGAATCCCAATCGAGTCGCGGGATTCTCCACACGACAGGGAAGCCCCGAGAAGCAGGACTCCCTGCAACCACAGAAGTTGGAGTACAAACCGTTGATTTCTCGTCTCTTTTCCCTCATAGGACGAGCACACCGTCTACACATTCGATGCAAACTGGATTCTTGTGGGCTGGCGCCGGGACGAGCCGGCGGCAACGAGGATATCGAATCGGGCATACTGTTTCAGCAGTGACTCGATTCGCGAAAAAACATCGTGAATTATATCAGGATCCGGCAATGTAGTGATGCGAAAGTGGTCCATATAGGGTGTGTTGAAACTGCTGCCTGGCCCCACCAGCACATGTGTGTTCTCGAGTAGCTCGATCGCGAATGTCTGATCATCGATTCTGTCGGCGATCGCATCTTCAATCTTGATTAACGCATACATCGCGCCCATCGGCTTCGTCATACTCAGGAACTTGTTGTTCGCGACTTCGTCGACAACCGCCTGCCGGGACTGATACACCCGGCCACCCGGCCTCACAAGCTCCTTGATGCTCTGAAAACCGCCGAGTGCCATCGGCACTGCCCACTGCCCCGGAACATTGCTACAAAGTCGAAGTCCTGCCAGCAATTTCATGCCCGGTATGGAGTTCGTTGGGGATTGCCTACGCGGGGCTGGGCCGTCCTGACGACGCCGTCCGAGAGGGCAAACTGGGGATGGAGATGATAGGTAAGCGTCGAGACGAGCCGCTCGGATTCCGGCTCAAAGATCTGGCCCAGATCTACGCAATGGTGGGCAACCATGACGAGGCACTCAAGACTCTCGATCGCCTGTTGTCGGTGCCCTCCCACTTTTCGGTGGGATTTCTGAAGATCGATCCAACCTGGAATTCACTCCGCGACCACCCTGGCTTTCTCGCATTGCTGCAGAAATACGAGTTGGCGGCCAGTGCCAACTGAGATGATTGCGGCCAGTTTCGTCAACTAAACCCACGATCGGCGACACCTTCCCAGGCCATTAGGGCCTTCTTACGTGTCCCTCCCCAACGATACCCTCCCACGGCGCCGGTCCCGCGGATCACCCGATGACATGGGATAAGGTACGCCAGCGAGTTCTGGCCAACGGCTCTGCCAACGGCTCTTGCCATGGCGCGACTGCCAACGGTTTCAGCTAATTGCCCATAGCTGACGCAGGTTCCTTCTGGGATGTGAAGCAAGGCGCGCCACACGCGAACTTGAAAACCAGTACCCCGCACGAAGAGGCGTAGGGAAGCTCGCGGGTGAGAATCCGCAGGCCGTCCGAAAAGGCGGGAGACGAGACGTGAAGCACGTGCATCTTCCCAATGAACCTGTGCCAAGGGCCAGTCTTCCTGAAGGGCAACCGTGGCCGCTTGTCGGTCCAGGGACTCGACGAATGAAAGGTGGCAGATTCCACGAGGACTCTCACCCAGCAGACAGGTTCCAAAGGGACTGTCGGCCAGGCCGGCGCTTATAGTCCATGCAGCGCGACCGGACTTGAGTTCCCCTGGGGAGGCTGCCTCCAGGCTGACGCAGAGATCATGCAGCCGGCTTGGCCCAGAGAGCCCAGCATCCAGGGCAGCATTCAAAACGCTCTCGCCGCGCCGGAGCAACTCCTTGGCGTGCGAAAGCGTTAGACATTGGAGAAAGTCCTTCGGTGTGACCCCTGCCCAACGGGAAAAGAGTCGATGGAAGTGGAAGGGGCTCAATCCAGTACGTGCTGCCAGTGTCTTCAAGTCCAGCTGCTCGGTGTGGTGCCCGTCCAGATAGCCGATTATGCTGGCGATCCGATCGTAATCGTTCATACACCGATTCTAGGGAACAGCCACCGGTACGCCCACCCGATTCTTGCTACGACCTGACACGACGTATTGAACCGCGAAGCTGTGCGGTCGCCAATCACTCCGCTATAGTCAAGATCGTAGCTCTTCTACCATTGTCCGTGACTGTTCATTTGTCCGTGACTGTTCATTGTCATACGATTGTTTTCACCGAGGCGCAGGTTCAGGTGGAAAGGTACAGGGGCCTGGTGGTAGGGAGCAAGCCGTGGGGTGTGATAGCTCGGAGAGGGTGTTGATCTGGCAGAAGAATGAGCCAAGGGCGCAGCAGGGCGGAGGTCTCTTTCGTGCACTGCTCCAGGGCCTCCTGGTTACTTCAGTCCTGAGTCTGGGACTGGCTGGCCCGGCGCAGCATTCCGCCGCCAGGGAGTGGAACGAGGAGCTGCTCGAGGCCATTCGAAACGATTTTGCACGCCCGACTGTTCACGCCCGCAACCTCTTTCACACCGCGATTGGCATGTGGGACGCGTGGGCAGCTTACGACTTGGTTGCCCAGCAGTATCTCCATCAGGAGAAGGCCACGGCAGCGGACGCTGCCAGCGCGCGCCGGGAGGCGATCAGCTACTCCTCCTATCGTATCCTGAGTGCCCGATTCGCGAACTCGCCGGGCGCACGCGTATCGCTTCCCTCGTTCGACGCGAAGATGGCCGAGCTTGGCTACGACATCGACTTCACTGACGTGACAGGCAATTCTCCGGCGGCTCTGGGCAATCGGATCGCCGCGACCGTACTTGCCGTAGGAAGGGCCGATGGTGCCAACGAAGAGAACGGCTATTCGAACCGCTTCTACCAGCCCCGGAACCCACCCCTGCTTCCGGCAATTGCCGGCAACCCGAATATTGTAGATCCGAACCTGTGGCAACCGCTTTCGCTCAAGTTTTTTGTCGGCCAGTCGGGCATTCCGTCTCCCCTTGGTGTCCCTCCCTTCGTGAGTCCGGAGTGGGGCCAGGTCACGCCCTTCGCACTGGGCGCCGATGACCTCACGATCTACGAACGCGCCGGAGACGAGTACTGGGTCTATCTCGATCCGGGTCCCCCGCCGATGATCGGAGGCACTGGCGCTGGGGACTACCGCTCGGGCTTCGAGCAGGTGGTCGAGTGGAGCGGAAAGCTGGACCCTACGGACGGTGTAATGATCGACATCAGTCCAAATGCGCGAGGCAACAACACGCTCGGGACCAACAACGGAGGTGGCCGTGAGGTCAACCCAGTCACGGGACTGCCCTACCTTCCGCAGATCGTTCCAGCAGGCGACTACTATCGTGTGCTGGCAGAGTTCTGGGCGGATGGACCCGATTCGGAGACACCTCCGGGTCACTGGTTTACGATCGCCAACTATGTCTCCGACCATCCTCTCGGTGTGAAGCGTTTTGCGGGTGCCGGAGAGCCACTCGACGATCTCGAATGGGATGTCAAACTCTATTTCTCATTGGGTGGAGCAGTCCACGATTCAGCGGTGGCGGCCTGGGGTGCCAAAGGCTGGTATGACTACATCCGCCCGATCTCGGCAATTCGCTATATGGCTGATAACGGGCAAAGGAGCGATCCCAGCGGGCCGTCCTATCACCCTGCCGGCATCGGCCTGAAGCCTGGTGTTGTCGAAGTGATTACCCCAGACACGGTCGCCGCGGGTGAGCGGCATGAGCACCTGGCGGGTCCGAGCAACGAAAATCTGGGAAAGATCGCGGTAAAGACCTGGCGTGGGCCAGATTTCGTTTCCGATCCCACGACGACGGCGGCGGGCGTCGGCTGGATTCTCGCCGAGCGGTGGTGGCCCTACCAGCGTCCGACCTTTGTCACACCGCCTTTTGCCGCCTATGTCTCGGGCCACAGCACCTTCAGCCGAGCGGCTGCGGAATTGATGACCAGATTCACCGGAGACGCCTTCTTCCCGGGCGGGCTTGGTGAGTTCTTCGTAGCACGGAACGAATTCCTTGTTTTCGAGGACGGACCCAGCGTCGACATCACTTTGCAATGGGCAACCTATCGCGACGCGTCGGACGAGACCAGCATCTCGCGCATCTATGGTGGGATCCATCCAACCGCAGACGACATCCCGGGGCGTTTCATTGGCGCGCAGATCGGCCGAAACGCCTTTCAGCTGGCCACGCGCTTCTTTCTTCCGGATGAAGCCGATAGCGATGGCGATGGTGTCAGGGACCTGGTGGAGGAAGCTGCTCCCAATGCGGGAGACAACAACCAGGATGGTGTGCCCGACAGCAGACAGGCCTATGTCTGTTCACTACCCGACAGCCTCACGGGTAGGTATGTCAGCCTCGTGGTTGACAGGCCCTTGACGTTGACCCAGGTCGGAACGGCTTCGCTGCCTGGGATGCTGCCGCCTCCTGGTGTTGTCTTCCCGCTGGGCCTTTTCAGCCTTACAGTAGAAGGCGTGGCTGAAGATTCTACCGCCACAGTCGATCTACTGCTGCCGCCTGGGGAGGATGTGGAGACCTACTTCAAGTATGGCCCTACACCTGCCGACCCGAGTCCGCACTGGTACGAGTTCCTGGAAGATGGGACTACAGGCGCGGAGATTTCAAGGGACACGGTCAGATTGCACTTCGTAGATGGAGAGCGAGGAGACGATGATCTAGTCGCTGATGGCAAGGTTGTAGAACCGGGCGGCCCCGCACGACGTTCTTCCTTCTTTTTCCCACAGCTCGCAGATGGGTCCACCTTCCCCATTCAGTTCAAGTCGACTCTGGTCCTAGTCAACACCGGCTTCGACAGCAGAGTTCAGATCGAGTTCTTTGCCAATCCCGATGGTAAGCCTTTGGAGGTTACCCTGGGCACTCTTGGGACAGCCAGTCGCTTTGAGGTCGAGCTCAGGAAAGGGGACTCGATCTCACTGCCCACCCTGGGCAATGGGGATCTTCGAGTTGGATATGCTCGGGTATCGTCTGGCGCAGGAGTCTCGGGGGTGGTTATCTTCACCCGCATTGACCAGGCAACAGGCGTCCTATTGTTCGAGGCCGGGGTCCCGGCTTCAACCTTGCTAACGGAGTTCTCGATCTCGGTCGATTCGACCGGCAGTAGGGACACGGGACTGGCAATCGTCTATCCGGCGGACCAGGGAGCACCAGATGCCCTTGTAACACTGCGACTGTTTGATCAAGAGTTCAACCTGATTGCTGAGAAAGAGCTCGATCCACTGGCTGCAGGAAGTCATCTGGCTCGTTTCGTCCATCAGTTTTTCGATGACGAAGACGTTGTCGCCAGAGCACAAGAAATGAAAGGGCTCTTGACGCTGGAATGTGATCGGCCGCTGGCGGCAGTTACCTCGAGGCAGAAAGATACTGCCGGGGTAGAGTACCCGGAAGAGGTGCCCCTCGTGACGGTCTTCCCGGTTGTCCCAGGGACTCCAGATTCGGAGTAGTCTCCTGTCGTTTTTCGAAAATCTCCAAGAACGGGGTCCCGAACATCCGCCCCAGAAGCGCTGGCTCCATTCGGGAAGAAATTTGCTTCGGATATCGTGGCGGTGTCTTCCAAGCGGCCGTTTTCGGCCCGGAGGCCACACCACGAAATGTTGGCTTAGCCGTACTCCTCCACCATCTGAAGGGGACAATGTCGTCGGCGGGATCTCCAATGGCCCCCGAATCATTTCACGAACAGCACAGGCCAAGAACGATGATCCGAGCGGAGCTGGAGTTTCCCTGTTCGCGTTTTCTTTAAGAACAATAGCTGATCTTTGAGCCGGCTGCGGAGGAATCTCCGCTGACAACCGGCCAACAATTCATCGACTGGTGTTTTTTCAAAATGGAGACACTGGCCTTCGCCGTCCTGGGTGCCTTCCTTTTCAGTTCCGGGCTGGTTTCCGGGCGCGTTGGTAAGAGCGTGATAACCCCTCCCATGGCCTTCGTCGTCATGGGATTGGTGCTTGGTCCTCAGGTTGTTGCCTTGATCGAGTTGGATCGGGACAGTGAGCTCATCAACCTGGTTGCCGAATTCACCCTCATACTTATTCTGTTCACCGATGCTTCCCGAATCGATCTCAAGCTCCTCCGACGAGAGCACACGATCCCAATGCGGTTGCTGGGTATCGGCCTCCCGCTGACCATTGTTTCTGGAACAGTCGCAGCAGCCCTGATCTTCGATTTTGTCAGCTTCTGGGAAGCGGCCGTGTTGGCGGTCATCCTGGCTCCGACGGATGCTGCCCTGGGACAGGCAGTCCTGAGCAGTTCCAGAGTACCGGTTCGCATTCGGCAGGCGATCAACGTGGAGAGTGGTCTCAATGATGGTAGGGCACTCCCGGTTCTTCTGCTGGTGATCTCCCTTGCCGGTGCCACTCACGGCGCCGAGGGCACTCAATTCTGGCTCTGGTTCGGAGCGATGAAAATCGTCCTGGGACCGCTAGTGGGAATTGCAGTGGGATTCCTGGGAGGAAAGTTGGTCCAGTGGGGACAGCAAACCGGGTGGATGAACCACTCTTTCTAACAGCTCGCAGCCCTGGGCCTGGCGGTGTTCTCCTACAGCGCCGCTGAGTTGGTTGGCGGCAATGGTGTCATCGCCGCCTTCTGTGCTGGATTGACGATTGGCAACAGCTCGAGGCAGGTCTGCTCCTGTCTCTGGGAGTTTGCAGAGGCCGAGGGGCAACTCTTGACACTGCTCACGTTTCTCTTCAACGGCTCAGCAATGATTTTTCTGGCTCTGGAGCTATTCAGTGGGGCTTCGTTGCTCTATGCAATTCTCAGTTTGACTGTTATCAGGATGCTGCCTGTGGGCCTCAGCCTGCTAGGATCCGGGCTGCGCTTCGACACTTTCGTCTTCTTGGCATGGTTCGGCCCTAGAGGCGTCGCCTCGATCCTCTATGTTCTACTGGTGCTGAGGGAGGGAGCTCTGCAGAGCGAGTCGCTGATCTTCTCAACCGTGATCCTGACGGTACTGATAAGCGTGTTTGCCCACGGGCCGACGGCCCTACCCGGTACCCGTTGGTACGCACACCGGCTGGAAGGACTGGAAGACCATTCGGAAGTGCACGAGCACAAACCCCTCAGCGAGATGCCCACAAAACTGCAGACCTCCTGATCACATCAAGTAGCCGGGAAAAAGCCGACTTCGCTGTGGGCGACGGATTGTGACCCCATACTGTGCAGAGACCACTTTTGGATTCTACTCTTTGGTAATGGTCTCATCCAGATTGAGGAGAACCCGGGTTACCGTCGTCCAAGCGGCTAGCTGAACCGGAGTGGCTTGGTCGGGAAGACTGGATTTCAATTCCTGGCCGAACCCGCCGATGTCCCAAGGATCAAGCCAACCCTGGGAAAGACGACCCCGCTGCTTTGCCAGCAAGTTCAGTAGCTCCTCCTTCTCAGCCTGCCTGGGGAGTCTGGACAGGCAACGGCGAAAGGCATAGGTCAACCGCTCGCTATCCGAATCACCGCCCTCTCGAAGGGTCCTCAGCGCCAGGGCCTGGGCCGCCTCCAGAAACAGAGGTTCGTTGAGAGTCGTCAAAGCCTGGAGGGGCGTGTTGGATCGAGAGCGCCGAACACAGGAGGAGTCTCCATTGGGCGCATCGAAGGTTTGTAGCATGGGATAGGGGACAGAGCGGTAGCGGAAGGTGTAGAGGGCACGACGGTATCGATTCCTTCCAATTTCTTCCTTCCAGATTTTCGGGCCGAAACTGGAGGGAGCCTTGAACAAAAACCCGGGAGCGGGAGGATACACACTGACCCCTCCTAAGCTGGGATTCAACAATCCGCTGGCGGCAAGCGTGATGTCGCGGACGATCTCAGCCTCGACCCGAAATCGAGGGCCTCTCGCCAACAGACGATTGTAAGGATCGCCATTCAGCCCATCCGGAGTAACCTGGGAAGACTGGCGGTAGGTGGCAGAGAAAACGATAGACCGGTGCAGCTCCTTCAGGCTCCAGCCCTTCTCCATAAACTCCACAGCCAGCCAGTCCAACAGCTTTGGATGGGAAGCTGCCTCGCTTTGCCTACCAAGATCCTCACTGCTCGCCACCAGGCCCGTCCCAAAGTAGATCTGCCAGACTCGATTGACTAGCGAGCGAGCCGTCGTGGGTGAATCGCGAGAGACCATCCACCGGGCAAAGCCCAGACGGTCGGGTCGAGCATCCGGGGGTAGAGGATGCAGAAAGGAGGGAACTCCTGGAGAAACCTCTCTTGCAGGATTCAAGAAGTCCCCACGGTTCAAGACATGGGTGGGGCGTTTTTCCCCACGCTCCTCCAACACCAGCTGGCGCGAACCCTCCGGATGCTGGCGCCACAGCGCTTCAATTTCATCATTCTCCCGACGCCATTCCGGCACCGTGGTTCGCCAGAATCGGAAAACGAGCCGAGTCTGGGAAGGTGTTCTTTCGCTGAGGGGAGTGGAGAGGATGTCGCGAACCCGCTTCGGCAAAGGATCAGCCTTGGCCTCGGGAGCCGTGGTGACGGAGAGACGAAAACGACCCAGATTCTGGTTCCGATGGTAACGGCCGCCATGTTTCTGGCTCAGGTAGAAGGTCAGAAGCGTCCCTTCGGAATGGGACACTGGAGTCTCGGCAACGAAGACAGCCTTGCGGGCAAGATTGCGACGAGCCGGACCCTCATCGATTCCCCAGGCCGTATTCTCGTTGCCATCGATGGCGAAATCGACGGGCCCGGTGACCCGAGGCTGGTTGCTCCGATCATCGAAGAAGGCCTCCAGAGGAGCCTCCGCAAGCGCGACGTCGGCCGTAGCAGCGGCGATCTTGACGGCCTCCGCCTTTTCCGGGTCGTCCCTCGGAGCCGCCTCCACCTCGAACTCGGTCAAGGCAGCTGTGCCTTTCACCGAACGTCCGGGCCCCTTTAGGGGAAGGTTGGGATCATTGAGCAGCTCCAGTCGGAAGGCCGTGATATTCTTGAGGTCCGTCGGGGCACTCATCTCACCCCGATGCTTGCTGGGGGCGAAACCCTGGGCCAGCAAAGATCCATCCCCCAGGGGAAGGTATTTTTGTCCGCCGGTTGAAATTTCCTCTACGGTCGGTCGAAGCACGGTCCAGGAGGGTTGGTTGTCCCTGACCTCGTCCTCCCACCGGCTCATTTGTTCTTGATAGTCGGGAGTACGCTGTGTGAGTTCGCCCGCAATTTCGCGGATCCGCTTGAAGATCTGGGCTCTCCTCATCAGCTCCGCCGGGGTGTAGACCGCAGCGTTGGCCTCGTGGGCATTGTTCAGGAAGGCAAAAAGGCGGTAGTACTCTTCCTGCTTGAGGGGATCGTACTTGTGGTCGTGGCACTGGGCACACTGTATCGTGATCCCGAGGATGCCTTTGCCGATAGCGTCCATGCGATCGAACATGGCCTCCATCCGGAACTGCTCCGGATCGATCCCACCTTCTTCGTTGACCATGGAATTGCGCAGAAATCCAGTGGCCACGATCTGGTCTTGACCGGTCTCAGGCAACAGGTCTCCGGCTATTTGTTGAATGATGAACTGGTCATAGGGCAAGTCCCGGTTCAGGGCATCGATGACCCAGTCACGGTAGAACCAGACTTTTCTTGGCTTGTCTTGCTCGAAGCCATCTGAATCGGCGTACCGAGCCGCATCCAGCCAATGACGTCCCCAGCGCTCGCCGTAGTGGGGAGACGACAGCAGCCGCTCAACCTGCTTCTGATAGGCGTCCGCGCTCCGATCCAACAGGAACGCGTCCACTTCTTCGATGCTGGGGGGCAATCCAATAAGGTCCAGGCTCAAACGCCGAAGCAAGGTGACCCGGGCGGCTTCGCTGGAAGGGGAAAGTCCCTCCCGCTCGAGCCGAGCAAGAATGAAGGCGTCGATAGGATTGACCGGCCAGACCCTCCCCTTGACTGCGGGAAGCAGTGGCCTTTTTGGGGCCACAAAGGCCCAATGCCTGGGTCCCTCCACAGCCCGCCGTCCTACACCTTCCGGCCATTCGGCTCCCTGCTCGATCCAGGCTCGAATCAGCTCGATCTCCTCGTCTGGGAGTGCGCCACCCATCGGCATCCGCGCCAGACCGTTTAGCCCGGCTACCCGCTGATAGAGCACGCTCTCCGAGGGGATAGGAGGCAGAATGAGCTTTCTCGATTGTCCGCTAGCGAGGGCCAGCTCCCGAGAATCTAAACGAAGCTTTCCCAGCTGCTGCTGGGACCCGTGGCAGGAATGACAGGACCTCTCGAAGATAGGATAGATGTCCGCCGCAAAATCGACCGTCGCCAGTGAACCAGTCGGTGCAGCCGGCTCGACTGCGTGACCGACTCCCAGGTTTAGGAACAAGAGGAGTGGAACGAAATGAAACGCGCCTTTGCTGGGAGGTCCTACTTGCATTTCTGATTCGCCCGTTCTTTCGGAAACGAACCTGAGTCTAGCAAATAGCACTTGTAACGTCTTGCATGTCCCTCCCGATCACAAAGGGAAGAACTCTGCGAGAGATGTCCACGGCAGCCAGTGGAATGCTGGTGTCTTCGAAAATGAAACGGTCTGCAAAGGGCCGACTACGGTTGTATTGGATACCGCTGATGATCGAAGGTCCGGGTTGCACGGCGGCTCGTCTACTGTCGGGGTGATTCCCATAGCCGGTGATCTCTATGACCTGATCAGTGGTATAGGAAATTCCCACGAAATCGCCCTTGCCACTGAAGCGTTTTCCCAGAATATCCGAGACAGGTAGGCCGTGTTTTCTCGAACGCAAGAGGAGCTCTGTCGACCCCAAAGATCCTGCTGCCAGGACGATATGACGAGCCTGCACCTGTTGCAGCTCTCCCTGGCCGTCCTGTTTGTTGACTCGGTAGTGGAGACTGTATTTCCCATCGGCAGTCTTGGTCAGGTGAGAAATCTCTACCTGGGCAAACATGTCGACACCTTGACTCTCAGCGAAGGGCAGGTAATTCATATAGAGCGTGTTCTTGGCCCGGACGTTGCAGCCGGTAAAGCAGTCGCCACAATCGATACAGGGGTTCTGGTGGACACCGACATGGTTGGCGCCCCTGTCGCCGAAATGAACGTCCAACGGCAGCGATGGACTGAAGTCGGCATCGGCAAGCTGGTCTGCCCGCTCTTTCATGGCTTGAACCTTGAGCTTCACCGCGGCTCGGGGATGAGGCCCGACGCCAAGCATGGTCTCCGCCTCTCTATAGAAAGGCCATATCTGGCCTGAATCGGCCAGATCCTGAATAGCCTGCGGCCACCGCGGATTGTCGAATAGTTCTTTGTCGGGACGAATGGCTACATTGGCGTTGATCAACGATGTTCCACCCAATCCGCAACCCCGCAGAACATCGATCTCCTTGTTCAACTGATAGTCAAAGAGTCCGAGTGGATTGCCGGGACGGCGAAGATTCTTGAGCAGGCCACCGAACTGGTCTGGAAAGTCCCCTGGCACCCACTCCTTCCCGCGTTCAAGCAGACAGATATCCTGGTGTCCGGCTTCCGCAAGCCGGGCGGCCACAATCGCTCCACCGTGCCCGGAGCCGATGATAACGGTCCGGTACTCCTGGTTCATTTCTTCGGCTGGCTTTGTCAACAGGTCGTTCATGGTCTACCTCCTGAGGGGAGAGCAATCAAGGACCAACTCCAGGTGACTTTGTTATGACGAAAACTAGAACTGAATCACCAGTCATGGCCCCTCACACCAACTCATAGCCAAGTGCGATACCGGGGTTGTCCAAATGGAGATACTCGTGGATGTCGTAGGGATGAGTCCCTCCGTTGAACGCATGTTTGAATAGGTCGGCGAGGTGGGCGATGAGCTTGCCGTTCTCGTCGATGTCGGCATCCAACAGCGCTACGCTGCCGCCAGTGGGATCGTTGGCGCGCCCCACGGTGAGCTGAATGTTACCGTGTTTCTCTTTGGACTTGATGCTCTGAAGGGTGTCGGAGGCGACGCCAAAGCCTGGAGGGAAGTTGCCGAGATGGTTCCCTGCCGGCCTGTGCTTGTAGTCCTCGAAGTGTTGAATGTTCTTCTTGATGGTGCTGATTGTCGACGCCATCTTGTCATCGACGATCGCAACAAAACGCTCCTGATCGATGACAAGGACCTCGCGAACCAACGAAAACCAACTCCGAGTTGGCTCGGTAGGATCGTTCAAGGAGCCCAGCCTGGCAAAGAGGTTGAGAAGCGAAGCCTTCGCCAAACTTGTCCTAATGGGATGGTCCTTGTCGTAACGGGCCTCGGTGAACTTACCAATGGAATCTCCATCCTTGACCACGACTCGAGGGGACTGGCTTAGAACAGTTCGGAGCATCTCGAGCCCGTTGGGCAGATCGCTCCAGGCTGTGAATCTGGCTCTCCATCTGTCCGGATCCTTCATCACGCGAAACCTATGGCCGTCGATCTCGCCGTTGGTCAGAAGAAAGTTATGCGAAGACCGCTGCCGATATCGGTCCACAATAACCCTGCAGAAAAGAAGCCTTTCCTGCGGAAACGCTGGCAACTCGAAAGAGCGAGGGCCCGGAAGCTGCACATCCGGAATCTCCATCAGCCTCGCTCCTGACACTCGATGGAACGAAACCCGGGCTTGTTCGCTCACATCCTTCCCCTCGACGTCGATTAGACTCAACTCGAAATGTCCCTTATTAGCCATTCCCTCTCCTCCACGACAGGACCGTCGTCTATCATAAGACTAGAAGTAGCGAGCGCCCTCATACTGCCGAAATCTCAGAAAGGTCAACCCCCTTGGGGTTGACTTCTCTTGGTATGTTCCGGGCACATAGGTAACAGTTTCTCCCAGGAAAGTAGGTTACAAGGGGAGTCATGTCATGGAAAGAGACGTGTGTAATGAGCGCACGAGTGAAACTGATGACCGAACATCTGGAGGGGGACTAAGGAATTACGGAGTTATCGCAGGCCTATGGGGTGAGTCGGAAGACGGTGTACAAGTGGATTGGGCGTTACGAAAAAGAAGGGTGGTTGGGGCTGGAGGATCGCTCGCGTGCGCCCTACCGCCACGCTAACGCGGTGGAGAGGAGATTGAGAAGAAGCTTTTAGAATGGAAGGCCCGTTGGCCGTTGTGGGGAGCGCGAAGCTGTGGGTCAAGATGAGGGAGGCGGTGGGAGCGGATCGGTGCCCGGCAGAGAGCACGGTGAGCGAGATCCTCAGATGCCACGGTTTGAGTCGTGTGGCCAAACGGCGAGGGCGAGCGGTCCC
>CAUZIZ010000002.1:0-84918 GCA_963579905.1 Acidobacteria bacterium UBA6911 | reverse complement strand
GGGCAAGAAACTCCTTGCGGCCAACGCAACTGCAGAAGATACTCCCGGCAAGCACCTTCGGACGAGAACCGCGCCTCGAATTCACCCAGTGTCTTCGGGTAGTCTTCCATACCCCAAGACACGACAACCTTGGGGTTACTTGAGGCAACTGAATACCCACAATCAAACTAAATGGCAGTCTCCAGAGGGGTAGAAGGCCTTCCATTGTTTTAACTCCTCGGAAGACAAAACCAGAGTGGCGTCGCCCAGTCTCACGACCTGTCTGGATAAGAACTTGAATACACGCCCACCGGAGCCAACCAATCGATCCGCAACGCTGCCGTGAAACTGAAGGATAACCTTGTGGCTCAGCCGGGGATAACGAACAAAAGGGAGATATCACGACGACGGGTCCACCAATCGTGTCCCGTTCGGACGACGACGACATCGAAAGTTGAGGATCTCAGCAACTTCCAAGCCTGGGCAATGACTCTAAGCCGGCCGAGAAATTTGGGCAACAAACGCTCATGATCCTGGAGCCTATCCCAGGGAAGGAGAGAGGTCGTGCATCCGAGCCGACGCAACGCAGCCAGTAGCAAGGGCGTGTGTTTCGGGATGGGTCCCCGAACGTTTGGTGAAGGAGCCAACATCAAGATTTTCATGGCTCAAGAGTTCTGCAGCTGATGATGGGGATTGATTATTGCCGATTAGGTTCGAGAGGGCCAACGTGATCCGGCGTGTACGCCTCAGGGTCAAGTATAGCAAGCAGTCACGATGTCCAATGTTCCAGAGTACCAAGAACACCCAGTGAGTCTGTTGTAGGGCGGGCACTCTTGCCCGTCGATGCATCGACGGGCAAGAGTGCCCATCCTACAGGTCACTGTTTTGAAACTTGACTCAAATTTAACGAAGAACTTCAGACAAACTTCTTACCCAAGCGTCCGGCTGCCCCGGATCGTACAGGAAAAATTGTGCTGTCGTCCGGCTCTCTCCTCCGAACCTGGGTTAATACTGCTACCGGCTCAAGTCGTTCGCGGCTCTGTCGGACTTGGCTTCGTAACGCTGGTAGTTCACCCGTTGGCGGCACCTTCGGAGGACAGGAGACGTGCGACGTATTCTTGAAGTTTCAGGATAGACCAAGAGGGCGGACTTCGGACTCCAACTGGGACCTACGCACATTCATCCAGAAACTTTGGTAGTGTAGGATATCGCCTAATGTCCAACCAGGTGCCTCTGGCAGAGGTTCGCGAGGTCAGCAAGCGTTTTCCCGGTGTGCTCGCTCTGGACCAGGTGCAGTTGAAACTGTTTCAGGGAGAGGTCCTGGCGCTGGTAGGTGAGAACGGGGCGGGTAAGAGCACTCTCATGAGGATCCTGGCTGGGGAGGAGACTCCTGACTCCGGCCAGGTATTTCTCGACGGCAAGGCTGTCTCTGTCGACTCCGTGAACACGGCCTCCCGCCTCGGCATCGCACTGATCCATCAGGAGCTGAACCTATCGGACAATCTGGATATCGGAGCCAACATCTTCCTGGGCCGAGAACCTGTTCGCCTCGGACTGATTGATCGCAAGCGAATCTATCGTGAGTCCCGGAAGGTCATGAGGAAGGTGGGCCTGACCGGCTCTCCAGCAGAACTGGTCGGTTCTCTCTCAATCGGCCAACAGCAACTGGTTGAGATTGCCCGAGCTCTTTCTCTCCGGGCCCGGGTCCTGATCATGGACGAGCCGACTTCGAGTCTGTCCCAGCGTGAGACCGAGCGACTCTTGCAGGTAGTACGTGAGCTGAAGGCTGAGGGTGTAGGCGTGCTCTACATCTCACATCGTCTGGGTGAGGTGAAGAAGCTGGCCGATCGTGTTCTGGTCCTGCGGGACGGAACGAACGCAGGTGAGTTGAGCCGCGAAGAAATCGATCACGACCGGATGGTCAAGCTCATGGTCGGTCGCGATGTTTCACAGTTCTACCGTCGGATTCCCTATCGCCCCGGTCGCCTACTCCTGGAGGCACACAAGTTGAGGTCCCCTACTCATCCCCAGTACGAGATCAGTTTCTCGATCCGGGCCGGGGAAATTGTTGGAGTGGCGGGCCTGATCGGGTCGGGAAGGACGGAAATGCTCAATCTTCTTTTCGGTATCGATCGGCCGCTTGCCGGGAAGATTTGGATACAGGGTCAGCCGCTGCGGCTGGGCCGCCCCTTCGATGCGATCCAGGCGGGACTCGCTTTGGTGCCCGAGGATCGGAAGCAACAGGGGCTGATCTTGACGATGGCGCTCCGGCGAAACCTCAGCCTGGCTGGGCTCCGGGCCAATCAGCTCAGTGGCGGCCTACTCAATAAATCGCAGGAGCGTCAGTTGGCGATAGAGATGATCGAAAGGCTCCAGATCAAGACCCCCGGCCTCGACGAGGTCGTGGAATACCTTTCGGGAGGGACCCAGCAAAAGGTAGTTCTGGCCAAGTGGCTCTCCCTCGAACCAAAGGTGCTCCTGATGGACGAGCCCACTCGAGGAATCGACGTTGGAGCTAAAGAAGAGATTTACGGCTTGATGGAAGAGCTCGCTCGGGACGGCGTTGCGATTCTGTTCAGCAGCAGCGAAATGGAGGAGCTCCTGGGTATGTCGCATCGTCTGCTTGTCATGCACGAAGGGCGGATTAGCGGTGGGCTAAAGAGCGATGAGTTCAGCGAAGAAGCCGTCATGCAGCTGGCGACTGGGCTCGAGAGGGATGTGCCGAAGAGCCAGTCTGGAAGCGGGACGAGAGGGTATCAGTAGCCATGAAGAAAACCCTCGGCATCTCGGGATTGCTCCTCTTCGTATGTGTGCTGACGTCTCTCCTGAATCCCGACTTCCTGTCACCATACAACCTCCAGAACACGCTACGCTGGACTGCGCTCTTTGGAATCATCAGTCTGGGCGTTTCCTTCGTCATCATGACCGGTGGCATAGATCTGTCCATCGGATCGGTCGTTGGTCTCACCGGAAGCATCCTCCCCATGCTGCTGATACAGCATCAGTTCAGCACCTCAACAGCCCTGCTGATGGTAATTGTCCTGGCCCTCTTGATCGGGCTCGTGCATGGGCTCCTGATCACCAAACTAAAGCTTCAGCCTTTTGTCGTGACGCTCTGTGGACTTCTCTTCTACCGCGGATATGCGCGCTACATTACCGACGATCAGGTCCGCGGCTTCGGCACCGGCTTCGAGAGTCTGAAACAGTTGACCTCCGGCAAACCTTGTGCCTTGGCAGTGGTGGCCCTGGCGATCGGTGGAACGCTCTCGATCTGGCTGCTGATGCGACTGCTCTGGGTTAGAAGGAATCCAGATCCCGAAGTTGACCGACGGGGTCTGCTCTTGGCGCTCACGGGTAGTGGGACGCTGGCGCTGCTGGGAGCGATTGTCTGGCTTGGTCAGATCCAGCCGATCTCAGGGATCTTGGTGCCCATGCCGTTCTTCATCATGATGGGTCTGGCCGTGGTGGCGGGCATTTTCCTGAATCACACCATCTATGGGCGCTATCTCCTGGCGGTCGGACGGAATGAGCAGGCGGCGCGCTACAGTGGGATCAACACCGACCGCATCGTCATAATGGCCTATGCCATCTGCTCAGTTCTGACCGGGATCGGTGGCATCCTGTTTGCTCTCGACATCAATTCGATCCAGCCTTCCAGCCACGGAAACTTCTACGAGCTCTATGCCATCGCCGCCGCCGTCCTGGGAGGATGCAGCCTTCGCGGCGGCGAGGGCTCGATCCTGGGCGTCGTCATCGGCGCAGCGGTGATGAGGGTCCTCTACAATTCCATCAATCTCCTCGGTATTCCGACCCAACTGGAGTTCGCCATCATAGGAGGAGTCATTCTAGTAGGAGTTGTGGTGGACGAGTTGGTGAAGCGGTTGGTAGCCCGAAGCCGCGCTCGGCGCCAACTTCAACAGGCGCAATTCTGAGCATGGAAGAATTCGTCTGAACGTCTGAACGTCTGGTCCAGCTCCTATCCTCACTCCATTCGGGGCTTGGCACCGTAGTATTTGAATGAAGGGATGAGTGGGCCGGCACTGATGCCGCCATCGACGCTGATGACCTGTCCGGTGATCCAGTCGCTGTCGCTGCTAGCCAGAAAGACGGCTGCAGCAGCTACATCGGCCGGGGTTCCGAACCTTCCCAGTGGCGTGTATTGCATCCAGGCGTCGTGTAACGGTGAGCCCTCGGGCGGCGGCGGATCCTTGGGTACGGGAACAGCGCCCGGAGCAATACAATTGACTTGAATACCGTACTCGGAAAGATCGAAGGCTGCTCCCCTGGTGAAGTTGAGAATACCTCCCTTGGTGGCTTCATACAGGGAACAATAGTGTGTCCCTCCCAACCCATGGACAGAGGACATGGTGATGATCTTCCCTTGCTTTGCTCGGGCCATCAACTCCGCTCCGTAGCGCACCGTCAGGTAGGTCCCGATCAGGTTGGTCCGGACTAGTTTCTCAAAGTCCGAAACCGTTGTTTCAAGCAGCGGTTTGGCGAGGCCGTATCCAGCGTTGGCGGCCAGGATATCCAGGCGTCCGAAAGTCCGATCGGCGGCCTGGACCATCTCGCGTACCTGCGCTTCGTCGCCGATGTCTGCCTGGACTGCCAAGGCTTCTCGCCCCAGCTCCCTGACACGAGCGGCCGTGTCCTCTCCCCCCTTCTTATCGCTGTGATACACGGCGATGCAGTGAGCTCCCTCTCGCGCAAACGCCTCACATATACCGGCCCCGAGTCCACCTGAGGCACCGGTCACCAGGGCGACTTTGTCTTTGAGTCTCATGGCTCCCCCCTTTTGGAATCAGTGAGCAGTGAGCAGTAAGTCGCTGCAGTAAGTCCGCCGCAGTTCTCTGCCGTCTACTGCTCACGGTCCACTGTCTCACGATTCACTACCGCTGACTACTGCTCACTAATTCGCACGCTTCTCGAGGCTGATCTTAGCAGAAGGCAACCAAGCCCGGACTACTTGACAACTAAACGGTGCCATCTATACTCCTTCAGCAAGCCTGATCAGCAATCGAGACGAGGGGGGCTAGGGTCATGCTCGATCTGCGATGGATTCTGTCGCTGTGTCTGGCGGTGTTCGTTTTTGTTGGGCAGTCTGAAGCTCAGGATCCGGTCTCATGGGTGGAGGATTCCTTCGAGGACTTCGCCGACGGACGGTTGGATGCGTCGGGTCAGAACCTCTATGCTGCTCGCGACGGAACGATTCGCACCATTCATCGTTTCGACCTGAACCAGGACGGATTCCTGGACCTCATTTTCAACAGTACTCACGATAATTCGTCCTACCTTCCCGCAACCGTCGCCTCGATGGGATCCGACCGGAGAATCCAACAAGCACCACTGGCGGTACGGGGGAGTATCCGGGCGATCGCGACCGACCTGAACCGCGACGGCTATTCCGATCTTGCTTTCTGCCCCAACTACAGTGGACTTCAGAACGCGCGGCGTTTCCTTACGATCATCTGGGGTGGAGAGGACGGCTGGCCGTCGCATCGAAGTAACGGCGTCCTTCCCGTACATGGAGCTATGGCGCTTGCCGCAGCCGACCTGAATCGTGACCAGTGGCCCGATCTTGTGGTGCTCAACAGCGACGCCTGGCTTCCCGAGCAGCCCAAAGGCCAGATTGTTCGTATCTTTTGGGGGAGCCAGCGAGGCTACCTTCTAAGCCGTCGACAGGACCTGGGGGTTGCCAAGGCCTTCGACCTGGCCGCTTCGGACTTCGACGGTGACGGTGGGGACGATGTTGCCGTCCTAACTTCTGAAGGCAGCATCAGGGTACTCTGGTCTGGTTCTTCGAGAGAGACTCCGATAGTGCTCGAGTCCAGCGACATTGAGCTGCCCGGAGCTGAGGCCACCTGTCTAACTACGGCGGACTGGAACGGGGATGGTCATGCCGATCTCCTGATGGGTACGAGTCGCGATCGGGTGGACATAGTCTCTGGAAAGTCAGGCCGATCGTGGTCCGATACCGAAAGTCACAAAGGGTTCAAGGCCTCGCACTTGACCGTGGGCGACCTGGACGGAGATAAGAAGCCCGACCTGGTCCTCAGCCATCTCTCTCTCGCTCGGGCGGGCGGAGGTGAAGTAGCAGGCGCCGGCAAGGACGATGACGGATTGGTTCGCATCCTCTGGGGCGATGATTCCGGATTCTCTGCCCAGCGGGCCACTACGCTCGAAGTGCCGCAAGCGTCGGCTGCCGGGATCGGAGATCTGGACGGAGATGGCCGCCAAGATCTAGCCGTAGCCGTCTTCCAGGGTAAGGAGAGTTTCCAGTCTGAGTCCCGTATCTTTCTGGGTCGCGGAGATAGAAAGTTTGGGCAACTGTCTCAGGGCGTTCAAACAGTAGGTGCAGCCCACGCAATGGTGGTGCCCGCAGAGGGTTCCTTTCCGGCACGAATCGTCTTCAGCAATCGGACGGGGGGCACCGTTGACGAAAAGGTGCCTCTTCAAGTTTACTGGGGTGCCGCCGGAGGCTTCGATCCGGACCGTCGCTGGGATATCCCCTTCAGAAGCGGTTATGAGGCGAGTGCGGCCGATCTGAACGCGGACGGCTTCGTGGATCTCATCGCACTCAACTCGGGACATGGCGGCCAGTCAGCTGCTTCGGATCCTAATCTGGGAGCCAATATTTTCTGGGGGGCACAGAGTGGCTTCGATCTGGATCGGCGTCGGACCGTACTGAGTGAGAACGACCTGGGCTCCAGCAACATCGCCGACTTGAATCGGGATGGTTACCTGGATTTGGTTCTGGGTGCCTTCGAGCCCTCTTCTTCTCAGGATCCCGTGCACCTTGTCATCTACTATGGAGGTGCCGATGGACTCGATCGGAGCCGTAGGGTAGCGGTCCTCTCGGAAGGTCGATCCACCGGTTGTGCCATTGCCGACTTCAATCGAGATACTTGGCTGGATATTGCAGTTACGTCTACCATACTCGATCGGGTGCGCGTCTTCTGGGGTGCCCCCACAGGATTCAGCGACGCTCGGCAATCGGAGCTGGACATCCCCTATCCGATTGGACTGGAAACCGCGGATTTCAACAGCGATGGCTACCTGGACCTGATTGCGGGCAGCTACTACGATCGAATGGCCAAGCACCACGATACCGGGAGCCTGATCTTTTGGGGAGGCTCCTCCGGGTTTCAATCCTGGAATGCACAGTGGCTGCCGGGTCCCACTCCCATCGGACCGGCCGTGGCAGACTTCGACGGCGATGGCTACCTCGATGTCTTCAACCCGCACTATCTAGCAGATCTCACGCGGGAGCTACTACCCTGCTATCTGTATTGGGGTGGTCCCGAGGGCTTCGACCCAGGCCGCCGAACCAACCTCCTATGTGATTCGGGCCATGATGCGATGGCCGCAGACTTCGACCAGGACGGCCGAATCGATCTGGCGGTTTCCTGTCACACCCAGAACGGCGATCACCACACCTTCTCCAAAGTGTTCTACAACGACGGAAATCGCTTCGCCGAGCCGCGGATCGACCTGCTTCCCACCCACGGTCCTCACTGGATGTGGGCTCAAGACGTGGGGCATATCTACGACCGCAAATGGGAGCAAACCTACCGCTCGTCGTTATTCCACTGGGATCGGAGTCTTGGCTCGGGGCGTCTGAATTTCAAGGCCAAGGTCCCCGACGGTGTTCGGCTCTCGTTCTCAGTCCGATCGGCTGATTCCGAGGCGGCAATTGAGACAGCCCAGTGGCACGAGACTCAAACAACTCCCTTCGAGCTCAAGTCGAAGGACCGTTATCTTCAGTACCAGGCCAAGTTTCACTCGAAGAATGGCGATGCCTACCCGGTCCTGGACCAGGTGAGCATCG
Organism: Acidobacteria bacterium UBA6911; assembly: GCA_963579905.1. GTDB lineage: Bacteria > Acidobacteriota > UBA6911 > RPQK01 > JAJDTT01 > CAUZIZ01. The sequence continues at coordinate 77,111 of CAUZIZ010000002.1, read as the reverse complement.
CTTTGTGGTGAACCCTAAGGAGGTCTTCATGCAAAGGATTCTGTTCGCTTCGCTACTCCTCATCCTGTGTGTCAGCCCGTTGTGGTCAGAGCAGCTGGATCGCTATGTGGCCATCGACAACGTCTGTGCCTGGCCCAACTTGACCCAGCTGAAAGACGGAAGTCTGACCGCTACCATCTTCAATCGGCCTCACCACGGCAAGGGTGAGGGTGACGTCGAGTTATGGGCCAGCTCCGATGGAGGACATTTCTGGAAGCGGCGGGGGACCGTCACCTCTCACAAGCCGGGGACCGTTCGTATGAATGTGGCCGCCGGCCGTGCTCACGATGGCTCACTGGTGGTGCTGAACTCAGGCTGGGGTGGCCCCACTTTCAGAGAGAGGATCCTTGATCCGCTGGTTTCTCGTTCCAGCGACGGTGGGAAGACCTGGCAAGAGTCTTTCTCGCTGACCGCGCCCGCCGGGACTCAGTACATCATTCCCTTCGGCGACATCGTTCAGGGACCCGGAAAAATGTTGGCGGCTTCCATCTATGACTGGCGGATTCCCCAGGAATCTTCACCCAAGTCGACTTCCTACCTGATTTTCAGTAGGGATGATGGCAAGACGTGGGGTGAGGCGGTCGAAATCGCGGCAGACGACTACAACGAAACGGCTTTGGTCCGACTGAAGAGTGGTCGCTGGCTGGCAGCGATCCGAACTCATGAGGACGCCCATATGGATCTGTCCAGTTCAGAAGATGAGGGGAGGAGCTGGTCTCTGTCCGGTCCCGTCAGCCTGCCCCGTCAACACCCAGGCCATCTGCTGGAGCTGAGCGACGGGCGGGTTCTGTTGACCTACGGCATCCGAGAGCGCGGCCACTATGGAATCGGCTATCGGGTAAGCGGGGATCAGGGGCGAACCTGGAATGCGCCCGAACACCTCACGCATCTGGAAGGGACAAAAGATGGCGGCTATCCTGCGACCCTTCAGCTGGATGATGGAACATTGGTAACTGCCTACTACAGCAATGGCGTCGTCCAGCACCGTCGCTACCACATGGGAGTGATTCGTTGGAAGATGCCCGATAGGTAACGCAGTTGCTACTGGGGGATGAGTCAGGGGAACTGAGAACATGAATCAAAGAAAGAGAATCTCCCGCCGCCGGGCCCTCAGGGGGCTGGGAGTAACGGCACTAGCTGCTCCCGTGGCAGCAGTGTCCCAGACCGCTGCTGCAGCTTCGACGCACGGACCGACCCCGCCGAGTGCTTCCCTGCAGGTACGAGACCGCGATTCGGGAGCTCCCGGTAAGGAGGCCATTCTGGGCCGATCGGACGAAATCTTTCCCCGCCATTCCGAGGGCGATCTGGTGCGTCTGGCAGACGGGAAGCTGTTGGCGGTGTGGTCCCGCTTCAAGAATCGCAGCGATCACGGCGAATCCGAGGTCGTGGGCCGATACAGCGAGGACCAGGGTCTGACCTGGGGGGAGATCGAATCCTTCGCCTCGATCTCTGAGGCGGAGCACTCCTCCAACTCCAACCTGATGAGTGCCAGCCTGCTTAGCCTCTCCTCTGCCGGAAGAATCTTCTTCAGCTATATGGGCAAGGAGGAGACCGAGCCAGAGAATGAAGACTTCAACCGAAAGATCCGATCGGCGGTCTACGCGCGCTTCTCCGACGATGGCATCCACTTTTCGCGACCCAGGCGCATTTCCGATCCTGACCACTACTATGTCGTCAACAACGCCCGGGCGCTTCAGCTCTCGAGTGGACGTATTCTAATCCCCACTGCAGTCGCCTTGGATCCGGGCAAGGAACTGGGTTGGATCAAACAGTCCTGCCTTACCTTCTATTCGGACGATCAGGGAGCCAACTGGAAGCAAGGCAGCGCCTGCACGCTGACGCCCCAGGATGTGCCCGGCAGGGAATCCCGTGAGCTGACCCTCCAAGAACCTGGCCTGATCGAATTGAAGGACCAGCGGATCCTCATGGTGATGCGGACCCGCCTGAATCATCCCTACAAGAGTCTCTCGGAGGATGGAGGAGAAAGCTGGAGCAAGCCCGTTCCTATCTCCGAAATCGTCGCGCCGACTTCACCCCAGACGCTGTTTCGGCTACCCCAGTCGGGCGATATCGCCATGATCTACAATAATAATTCCCTGGGGGCCGAGGCAAAATGGTCGGAGCGGCGTCCCCTTGCCTTCGCCGTGAGCAAGGATGAGGGCCGGAGCTTTCGGTACCGAAAGGTAATCGAGGAAGTCGAAGGCCGTTGTTGGGCTTACCACTCTGCCCGTGTCTATGGAGACAAGCTCTACCTCCTTTACTACGAGTGGTATCAGGGGCACCCCACCTTTTTCTTCACCGACTTCAAGTTGTCGATCATCCCGATCGAGTGGTTTGAGGCTTGACTAAGCTGAAACTTCAAGAATACGTCGCACACGTCTCTAGTCCTCGGACAGCGCGTCGAACGGGACCCGTTGGCCGGCAGTATCAACCTATTTCAGCAAGACTAGACTTCCCGGACTCTTGTCACGACCTGAGGGTGAACTACCAGTATTACAAAGCCAAGTCCGTCAGAGCCGCGAACGACTTGAGCCGTTAGCAACATGAGGCCAAGTTCCGAGGAGAGATCTGGGCAACTCTTCCCCACGCAGTGACGCACGATATGGCCTATCCTCGACCGAAGGCTCTTTCCCGGATGGGGCCAGCGCTTCCTGGGGGACGGGACTAATCTGGTTTCAGCTTTCAGGTTGCAGCTTACCGGTCAAACAGCGATGCAAAGATCCAAAACTGGCAGCCGGCCAACGCCAGGACGGCTCAATCACTACTGGAAGTCACGAGATCGCTAATTCGGATTCGGGTGAGCCCCACGTCTTCCTTGTTGATCGAGTACACAACGTAGAGGTGATCCCCATAGACCGTGGCTCCCGGATACTGCCAGCCTGGAAGCTTGTTCTCCCCTGGAAAACGCATGGTAGTATCCTCGCCCCGCACCACGAAGGCGCGATCGAAAGTTACCCCGTCCTGGCTCAGAGAGACCGTCAGGGGAACTCGCCGACCGATGAAGTCGTAGACCGAGCCTGGACTCTGATTGGGATTATTGATGATGAAGGCGGATCCGTCGGGGAGATTACCCGCGAAAGATCGGGCAGTAGCGTCGGGGAAATTGGTCTGCGCTGGCAGCGTCCAGGTGAGACCGTCATCCCTGCTGGTGCTGGCGTATAGCCAGGGGTTGCTGTTTTCACTGCGAAAAAGCATCACCACCACTCCGTCGCGACGCTGAAACCAAGTGGGCTCGGGATAACGCAGATCCGCGGTTTCTGGGAGGCTGCCCTCCTGCCATCCGCTAGTCCCGTCGTCCTGTCGAGAATAGAGCAGCCGAGGCTGCTTGAGGTTCGACTGCCCGTTGAGCAGCAGGTCTCCTGATCGAAGGACCCGAGGCGCTTCGAGGAAAGATCCCGTAGCGATTTCGAGTTCTTCGCCCCAGACTGATCCATCCTTTGATGACTTGGCGTAGAGGCTGAATGAGGTGCTGCCCGGATCGCCCCTCACGACCGTATAGTAGGCCACCAGCACTTCGCCCGCTGCTCTAAAGCCAGTGGCCACACAAGTGGCTGACCCCTTCAGACCGTCGGGATCGGGCGCCAGGGTGCTGGGCTCGGACCAGTTAAGGCCATCTCCCGAAGTGCTGTAGAGAACGCGCTGTCCATTGTAGTCCTCATGCTCGATGCCGTTGGACCACATGGCGTAGAGCCGATTCTCAAATACTCCAATGTTCGCGTGGTGGCAGAACTTGTAGCCTTCGGCGGTAGCCCGATAGAGCGTGACATTCTCTCCAGCAATAACGGGTAACCCCAGGGTCGCGAACTGATCCTGATCGAACATACCTTCTACCGCTTCGATCAGCGGCTCCGTCGTGGGAAGGGGGTCCGCTTCTTCGCAAGCAGTCAGCGCGCCTAGCAAGAAAAGCAGGAGGGCGATTTCACGAGATCGGGGCATACGCCAAAGCATACAACATCCGAGTCTCCAGCAGGAGATTGAGAAGCCGCGCTATGTCTCTCCCCTTGACCCTGAGGCTCCTGAGCCAGATACTCAGGACCGCGGAGTTTGCTGGGTCTATCCGATTGCTGGACGACCGGGTTTCCTGGCCAATCGAGCCAGAGGCTCGACACTATGAATCTCAAACAAGCCTTCCAACGACTGAGGCTCCTTGGGGTGGACGACGAAACTCCACCGGTTGAGGCGAAATACATTATTCTGGTCAACTCGGTACTGGGGTAGCCTTTCTCCTCGGTCTGATTTATCTGGTGTTGAACCTCGGCCGGTTAGGTATTTCGTTTCTGGGAATTGCTCCTAATCTGGTCACGCTGGTCTCTTGCGCCGCGGCACTCTGGCTCAATCAGAGGAAACGGTACTGGCTCGCGACCACCTCCTTCATTGCTCTCGCCTGTATCAGTCTCTTCAGTTGGGTCGGGCTTTATGGCAGTGAGTCTCTAAGCTATTTCTTCACGCTGCCCCTGATTGGCGCGATACCTCTGGTCTATCCTCCGAGACATCGGGTGACCGCGCTGGTTCTTACAGCCTTCGGCGTAGCAGTGTTCCACTCGCTAGCCTTTCTTGGGCCCGCGATCAAACCCCTCCTGGCGCTCGACCTGGGGATACATCGGTCGTTCCGAGTCGTTACCCTGGTCTTGTTGCCTCTGGTGATCGCGTTTGTCTCCTTCTATTCCCACGCGGGCACGGTCGCAGCCGAGCAAAAGCTGGCCCGACGCTCGCAAGAGTTGGCGGAGGCATTGGAGAACTTAAAGCAGACTCAGGGTCTGCTGATCGAATCCGAGAACCAGGCACGACTCAACCGGGTCACGGCCGGGATTCTACACGAGCTTAATACCCCTTTGGGGGCGCTTCGCTCCTCGGTAGACGTCGTGGTGAGGACGCTTGGCCGCCAGGCTTCGCCCGAGGGGAAAACGAACCACGATGTTTCTAAATCGGATCCCACGGCCCAGGCGCTTACCCTGTTGAGAACGAGTAGCGAGCGAATCTCCAACATCATCGAGAGTCTGCGACAATTCGTAGGTCTCGACGAAGCAGAGCGAAAGCCCTTTGACGTTCGCAAGAGTGTGGATATCTCGCTTCGTCTACTGGAGTTCTCCCTGGGCGCTCGAGTTGAGGTGAAGCGAGATTATCCCGCTGCTCTTCGTCCTGTCTTGTGTTATCCCGTCAGACTGAACCGGGTTTTCTTGAATCTGCTTCAGAACTCGATCCAGGCGATCGAAGGGACAGGCGTCATCCGAGTCAGCGTATCAGAAGGTGTCGATGGCATTGAGGTCGAGATCACCGACTCTGGAAGCGGCATTTCTCAAGACCGTATAGCTGAGGTTTTCAAGTTTGAGCTCGCCCCCAAAGGTCGGCGCGTAGGAATGCGAATGGGGCAGTACCTTTCCTTGGAGCTTGGAACTTGCTTCTTGACACTTGTCTGGGAATTGGTCCCTTGGGACTTGGGACCTGCTTCTTAGCTTTGCCGTGCACTCTGCTTCGAATACTCGTAACAGGGTCCGCCCGGAGGAGTAACTCGGGTCGAGCGCTCCTCCTACACACATGGGATTCCGCTTATGGCTGCTTCCTTCCGGACCTGACCAGTTTCGCGGGCACACGTTGTGGAGGACCCAACCCTTCAACATTACTCCGCAGAGCCGATTGTCCTGAGACAAGAGATCCTCAGCAAAGCATTCAGTCCCGCTATAGCGGATTGCGGGTCATCCTCGATTTCTCGGGGAATCAGGGCACCGCTAGCGCCCCACCTAGCACGGCAGAACCCATCATAGAACATCTTGGCGCCTGGGATCTGGGAGATTATCTGGGAATGGTGCCTTGGAACCTTGGGACCTTATTTCGGGAGGACCAGCCGGAATCCGAATTGGTTGCACCCGCAGTCTTGCGGAACAGTTTATATTAACGATCCCAGCCGTGCCCTCCCGAGGTCGGAGACTTGGGATCCTCACTCAATGCAGCTTTGATTCCAGTCCGGAAGCACACTCGTAAGTGTGGGAAACAAATCGGTTATAATCTAGTGGTCCTGTTGATGAGCGGGCGTCATCGGATCCGCGGAGATCAATAAGTCCGACTGCCCATGTGACTTTGATAGCGGCGGTACCGGAAATGGGGGACAGCTGATAAAGGAAACGGGAATCAAGACGAGGAGAAAGTGCCGATGCAGGACCGAGGATTCCGCAGCAGTATCACGACTCAGGGACGACGTATGGCTTGAGCCCGGGCCCTCTGGCGGGCAACCGGAATGAAGACGGAAGATTTCCAGAAACCCATCATCGCGATTGCCAATTCCTTCACCCAATTCGTCCCGGGACACGTCCACCTTCACCAGGTTGGCCAGCAAGTCAAGCAGGTCATCGACGCCAGTGGTGGCTTTGGGGTTGAGTTCAATACCATCGCCGTGGACGATGGAATCGCCATGGGTCACGATGGAATGCTCTACTCCCTGCCTAGTCGAAAGCTGATCGCCGACAGTGTGGAGTACATGGTTCAGGCGCACAAGGCCGACGCCATGATCTGCATCTCCAACTGTGACAAGATTACGCCGGGGATGCTCCTGGCCGCCATGCGTTTGAACGTCCCTACCATCTTTGTTTCGGGGGGTCCCATGGAAGCTGGGGCCGCCCTGCTGTCGACGGGTCCCGCCAAACTCGACCTGGTAGATTCCATGATCGCGGCCGGCGACGATAGTATCAGCGATGAGGAAGTGGAGAAGATGAAGGAGGCCGCCTGCCCTACCTGCGGCTCCTGTTTCGGAATGTTTACGGCCAACAGCATGAACTGTCTCAACGAGGCGATCGGTTTGGCTCTGCCTGGAAACGGAACCATTCTGGCGACCCATGCCCTGCGCTGGAAGCTCTTCGAGCAAGCCTCCCAGAAAATCGTCAAAATGGCCAAGGCCTACTACCTGGAAGGCGATGAGTCGGTCCTTCCTCGAAGTATTGCAACCTTTGAGGCTTTCGAGAACGCCATGACGTTGGACATCGCCATGGGTGGATCAACCAATACCGTTCTTCATCTTCTGGCAGCGGCCCAGGAGGCGGGTGTGGATTTTACGATGGCCGAGATCGACCGGTTGTCGCGCCAGGTCCCTTGCATCTGCAAACTGTCCCCTTCGACAAGCCAGTACCATATCCAGGATTGTTCCCGAGCGGGTGGCATTCCGACCATTCTGGGTGAACTGGAGCGCTCGGGCAAGATCAACAGTGATGAGAAAACCGTGTCCGGGGCCACCCTGGGCCGGATGATTGAGGAGAATGATGTACGCCGAGAGGGCTCGGAAGAGTTCGCCCGCCGCCGCAGCTTGGTTGCGCTCGGAAACGTGAGGACCAGGGAAGCCTTTTCACAGGAAAAATATGTCGATTCAGCTGATCTTGACTCGGCCGACGGTTGCATTCGCTCAGTAGCCTCAGCCTACAGCCAGGATGGTGGATTGGCGGTCCTCTTTGGCAACCTCGCCGAGGAGGGGTGTATCGTGAAGACTGCGGGTGTGGACGAGTCCCTCTGGGTGATGGAGGGTCCGGCTCGGATCTTCGAGTCCCAGGAGGAAGCCTGTGAAAGCATACTCGACAACCAGCTGAGACCCGGAGACGTGGTGGTGATTCGCTATGAGGAACCTAAGGAAGGACCGGGTATGCAAGAGATGTTGTACCCCACCTCTTATGTGAAGTCGAAGCACCTGGGCTCCAAGTGTGCCCTCCTGACTAATGGTCGTTTCAGCGGCGGGACGAGTGGCCTCTCGATTGGACATGTCTCCCCCGAGGCAGCCGAGGGGGCGCCATTGCCCTGCTCGAGGAAGGGGATACAGTTCGGATAGATATTCCGAATCGCAGCATCAATGTATTGCTTAAGGAAGAGGAGCTGGTGAGACGAAGACGCGAGATGGAAGCACGAGGCGCAGACGCTTTTCGCCCTCGGGGACGCCAGCGCCACACCTCAGCGGCCCTTCAGGCCTATGCTGCCCTCACCACCAGTGCAGCACGCGGAGCTGTTCGCGATCTCAACCAGATCCAAAACGGAGGAGGACAGTCATGAAACAGATACCGAAGCAGAGTTCGTCGAGACGTGAATTTCTGAAAAGGACCGGCCGTCTTGCCGCCACCTCCGCGCTTGCGGGGGTTGCGATACCGCACGTCCATGCTGGTGAGGACAATACCATCCGGCTGGCGTTGATAGGTGCCGGTGGTCGGGGCACCGGAGCTGCCCTGAATGCTTTGTCGGTGCCGAACGGTCCGACCAAGCTGGTGGCGATGGCGGATGTCTTCCCTGAGCGGATGATGAGCAGCTGCAAGATACTCGTACAAAGGATTGCTCAGGGGCTGATGCCGGGCAAAGGAGGGAAGCTTTCGGATCTGCTCGATGTCCCCCAGGACCGACAGTTCTTGGGCTTCGACGGCTATAGAAAGGCCATGGATCTCCTCAGTCCAGGAGACATTGTGATCCTCACGACGCCTCCGGCGTTTCGCTGGGTTCATTTTGGCTACGCCATCGAGAAGGGTCTCAACGTCTTCATGGAGAAACCGGTGACCGTCGACGGTCCCTCGACTCGAAGAATGCTTGCACTCGGCCAGAAATCGGTCGCAAAGAATCTCAAAGTGGGCGTGGGATTGATGTGCCGTCACTGTAGAGCCCGCGGCGAGCTCTACGATCGAATCAAGGGAGGTGGGATCGGTGATGTGATTGCGTTGCGCGCTTATCGGGTTGCCGGACCAACGGGTTCAGCGGTTTCAGGTCCGAAGCCGGAGGGCATCAGCGAACTGCTCTACCAGATCAAGAGATTCCATTCTTTTCTCTGGGCCAGCGGAGGATGTTACAGCGATTTCCTCATCCACAACATCGATGAGTCGTGTTGGATGAAGGACGCCTGGCCGGTGCGGGCCAAGGCCAGCGGCGGCCGCCACTATCGCGGTGACTCGATCGACCAGAACTTCGACAACTACTCGGTGGAATACACCTTCGCCGATGGGGCCAAATTGTTTTTGGAAGGCCGCAGCATCCCCAGGTGCTGGAACGAATTTGCCAGCTATGCACAGGGGAGCAAGGGATCGGCCGTCATATCCACAAGCGGCCATATTCCCGCTTTGTGCCGTATCTACAAGGGCCAGAATCAAACCGATGAAGACCCCGTCTGGTCCTTTCCCCAGCCGGAGCCAAATCCCTACCAGTTGGAGTGGGATGATCTCATCGAGGCCATCCGTAAGGACCAGCCCTTCAACGAGGTGAAACGTGGAGCCGAGGCCAGTCTAGTGACGTCCATGGGACGAATGGCGGCGCACACCGGCCAGATCGTTACCTGGGACGACATTCTCAACCACGACCACGAGTTCGCTCCCGGTCTCGATCAGCTCACGCTGAACTCGGAAGCACCGCTGCAGCTTGGACCCGACGGGAAATATCCCATCCCGCAACCGGGTATCACCACGACGCGGGAGTATTAGCCCGGATTCAGTCCGGAACGACTGCGATGGCCTCGACTTCCAGCAGCCATTTGCCGTCCAATTTTACCTGTACCAGTGTCGATGCCGGAGGAGCCTCCATATTGAGAAATCGGGCTCGGATTTCCCGCAGCTTGGAGGTCTGTTCCATGTCGGTCACGTAGTAGTTGATCTTGACGATATCCTCGAACTCGGCGCCTGCTAGCTCGAGACTGCGCCGGATATTGAGGAAGGTATTTCTGGCCTGAGAGGCGAAGTCCGCGGGTAGATTCCCTCTCGAGTCGGTGCCGCCCTGGCCGGATATGAAGATCATCCGACCTGGAGGGGAGGAGACTACTTCGGTGTAGCCGGAAGGCTTCTCTCCTCCTGGGTTGAGAAACTGCTTCGAGTCCTTTCCCGGGGTTGCCGTCCACCCCAGAACCACACCAAAGGTCAATACTGCGACGGGCGCAAGGCGATCAAGCTTCATTTTTCCTGTTTCCTCCATCTGGGGTTGATCATGGTAATTCGGTAAGGACGATGTCGCGGTACCAGGCCTCGCTCGGTGGCCCGCTGTGGATCTGTAGGCAGATCACGCCTTTCCGCTCGATTCCGGCTTCCTTCTCCACATAGTCGACGGTCGAATGCCCGTTGAGCCAGAGCTGAATTCGGTTTCCTCCTGCCTGGATGCGGTAGGTATTCCAGTCGTCCTGTTCCAGAATCCGCTTCAGTTCCTCCGGATCCGGTTGAGCGAGGATTTCTCGGCGCCGGGATTCGTCGTAGAGGGCTCCCCAGTAGACCTGTCCCATATCCGCTTGATAGCCAATTACCTCATGATGGTCGGGAATGCGGCGGCTGCGAATCTGAATGCCTGCGTTGCCCTTGCCTGCCTCCAGCTTCACCTTTAGCTCCAGCTCGAAATCCCCGAATTCTCTTCGGGTGCAGAGAAATTCATTGCGCGGGATTTTCTGGGAGAGTGAGCCGCCAACAATTGACCCCGCCTCTATCCGGAACCACTGGAGATTTCCCTCCCAGCCCTCGAAACTGTGCCCGTCGAAAAGGGCGAAATTTTCTCTGGATTCGGGGGCGACCGTTTGGCCAAGGACAAGACTAATGACACAGAATAGATTAGAAAAAAGAAGAGTCAGAAGAAGAAAAAGAGTGTGCATAACCTTCCTCCTTGCTTTGGGCTCCCTCCCAACCATCCAAGCCTGTAACTGTCGATACAGAGGTACGCCGCAGCTACACCGAAGGTGTTATTGCGTGTAGCCCAGGGTTGTAATGCGAAGCGAGCTACCCTGGGTTTTTAGTTGCCCCGCCTTTTATACGCTGAAAGCGTTATTTCCAAAAACGTTTCCGGTCGGCAATAACCCCATTTTCGATCAAGTTTCAGATTGCTTCCTCTGTAGGACGGGAACTCCTGCCCGTCGTGTACTCGACGGGCAAGAGTGCCCGTCCTACAAGCTGGTACTTGACAGATCCGCTGCCCTCCGGGTCATCTCGACAGCTACATCCTTGAGCGCTCCCCTCAAGACTTCTGGGAACTTATAGGCCTTCACCTCGACCATCGAAATCCTATCGTCTCGGAGCACTGTGCTACAGACCGCCCCGGTCAGTGCTTCGAGGAGGGCGTAACAGCCCTGGCCGACGGCCGCACGAATCTCCTCGACCAGCTGCCGGTAATCCACGGTTTGCTCCAGGTCGTCGGTTTGTGCGGCCGTTTCCAGGTCCAGGTGCAGAATCAGGTCGAGCAGAATCCTCTGGGCAACTGCTCGCTCTTCCTCGGTGACGCCGATGTGTGCTTGACACGAAATCTCACGTAGATGGATTTTATCCATTGTTAGTGCCCTGTATGAAATCCGCCACTCGACCCCAGTAGGGTTCCGGGTCAAATTTATGGGTGTCGTTATGGCGAGCTCCCGAAATCCGATAGAAGTACTTCTCGCCTGGCAGCCCTTGGAATACCTTTTCTCCCATGAGAAAGGGAACGATTTCATCCTTGTCTCCGTGGATCACGAGCGCCGGACAGGACAGATCCTCGAGGAACTCGACGGTGGGGAAGCGATAGCGCGAAAGGAGACTGAGGACACCCAGCAACGGATAGTGCTTAACCAGGGAGGCCTTGTCGGGAAACGTCGATTCCAAGATCAGGCCGTTGGGTTCTCGGAGCGTGCTGGCATAGGACGCGGTCACCCCACCCAGCGATCTTCCCCAGTAGATTACCGGGGCCCCCGGAGTGTGGCAGTTGTCCCAGAAGTAGCCGACCGCGGCTCTAGTGTCCTTGTAGATCCCTGTCTCGCTGGGTGAGCCGCTGCTTCGCCCGTACCCACGGTAGTCGAAGATAAAGACCGTCAAGGACCTGAGATACATCTCCGCAAGCAGCCCCAGATAGATAGACAGGTTCCCACCGTTTCCATGAAAAAAAAGAACTTCTGCTTGTGGGCGGGGATGCTTCAGGAGCCAAGAATGGATGGTTTCTCCGTCATCGGTCATCAAGGAGACCGCCTCGAATGGAATCCCCACGTCGTCGGGAGTCTGATGTTCTCCGCGCATCGGAAAGAAAGCGACGTGAGGCTCGAGATAGAGCACGAAGAGTTTCAGGAGGATCAGTCCGCCGACAATAGCGGCTCCCCAGAGGAGTGGTTTGATCATGAGCTCTCAGGCTAATTTACTGGATTGGGAAGGTCGAGTATATTAGTGACTGGAAAGGAGAGGCAAGGAATCATGACGCTACTTCGAGATGTGACCATCCAGTATTTCGGACATTCCACGTTCCTGTTCACCACTCCTGGGGGCAGCAAGCTGCTGATCGATCCCTGGGTGGAGGGAAATCCATCTTGTCCCCCTGAGCTGAAGAAGATCGATTCGATAGACACGATGCTTATCACCCACGGGCACTTCGACCACATCCAGGATGCGGTCGCCCTGGCCCGTCAGCACCAGCCCCAGATTGGCTGTAATATCGAGATAGGGGTTTGGTTGGAAAGCAAGGGTGTCGAGAACGTCAACTCCATGAACAAGGGTGGAACCCAGCAGATCAATGATCTGCGCGTCACCATGGTGGATGCCCATCATAGCAGCGGCATTCAAGACGACGATGGCACTATCGTCTATGGGGGACAGGCGGCTGGCTACGTGCTCGAGTTCGAGAACGGATTCCGAATCTACTACGCCGGGGACACCTGTGTTTTCGGTGATATGAAGATCATTGCGGAGCTGTATCAGCCTGAGGTCATCTTCTTTCCAATCGGAGACCACTTCACCATGGATCCGAGGGAAGCAGCCTACGCCTGTCGTCTCATGAATGCCAAGAAGGTGATCCCGATGCATTACGGTACCTTTCCTCTACTGAGGGGGACACCGCAAGAGCTCCAGGAGCTCACTCAGGACATTGGCACCCAGGTATTGGAGATGGCCCCTGGTGAAACGTTGGAATAGGGCCTCATGAATACGGAAACGCTCTCCCAATACGATGCGGTGGTTCATGCCGTTGGCCTGATCGACCTGTCAGATCGTGGCAAGATCGAAGTCACCGGACCCGACCGGGTTTCCTTCCTCCACTCGATGATCAGCAACGAGGTGGCGGGTCTTCCCGAATACGCTGGACGCTACGGAATCTTTCTAACGGCGCGCGGCAAGATGGTGTCCGATTTCTACTACTATCGCTTTCCCGATTTTCTTCTGCTGGACATAGATCGGTCGCTTTTGACCAAGCTGCTGGGCGAGTTGGAAAAGTACATTATCATGGAAGAGGTCGACTTGTCCGATGTCTCGGCAGGCTACAGTCACTTCTCTCTGCAGGGCCCCGAGTCCCCCAGGTTACTGCAAGATCTGTTCGGTGAAAGCGGGCCTCAGGAAGGCTTCGAGATCCAACAGCTAGACCAGCCGGGAGGACATGTCTGGCTGATTCGGCGTCCCGATCTTGCTGATCAGGGTTTCGAGTTGGTCTGCCCGGCCGAGATGGGATCCGACTTGCATGCTGCCATCCAGCAAAAAGGAGTTGCTCTGGGAATGCAGGAGCTAGACGAGGAATCCTGGAACGTTCTCCGGACCGAGGCTTGGATTCCCCGGTTTGGCATCGATATGGACGAGACCCGATATCCCATGGAAGCGCGTCTGGACCGGGCGATCAGCCTTACCAAGGGCTGCTACCTGGGGCAGGAAGTAGTCGCCAAGGCCACTCATATCGGTGGCGTGAACAATCTACTGATGGGGTTGAAGTTGGACGGCGGGGCGCCTCCGGCTCAGGGAGCCCGGGTGCTCAATGAGGAGGGTAAAGAAATTGGGAGTGTCACCAGTGCTGTCCTCTCGCCCCGACTGGACTGCCCAATCGCCTTTGCCTACTTGAAGCGAGGGTTCGCGTCTGCGGGGAGTCGATGCCGAGTCGAGCTCTCCGATGGGGAAGCAGCGTCCGCCGAAATCGTGGAACGGTTTCTCTAGCGAGGGGTAAGGGTTGGGTTGCATGCGGAAGTCATCCGTCCAGGAAGAGCTCGCCAGAATCACTGGGATGGGCCTCGAGGAGATCCAAGACGAGTTCGTGTCGCTGGCCGAGATGCAGCGACACATCATGCCCGACCCCGAGCGCCTGACCGTTTTCGGCAACTACGATATCTTCGGGATGACCCTGCCCACCGCGGTGGTAGGAGGCGATTACTACGACTTCGTTGATCTCGATGGGCGCTTTGGCTTGCAGGGTCGCATGGCGTTGGTGATTGCTGACGCCTCCGGCCATGGGCTGGTAGCGGCCATGCTCATCCGAGATTTCAATACCGCCCTCTATACAGCCATCTCCTTCGAATCCCACTACGCGCGGGATACTACCAAGCTTCTCTTCCCTAAGATCAACCGGCGGATGTTCTGGTCTTCCCAGCCCAATCAGTTCATCACGGCCTTCTACGGCGAGCTTCAGCTCGACGGCACATTGCGCTACACCAACGCTGGACATCACAGCCCACTCCTCTTCCAGAAAGACGGGATCGTCTCGCTGGATACCGGGGGGTTCGTCCTGGGAGCCTTTCGTTACCCACCTGTGGATCATGAGGTGGGGGAAGCACGTATGGAAGTGGATGATGTCCTGCTCTGCTACACGGACGGCATTATCGAGTCAGAGAACCCGCTGGGCCAGGACTATGGGTCGGAAAGATTGAAGGGGTTGGTCGATGGTGTTCGAGAGCGGGCTTCCCACGAGATCTTTGATGTCATCGTTCGGGATCTGGCAGAGTTCAGTGAGGGTGTGGGACAAGTAGACGACCGGACAGTGATCGTGATCAAGAGGCAGTGAAACTGCGCCGGGAACCTCTAGCACCAACATCGATAGCTGAGCCACGCTTGTAGGACGAGCACTCCTGCCCGTCTGTGTCCTCGACGGGCAAGAGTGCCCATCCTACGAAGATCACGGCTTTGTCAGCTGACGACTCTTGCATGATCTCCTAGCAAATGAAGTTTCAGGTTAGTGTCCCCCAGCGGTGCTGCCCCATTCGAGAGCGAAACTTCCGGCTACTGGGGATTTGTGCGTCACTGCGTGGGGAAGAGTTGTCCGGCTCTCTCCTCGAAACCTGGGCTCATTTTTCTAACGGCTCAAGTCGTTCGCGGCTCTGTCGGACTTGGATTCGCAACGCTGGCAGTTCACCCGTTGGCGGCACCTTCGGAGGACAGAAGACATGCGACGTTCAACGAATTCTTGAAGTTTCAGCTTAGGCGAGAAGCTCTTCAACTGCCTGCCGGATTGCCCCGGAGCTGATTCCTTGCCACTCCATCAGCTCACCTGAGCCACCCGAACGGGAGAGTTTGCTGACCGCAAGCTTGCGAAACCTGGTCTGTTCCCCTGCCAGCGCGCCCAGGACTGCATCACCCAGGCCCCCCTCCGCATAGTGATCCTCCACCGTTACCATGGTTCCGGTCTCCTGGACGGCTTGCCTCAGGGTGGTGCCGTCGACCGGTTTGATGCTGTAAAGATCGATCACCCGCACCGGGATGCCCTGGTCAAGGAGTTCCTCATAGGCAGTCAGCGCCTCGTGCAGTGTGATTCCTGCGGCTACAATCGTGGCCTGGTCGCCTGGACTGGTGCGAAGGACTCGGGAGCCGCCGACCGAAAACTCATCCTCACTCGAATAGAGAATGGGGGTCTTGGGGCGAGTCGTTCGGAGGTAGACGATGCCGGCAGTTTCTGCCGCCAGTGACACCAGTCGCTCTGCCGAAACACCATCACTGGGGTAGAGGACGGTAGAGCCGGCGACTGCCCGCATCATCGCAAGGTCCTCCAAACCCATTTGTGAGGGGCCGTCCTCACCGATCGAGACCCCAGCATGAGAGCCGCAGAGTTTGATATTGGAACGGGAGATAGCCGCCATGCGGATCTGGTCGTAGCCACGTGTCAGAAAACAGGCGAACGTCGAGGCAAAGGGAATCTTTCCCACGGCGCTCATTCCTACAGCCGCTCCCACCATTGCTTGCTCGGCAATGAAGCATTCCACAAACCTCTCCGGATAATCCTCCAGAAACTTCTCGGAGTAGGTCGAGTTCTTGGTGTCCCCGTCGAGGACCACCACCCGGGGATTACTGGCCCCCAGTTTCCTCAGGGCATTGCCGTAGGCCTGGCGGGTGGCTACCATCTCGTCGGCTCCATAGTCGGGCGGGGCAGGAGAGCCGCCCAGGATCGCTTCCGAGGAGGGGACAGGAGATGAGGGCTTGGCCACGCTCAAAGGCTGCTCAAGCTCCAGGTAATCTCCTATGTCGTTGAGGGCATCCTCCAGCTGTGCGCCGGCGGCACAGGGCTTACCGTGCCATCCGTCCTTGTCCTCCATGAAGGAGACGCCTTTGCCCTTGAAGGTTCGAGCGACCAGAATAGAAGGCTGCCCTTGTACCGAAATCGCCGATTCCAGAGCCGCGTTTATTTCCTCTACGCTATGACCGTCTACGATCTGACTGTGCCATCCGAAGGCGGAGAAGCGTTGGGAGTAGGTCTCGACGTCGTGACCATACATGGTAGCCTGGCTCTGCCCCAGGCGATTCACGTCCAGCAGGGCAACCAGATTGTCGAGCTTGTAGTAGCTCGCCATGGCTGCCGCCTCCCAGACCGACCCCTCGGCGGCCTCACCATCTCCGATCAGGACGAAGATGCGGTTGGCCAGCTTATCCCGTTGGCTCGACAGAGCCATGCCCGTGCCTATAGCCAGACCCTGACCCAGAGAGCCGGTCGCGACATCGACCCAGCGATTACGTGGGGTGGGATGCCCCTCCAATTCACTGTCCATCTTTCTCAAGCTCAGAAGCTTCTCGGTCGGGAATGCACCAGCTTCCGACAGGGCAGCATACAGAACCGGGGCGGCATGCCCCTTTGAAAGGATGAAACGATCGTTGTGGGGGCTTTCCGGGTTCTGGATGTCGAAGCGGAGGAAATGAAAAAACAGCGTGGAAACGAGTTCTGCACTGGAGAGACAGGAACTGGGATGACCGGAAGCAGCTTCCGTCGTCGACTCCAGAGAATGTCGGCGAAGGCGATTCGCCATGGCATTGAGGGACCGGATTGTTTCAGGTGTCATCACGGCCTTTCAGATTCTTCGGTCATGGGGGAAAGGTTATTGCTGTTCGCTCTGAGAGTCGTACTATAGGTGAGGCTTTCGACCCCTGTCAACAGAGTTCTCTGGGGAATAAGGGGGAGGACCAAGACAAAGCCCATAGGGTTGCAGGAGAGCGTTCAAATGATGTTGGAACCGGGCGATGTTGCTATCGAATTTGAGTGTGTCACGTTGACGAGAACACCAGGAGGCAAGCCAGAAGACGAAGGGCCGCCGGATCTCGCTGTCCGCCCTTGGCGACTCGCAGACGGCTTGTCACAGGGACCCGTGCTTCTGATGTTCGTGAAAGTTGGATGCCCTACCTGTGAATACGCGCTCCCTCTGATCGATCGTATCTATCGGAACTATCCAGAGTCACGTGTTTCCATGGTGGCGCTGGCGCAAGAGAGTGGGCGTGGGGCACGGAGGCTGATCCAGGATGCAGATCTCCACCTCGCAGTGGGGCTGGACTCGAGGCCCCATTCGATTGGCGAATCCTACGGCGTGTCCTTTGTCCCGACCTTCTTCTACATCCGGCCGGATGGGACCATCGAGAATGCGATCGAGTCTTTTGCCCGGGAAGAGCTGAAGGAGATCAATGTCAAGATCGCTGGGGAGGGCGGGGTCGCGGTTCTACCCTTCTTCTCGCCCGATGAGGGCGTCCCCGTATTTCGACCCGGCTGAAGCAGCAGAAACGCAAGCTAGCCGGGCGCTAGCGCTTCGAAGGGTCAGGAACGTCTGAACGTCTGAACGTCTGAACGTCGCACGTCTCTGCTCTCGGGAAAGTGCGACGAACGGTTCCAAGAGATACTTCGAATGGCGAGACGATCATGAAGAATCTCCAGATGACTTGGCCGCGACCGGGAAGCGGACCCTGATCAGCTGGGGGCGGAATTAAGCTGAAACTTCAATTGGCTCCGGCGGGTCGACGTGGGTTCGGTCTCCAGGCCGAAGTATTCTTCTTTTCGAGCCTTTGGCTCGATACACGGCGGCCTGGAGACCGCCGCCACGGCCGGGACTCCAAGTTTCCTTCTCGAATGGGGCCAGTGTTTCCTGGGGGTGGGACTGACCTTAAACTCTTTTCTATGCGGTCGTCGTGGATCATCCGCCCAGCGTGATCATTTCGATCTTCTCGTGGTCCTTTGGTCGATAGCTTTCACTCGAAGCTAACTGTTCCCAGCGCAGGTCGGAGTAGCGGTCGACTCTTCTCGACCAGATTGAGGTAATTGCCTCCAGGATCTCAGCATCCCCTGCACCCTTTCGGAGAAGCGACTTCAAGTCATGACCACTGGATGCGAAAAGGCACGTGACTAACTTCCCGTCTGCGGTCAGACGGGCTCGCGTACAGCTCGAACAGAACGATTCGGTCACTGACCCGATCACTCCCACTTGTCCCTTTCCGTCGATGAATTCGTAGTCCACCGCCGGCGCTCGAAGGTCTCTTCTACCGATCTCTCGGAGCGGGAAGTGCGACTGGATCACATCGAGGATCTCTCTCTTGGTGACGGTCTTCTCCAGGCTCCAGGTATTCGCATTTCCCACGTCCATGTATTCGATGAAGCGGAGCAGGAGGCCGTTGTCTCTGGAGAACCTGGTGAGTTCCAGGATCTCGTCGTCGTTGACCCCTCGAACTACCACGGCGTTTATCTTCAGGGGCACTAGACCGGCCTGCTTGGCTGCCTCGATTCCCTCCAAGACTGCCTCGAGAGTCCCTCTCTTGGTGATTCGCTTGAATTTTTCGGGGTCCAGCGTATCCAGACTGACGTTGATCCGTGATAGCCCGGCTTCTTTCAAAACCACTGCCTTCTGGGCAAGAAAAGAGCCGTTGGTGGTCAGACTCAGATCTTTCAGTCCCGGCAAGACGGACAACTTGCCGATCAGCTGCTCGAGATCTTTCCTGACCAAAGGCTCCCCGCCGGTGATCCGGAGCTTCTCGACTCCCAGACGAAGGAAAAGGCCGGCCAGTCGCTCGATCTCCTCGAACCGGAGTAGCTCCGTCTTATCAATCCAGTCGTACTCGTCCAGGGGCATGCAGTACTGGCAGCGGTAGTTGCACCGATCCGTCACTGAGATACGGAGGTCCTTGAGGGGCCTGTGATAGGTGTCCCCAAGATTCATGAGGGCATTATGCTCTGGGGGAGACGGGCGTTCAACCGAGGAGCGCTGGCCCCTCGATTAGACCTGAAAGGATTCACCGCAGCCACAGCTGCCGGTCACGTTGGGATTGTTGAACCTGAAGCCGGCTGCCTGCAGTGTCTCGACGTAGTCGATTTCGGTGCCATCCAGATAGACCATGCTCTGGGGATCAACCAGTAGCTGGAATCCTTCTACCTGGACCACGTCGTCGCCTTCGCGGCTCGCTTGTTCCAGCTTGAGAGTGTACTGGAAGCCGGAGCAGCCTCCTCCTTCGACGCCAACCCGGATGCCCACATAGGATGCGGCTTGTTCCCCAATGGCCTTCTTGACCTGGCCGATGGCACTTTCTGTCAATGTAATCATAGATCCCAATCTCCCATTTTCTCCAGACCGGCTCTCATTGTACGAATCTGGCCTGGCGAATTCAAACGCCGATCAGTCGCCTTAGTGCTCCGCCCCCAGGAGTGCCCGGGGACCCAATGGCTCACAATCACGGCCTGGAAGGCCGTGCCACGGTTGGGGCTGGAACCAAACTTGGGCTGTCTCCTTAGCAGCGAGGATCGATAGTACCGTGTCGGTTGTAGGACGGGCATTCCATCAGGCCTACTATTTCTGCTGTTTCAAGCGGTCAAGAGTTGCTCCCAACTTCCGCTGTTCTTCCCCATAGGCAGACCACTTTCCCTGTTTCAGGAACTGCTGACTGCGTTGGTAGTGCTGTTTCGCTCGAGTCACTAGATCCTCTGTACTCGATGCCTCCGATGTTGGATCGGCTTCAGCCAGGCGGGTCTCAGCGGCGTAGGATGATTCGGCTTTTGCTCTCTCCGGGGGCGCCATCAGCGCTGCTCTCAGGGCCTCATCCAATGTCTCCCCGAGGGATACCCGGTTCTGATAGACGGTGATGACTCTCGTCAGCTCGGGAATCTTACTCTTTTCCGCCTGAAGGTAGAGAGGCTCCACATAGAGGAGGGAGTCTTCGATTGGAATCACCAGGAGGTTGCCCCGTATTACCTGGGAGCCCTTTTGGCTCCAAAGTGTGATGAGCTGAGAGATGTTCGGATCCTGGTCGATGCGCGCTTCGATCTGCATGGGGCCATATATGAGTTTCTGCTTCGGAAACTGGTAGAGCACAAGGGTGCCGTAGTGTTCACCGTCGGAACGAGCCGCCAGCCAGGAGATCATATTGTTCTTGTTACGAGGTGTGTAGGGCACCATCAGGATGAACTCTTCCTGCGAGGAGCCGGGCAGACTCATGATGATGTAGTAGCTCTCGATGGGCTGCTCGCTTCCCCGATAGATCTCGTTCGGGATCTCCCACAGGTCTTCCTTGTTGTAGAAGACGGTGGGATCAAACATATGATAAGTGCTAAACACTTCCCGTTGGACGTTGAAGAGTCCCTCGGGATAGCGAATATGGGCGCGAAGTCCTTCCGGCATCTGGGCCAGGGGTTTGAAGAGAATCGGAAAGATTGACGCGTAGACGCGAATCAACGGATCTTCGGTGTCGGAAATATAGAAACTCATGTCGCCCAGATAAGCGTCCACGACTATTTTGGCTGAGTTGCGGATGTAGTTGAAACTGTTGCGGTAGGGTTCCGAGTAGGGATAGCGGTCTGTGAGCGTGTAGGCATCTTGAATCCAGAATAGGCGCCCTTCGTGGAGCACGATATAGGGGTCGCTGTCGTACTCCAGAAAAGGGGCGATGTTCTGGACCCTCTCCTGGATGTTCCGATACATGAGGACTCGGGTGTCTTCAGTGAGGTTCTCGGTAAAGAGAATGTTACGTAGGCTCCCCAGCTCCCAGGCGAACAGAAGCCTGCGCAGGAACGATCCGATAGGGACGCCCCTATCCGCCTGGTATCGCGTCATCGCATTTTGATCGCCAAGGGGGTAGTCGAACTCCTCCATCTTGGTCTTGACGAATACGGGGTGGTCAGTGCGTTCGCCAAAATATATCTCGGGTCGGGTGACGCTTAAATCGACGGTTACCTGGGGCGGGATATCCTTAATGAAGAATTCAGGAAGCCCTTCCGGCGTCACCTCGTTGACGGGACTCATGCAGAGCCCGAAACCGTGAGTGTATGTAAAGTACTGGTTGATGAAGGTCTGCGCCTGCTCCGCAATCTTGCTGAAGTCCAATTCCCGGACCGAAGCCATCACCTGCCGATACTTCCCGTCGATGACGTACCGGTCCAGATCCACGTCTTCGAACTCGTAGTAGGGGCGGATCGATTGGAGTTGGCCATAGGCGTCCTTCACCGGTTTTGCATCCCACAGACGGATGTTTCGGATCGTGCTCTCGTTGTTGACTAGATCCTCCGGAGTCAGTTCACCGGCGCCCGGAAAATCGTGCACCTCGATTTTGTCCAGGTTGTAGGCGCGCCGCGTGAGATTGATGTTGTGATTTATGAAGGGTGTTTCTCGCTGAAGTTCATTGGGTTCTACGACCAGGGTCTGGATGACGATAGGGTAGATGTTCAAGCCCAGGTAGGCGATCCCGAATCCAATTCCTGAAAAGGCAGCCATGCGGAGGGTCCTTCCGAAGAGAGAAAGACCGAAGGCCAGGGCGGTGACAACGCACACCCCGACCATCACCAGGTAGCAGGGAAGCCGAGCGTGGATATCAGCGTACCCCGCCCCGGAGGTGACGCCGCCTGTGGCGTAGAGAAGCTCATAACACTCCAGCCAGAACCGATAGGCCAGCAATCCGAATCCAGCGACTACAAGCAGGGTCAGATGGGCCCGGGCGGCGTAAGTGAGGTGTAGTTTTTTAAGATAGGCAAGGTGACCGTGAGTCACATAGTTGACGGCAGATACCAGTAGCGAGAGCACGACGAGGGCCAAGGCGAGGTGAACTAGAAAGCTCAGCACCGGGAGCGTGAAGAAGTAGAACGAGATGTCCTGTTCGAAAATAGGTTCCTTGAAGCCCATCGGGATCTGGTGCTGGTACTGCAGGAATGTCATCCACCGTGCTTGGACGACCACACCCACGAATCCCGACAGTACCAGGACCGCGATCCAGAAGAGGTAGGTGATCCCCTTCCTGGCGAGCGTTATCAATTCCTCGCTCATCCAGTAGCTTCCCAGCGACCGTCTCGTTGCCAGCCACAGATTGGAGCCCAGGACCAGGAAGCTGACAGCGAAGCCCAGTAGCAAGAAGATGAATTTTGACCAGAGAGAGGTTTGAAAGACCTCCAGATAATCCACCGAATCGAACCAGAGGTAATCGATGTAAAGACTGATTCCACCTGCTAGTCCCCCCCATACAGCCAGTACCAGCAGAAGCGGAATCGTGATTTTCATGCGTGCCATATAGTTTTCCTTACTTGTCTGAGCCGAATCTTGATCCTCCAAAGCGGTGTCGGCTTCTTGTTACAGATGTCGCTCCGAATGTCAAGTTAACCTCGTATTCCCTGCCTCACTCGGAATGCAGAATCTCGCGGATATCGATACTCTGGTAGCCAAGCTCGCGGTAAAGGGATTGAGCCTCGGTACTGAGCACGTAATCGAGGAATCGTACCGCCCAGGGATTGTCCTGACTCACCAAACAGATTCCGTAGCGAATCAGGCCTCCGGAGACTTCCATGACAGAGCCGGAACGATCTCCTCCCACGCGGAGTGATACCTGAGCGTACAACTCGGCATAGGTGGGTTCCGAGAGTGAAACTTGAGCCGGAAGATCTACGAAATCCAGTCCGTTTTGCAGGGCGACCGACTTGTAGAGAAAAGCAAAGTCCACCGTCTTGTTTTTCAGTAGGTCAACCAGCTCAGTGGACCTGGGGCGCACCCAGCGGGGATCGAGTCCGTTGATCAGTCGCCGGTAGAGCGCGGTTCGATTGTAGTGTAACTCAGCTAGCTTCCACGACAGCTGCGTGTAGTAGCCTGCCGGATCCTGATCGGGATCGGAGACTCCATAGGAATGGCTTCCACCGATGAGGAGTTCGAACCAATCCTTGCGTCTTCTCGGTTGGCGCGTCAGCGGCTCGAAGAGTCGTCTTTCCGAGGCTGCCAGAACCAATTCGTTCCCGAGAAACTCATAGCCTACCTGGATACGTTCGGGCATCAGTAGACGGGCGATCAGTCGGTGATCTGCGATCGCCAACAGATCACACGCTCTGCCCAGATCCGTAACCTTCCCAATCGTGTCCAGGCTTCCGGCGGCCTCGGCCAGGATAGCGACGTCCGGATTATTGGCTTCGAACCTGCGGGAGACGGTCTGGAGCAGCGGGGAAAGACTGCTGGTGTGAAAGACTACGACCTTATGCGGTTCGCCCTGGCATGTTGCGAAAGCCAAGAGTGCACCCATTCCCAGGAATCTTGGCAGTGCCAGCGCACCGCCGAAAACCTTTCTCCGCCGCGTCATCCTCTCCCTTTCTTGCTGACGCTTGCGGCGAGGTGCCCTCGCCGTGAGACCCCGGGGCAGGAACGATGATCGGCGTATTTAAAGCGCACTCTGGCGCCGATTGCAAGCTTCACCCCCAGAAAAGGTCGTGGATTCGTTGTGGGAGACGTTTGAGGGAAGTGGGGAAACAGGTTTCGCTTGTCCCCGCTCGCTCTGGAAGAGGAGGAAGGAATGCTACCTTGGTCGGTGATCGTGATCCGATCAGATTCTCCGTTTGCCGCGCGCTTTCTGGAGGAGCTGAGAAAGACCCATCCAGACAGTATAGTATTCACTCCAATCAACCGATATCATCTAATCCATTTGGATGCACCTGGCCCGGATCTTCTGGCCCGGCAAGTCCATGAATTCACGCCGGATGATCTGCGGGACAGCGACTGTGTCTTCTGTCGAGAGGACAAGAGGAACTCTTAGGGTTTGCGCAAAAGTATCGAGAATCCGAAGGAGCGGTGAACGTGGTTGAGAACCGTGTTGAGACCTGGATTGCGGTCGCCCTTCAAGAAGCGCAGCAGGCAGCCAGCGCGGGCGAAATTCCGATTGGCGCGGTGGCAGTTCTCGATCAAGAGGTTCTGTGCAGCGACCACAATCGGAGCATTCAGCTGAGCGATCCCACCGCTCATGCCGAAGTTCTGGTGCTCCGAGAAGCGGGACGAAGGCTCTCCAACTACCGGCTTGGTGAGGTAGATCTCTACGTCACGGTTGAGCCCTGCGCGATGTGCGCCGGCGCCTTGATCTGGGCTCGGATCCATCGTCTGGTCTTTGGGGTTCGAGACGAGAAGTCAGGAGCCATATTTTCGCGTGTCAGCCTGTTGGATCCCGGACTCTTCAATTATCGTGTCGAGGTCGTCGAGGGTGTACTGCAGGAGCGGTCGAAGCAGATGCTGCAGCACTTCTTCTCGAGCAGGCGATGACTTACAGGGCCTCGGATGAGCATTCCAGGTTCAGTTTGAACTCATGCTAGAATTGGCCGCGGCTGCGAGCCGCGAGGTGGATGTCTGAGGGAACACTAAGTGCGAGTAGAACTTGCCTACGGGAAATCGGGACTCGTGGTGGACCTTCCCGAGAGCCGGACTCGGGTCATTGAGCCCTCCTACGTCCCTGGTCTGACCAGCGAGGAAGAAGCCCTCCTTCGAGCCCTGCGGCAACCGATGGGATCCCAGCCGCTGCGCCAGATCGCAGACTCTGCGCAGACTGTGGCCATCTCCGTATGCGACATTACCCGACCGATGCCCAGTGCCCGGGTATTGCCCGTGCTTCTGAGCGAGCTCAATCACATCCCTAAGGATCAGATTACAATCCTGGTCGCCACCGGCAGTCATCGGGCAAACACTAAAGAAGAGCTCGACGAGATGCTGGGGCCAGAGGTGGTGGCGAATTATCGGGTCCTCAATCACAGTGCCTTCGACCCTGAAAATCTCAGCCAGGCCGGTGAAACCTCCGAAGGAATCCCGATCAGTCTCAACGCCGAATGGTTAGCCAACGACATCCGGATCACTGCTGGCTTCGTGGAGCCTCACTTCTTCGCCGGTTTCAGTGGTGGACCCAAGATGGTCGCGCCCGGGTTGGCCGCGGTTGAGACCATTATGCAGCTTCACAGTGCCCCTTTGATTGCCCATCCCAGTGCGACCTGGGGAATTACCCAGGGCAACCCCATCCACGACGCGATCCGTCAGATCGCCGCTCAGACGGGGGTCAGCTTTGCCATCGACGTCACTCTCAATCGCGACCACGAGATCACCAGCGTCCATGCCGGTGAGCTTTTCGAATCTCATGCATCTGCCTGCCGTTTCGCACGGCGCACGGCCATGCAAGCGGTGTCTTCGCCCTTCGAAGTCGTCCTCACCACCAACAGTGGGTACCCTCTGGACCTGAACCTGTATCAGGCCGTCAAGGGAATGTCGGCGGCGGCTCGGATCGTCCGCCAGGGCGGTGCCATCATTTGCGCGGCCGAGTGCTCCGATGGAATCCCCGACCATGGCGAATATCGGGGACTGCTGGCTTCCTCTTCCAGTCCGGAGTCCCTCCTGGAGCTGGTCCACAGTCCTGGTTTCGAGCGTCAAGACCAGTGGCAGGTACAGATACAGAGCCAGATTCAATCAAAGGCCCGCGTCTACCTCAAATCGTCCTATCTGAGGGCGGAGCAGGTTCGGGAGGCACACTTGGAGCCGATAGAAGATGTCGAGGCGACGGTAAGTCAGCTTCTAGTCGAGTATGGTGCGGGCTCACGCATCTGTGTTCTCCCCCAGGGACCCCAGACGATCCCCTACCTTGAAGATGCCGGTCCGGCTCAAGAATCACCAGCCCCTTCGATGAACCAGAATCTGTAGCAGCTCGAGCTTATACGAATGCAGGCGAAAAGGTCTGAAGCCGGTATTATCTGGGTGCTCTGGCTCACCTACGGTGCCTTCTACTTTTGCCGGAGCAATCTTTCCGCGGCTCTTCCAGGTATCGAGTCCGAGCTGGGTTACAGCAAGACGGAGTTGGGGGCGATTCTGGGAGCCCTGAAACTCGCCTATGGTGTCGGACAGCTCCTGAATGGGCAGTTGGCGGAGCGATACTCACCCAGACTGCTTCTGGCCCTGGGAATGTTCGGCTCGGCGGCACTGAACCTGGTCTTTGGTTGGGCCACCGGTTTGTACTTCATGCTCTTTGTGTGGGCCTGCAACGGTTATTTCCAGGCTCTGGGCTGGACGCCCTGCATGCGCGTCGCTGCGAACTGGTTTCCCTTGAAAAGCCGCGGGAAGGCCGTCGGCATCATCGGAACTGGTTATCAGACTACGGCGGTATTGACCTTCATCATTGCTGGCTGGGCGGCACAGACGTACGGCTGGCGAGGTGCGCTCTATATTCCGGCAGGCCTGCTCGCGCTCTCCGCTGTGCACATGCTGCTCCTGCTGCGCGAGAAGCCCGACGAGACCGGCCCTCAGCGACCACCAGAGGGGGCCTCGGCGAGTGTGGTCAATCCTCCCCAAGGCAGGGGCCGGTTCACGGAAACGCTATGGATCACGCTTTCCAATCCTTCCCTCTGGCTCCTTGCTCTGTCTCTCGGACTCTTGAATGCGTGCCGCTATGGCTTTCTGGATTGGGGTGTTTCACATCTCAAGGAGATCCAGCAAACAGGCGTTGCTTCAGCCGCCTTCAAATACGCCGTGCTTCCTGCCGGAGGCGTGTTTGGAGCCTACCTTTCCGGCTGGGCGAGCGATAGATTTCTGGGGGGAAGACGAGCTCCCATGATCTGCTCCCTACTCGCCTGTCTGGGTGTCCTGACGCTGCTGTATGACCGAGTTGTGCTCACTGGATTCGAGCAGACGATTGGAGTCCTGTTTCTGGTCGGCTTTTGCATCTACGGCGCTCAGGTGCTGTTGGTAGGAACAGCCCCCATGGATCTGGCTCGTCATGGGACCCCCGCAGCCGCGGTCGGCTTCGTCAATTTCATGGGCTACATGGGCGCCTTTGTAGGGGATCAGCTGACCGGCCATCTGGTAGACTCGCAAGGCTGGCAAATGGCAGTCATGGCATGGGCAGGATTCGCTTTTGCCGCCGCTGCCGTCTCCGGGCTGTTGTGGAACGCCACTTCGCAGAGCGCAAGAGGAACCTAGCCAGGAACCCAAGACCTAGGCTGAAACTTCAACTGCGAGGAAGCGAAGAAACATTCGCCAGTTGAAAGAGCCGTGACTGTCAGGGAGCAGGGCCCGACAGGGACCATACCCTCAGGCGTCTCTAGGTTGAAGGGATGCGTCCGGATGTCAATCAGGGTGCACCCCCCTATGTTGAAGCACCGGATCCCACTCCTTCACGGTCATGGCTCTGTCAGCGTTGCTAGCGATGATCATGGCAGAGATAATCCGAGTTTCTTTCCAATGGGGCAGCACCGCTGGGGGGAGACTAAGCTGAAACTTCATCGGCTAGGAGGTCGTGCAAGAGTTCATCGCACCGAGCCCTGACTGTTTGTAGGACAGGCACTCCTGCCCGTCGCCGTCCTTGACGGGCAAAAGTGCCCATCCTACAACCGACACGGTACTATAGATGTCGCGGTAAGGGACAACCAAAGTTTCTTTCTCGAATGGGGCCAGGGCTTCCTGGGGGGACGACTGACCTGAAACTCGGAAATCCCAAGGTACAAGAAACAAGATATAAAAAAATTCCAAATCACAAGCACCAAGCTCTAAAACGATCTGCTATCCTCGCCCAGGCATTGCCGCTCCAACAGAGCCGCGAACGACTTGACCCGCTAGCAACATGAGGCCAAGTTCTGAGGAGAGAGCCGGACAGCAGCACAATCTCCCCTGTCCAAAACTGAAGTCTCACTCTGAACGATCCAGCGCTCAGACATCGGGGACCGGCCTGCAAGGTAGAAATGGACCGTGAAACCTCCAACCCGTAACCAAAGGAACCCATGCGAGCGATCATAATCGGGGCCGGGCGCGGTCAAAGGCTCATGCCGACGACCGCAGATACGCCCAAGTGTTTTGCCGAAGTCCAAGGCCAGCGGATCCTGGACTGGATCGTTGCGGCCCTACAGTCCAACGGAATCAGCGACATTTGTTTCATCGGGGGATACCAGATTGACAAAGTCAAAGCGGAGTATCCCCATTTCACCTTTCGCCATAACACTGAATGGAAGCACAACAACATTCTTCACTCCCTGATGTACGCAGAAGATCTGATGGACGAGGGTTTTATCTGCTCCTACTCGGATATCCTCTACACTCCCAAGGTCATAGAGCGCCTGCTCGGATCCTCTGACGAAATCGGCCTGGCAATAGATTCCTACTGGCTCAAGCGCTACCAGGAGCGGAGCGCGCACCCCGCTACCGACGCGGAAAAGGTCGCCGTCCAGGACGGTTCAATTATGAAAATCCACCGGGAGCTCGATCCTAATGAGACCGAGGGGGAGTACATTGGGGTTGCCAGGTTCGGCGCCGAGGGCAGCCGGCTGTTGCGCGAGTCTTTTCAGCGTTGCAGCGAACTCTATGCCGGAAGTCCCTTTCGGGAGTCTCCAGTTTTCGAGAAAGCCTATCTGATCCATTTGTTACAGGAGATGATCGAGAACGGTATCGGGATGAAGCCCATCGATATTGCTGGAGAGTACATGGAGATCGACACCCAGCAGGATTTCGAACTCGCCTGCAAACATTGGCAGAGTGAAGCATGAAGACCCTGCCGATCCTGCCCACCTCAGTCGTAGGTTCGCTGCCCAGGCCCGCTTGGGTCCGAGATCTGATCTCCAACCGGACCCCCCTTTCGGATGAGCAAGCGGTGAAAGCGATGGATACTGCGGTTCGGTACGCTGTCGCCCTTCAAGAGCAGGCCGGCCTGGACATCATCAGCGACGGCGAGTGGAGGAGAAAGTCCTACATCGGAGTCATTGCAGATCTAGCCGAGGGATTCGAGCTCAGTAGCCATCCCCGGGACGACAGGCCCATGACGACTGTCGTTGGAAGGTTGCTGGCGCGTAACTCGGGTTTCATTGCCAGAGAGATCGACTTTCTGAAGAACATCACGACCAGGGCAGTGAAGGCGACGCTGCCGTCTCCGGCACTCCTGGGCGAGCGGCTGTGGGACCCGGTGAGGTCTTCGTCTGCCTATTCCCGCCGTGAGGACTTCGTGCGTGATTGCGTTCCCATCCTGCGAGACGAGATCCTCAGAATTCGCGACGCGGGCGCCGACATCATCCAGGTGGATGATCCGCACCTGTGCCTGTTCGTGGACGCCCGGATACGGGAATCCTATTCAGATCCCGATGAGGCTGCTGATTTTGGAGTCGAAACAGTCAACGCCCTTTTGGAGGGAATCAAGGGGGTTAAGCTGGCGGTCCACCTGTGCCGCCGAGCCGGGGCGCGGGCTCGCGGCGAGTCGAGCCTCGAAGGGGGCTATGAGCCGATTCTGGGTCAGCTGAGCCGTTTGAAGGTGGACCATCTGACACTGGAGTTCAGCGCTGGGGCTGCCGGCAGTATGGCGGTACTGGGAAGGCTGCGAGACGAACTGGAGGTGGGACTCGGGTGTGTGGACGTCACCCCAGGCAAGGTCGACTCGGTAGAGACTATCATGGCTCGGGTGGAAAGTGCTCTGGAGTTCCTACCAGCCGACAGGATCACACTGAACCCGGACTGCGGTTTCGCTCCCGGTTCGGGGGCAGCTGTCAGTCTCGACGAGGCCTATGCGAAACTCTGCAACCAGACAGAAGCTGCGCGCCTGCTGCGCGCCGCCCTCCCTGGTACCCGACGACGCTAGTCCACGATCGTGGCCTTCTTGATGTAGTCAAGCTTGGGAAAGTCCTTCTTCAGGTAGCGGTTCCCCTGCATCCGGACTCTGTTCTGATCCGGACCTTCGCCATATCCCTTGTAGATGGAGTCGATGACCTCCATTCCCGAAACCACCCGGCCAAAGGGCGAGAAGCCTTGCGGATCGAGAGGGCTGTTGTCCCGATAATTGATGAAGAACTGTACCGAGCGTGAGTTGGGGGCACCGGTTTTCGCGAACGTAATGTACCCTCTGAGGTTCGACTCATTGACGGGATCGTCGTTGATGTTGGAATTGCTCCAGCTCTCATTGACCTTGGGATCCCCGTGGATGCCAAACTGAGCCATGAAGGCATCGATTACCCGAAAGAAGGCGATGTCCGTGAAGTATCCGATCTTTACCAGGTTATAAAATCGATCGGCGCCTAGTGGCGACCAGGAGCGAGTTACCTGGATGACCAACTTTCCTTTGGTGGTGTCGAATTGCGCCTTGAAGGTTTCAGGCGCCTTTCCCTGGGCCTGAGCGGGATCGAGGAGACCCGGATGGGGTCCAGGTTCAGGCTTTGGAGGTGTCTTGTCAGGTTCAGGGGACTTGGTTGCCATGTCTGATGGTTCCTTGGTTAGGGGAGCTGATGGTTTTATCGGTGGTTTCTTGACCTTGTCGACCGGTTCGGCGGTTTTTCCCGGCTCTTCAGCTGGGGCGCCGCAGCCGATTATCAAGAAAGATGCGAGTGCGGTCGTTAGAAGTCGTAGTTCCCAAGACATCTGAGTCTGTCTCCGTATGTGTTTACGATTTGGAAGCCTCTTTTTTCGGCAAGCCGGGGATTATGGCGCCTGAACGCTTCGGATTCAAGTGCACCGGTTTCTGTTGCTGGGATTTTGCCCCAATTCTTCGCACTTTTGAATGCAGCTATACCGGAAGCAGGGCTTCAGGTCGGTCCCGCCCTCAGGAGCGCTGGCCCCATTCGGGAAAGAAACTTGGAGTCCCGGCCGTGGCGGCGGTCTCCAGGCCGCCGTGTATCGAGCCAACGGATCGAAAAGAAGAATACTTCGGCCTAGAGACCGAACCCACGTCGGCCCGCCGGAGCCAATTGAAGTTTCAGCTTAATAACGGCCCCTGCAGCGCTGGATGGTTCAGGGGGAGACTTCCAAAGCGGAGCTGCCAGGTTCGGCCCTTGATCAGGGCCCGCTCCCTCACGGTCACGGCTCTGTCAACTGGCGATTCCTCATGATCGCATTGCCATTGGATTCTCTTCGGAACCGTTCGCCGCACTTTCCCGGGAGCAGAGACGTGCGACGTTCAGACGTTCCGACGAATCGTTCAAGTTTCAGATCACAACGTCGCCCATCCGACCACCGCACTGCCTGCGATCAGGAGGGGGGTGCTGATCTTGAATCTCGTAGCAAGGACTGCGGCAGCGAGCGCGATCAGCCAGCCTTGCCAATCGATCAGGGTGGCTCTTCCAAGCTGGATGACAACCGCTGCCATGAGGCCCAGGGCGCTTGCATTGACCGCATCGAGAAAAGAGGCCGTCCAGGGGCTCTCGCGCAGTCTGGGAATCACCGGGTTGAGCAGGAGAACAAAGACGAACGAAGGCAGAAAGATGGCTACCGTTGCCGTAAGGGCTCCACTCCAACCCTTCAAAAGGAATCCGGTGAAGGTTGCCGTTGTCAAAACCGGACCCGGTGTCAATTGGCCGGCAGCGATGGTATCCAGCAGTTGCCGGTTCGTCAACCATCCGTAGTCGCGCACCATTCCGCCTTCCAGGAAGGCAAAGAGCACATATCCACTTCCGAAGAGAATACTGCCGATTTTCAGAAAAAATAGACCTATCTCTGTGAGCCCGGGTGTCGCCGGAGCAGCGCTTGGGGCTGTACCCAAGGAGAAGAACGCTAGGCCCCTTGGCAGCAAAATGCCGAGTGGGAGCAGGCTGCAGAGGAGAGTCGGGACTTGAGGCTTAGTCCAAGTCAGCCAGAGCATTCCCACGATTCCGCCCGCAAGAATCAGAATGACCTCACTGACACCAGCCAGGCCAGCGGCCAGGACCGCGATTGCGATCACCGTCAGCGGGACGGTCGTGACAGCCGATCGCCCCAGCCGGACCACGGCGGCGAGGATGATAGCCACCACGCAAGCTTTGATCCCGCTGAGAAAGGGGTTGAGTTGAGGCAGTCGACCATATTGCACATAG
Source organism: Acidobacteria bacterium UBA6911 (assembly GCA_963579905.1). Taxonomy (GTDB): domain Bacteria; phylum Acidobacteriota; class UBA6911; order RPQK01; family JAJDTT01; genus CAUZIZ01. The sequence continues at coordinate 45,149 of CAUZIZ010000002.1, read as the reverse complement.
AACCAGGCCAAGGTTCCGGTCATCAAAGCTGCCGGCAGGATAAAGCAGATTCCCGAGACCAGGAGCCCGGAGAAACCCCGAACGGTGTACCCAACGTGTAGGGCCATTTCGGTCGAGTTCGGTCCTGGGATCAGGTTGGTAGCTCCCAGCAGATCCATGAAGTGCTTACGGCTAACCCAACCGCGCAGGGTCACGACCTCCTCTTCCATCATGGCGATGTGGGCTGCTGGCCCACCAAAGGCGACGAAACCCAGCTTGAGAAAGAGTCGCGAGAGTTGAGAAAGGGTGGGATTTTCCATACGCCACGCGATCGGTCACACGTCCTAGCCGGAGTGATCCTGTCGCGGTCGATCGACCTGACAAGATAGGTTCGCTGGGCTCAATGCCTCTTCGGGCTCGGACCGAATCAAGAAAAGAACATTATCGTGATCGTGATTTCGATTACTAAACTGGGCCTACCCTTGGAGCTAGAATACGAGCCGTGATCAGGAACGCTGGAAGGAACCAGCATGAGAAACGGCAAGTTACGAACCATATGATCCAGAGTGGTTCTCTCAAGGACCAATGCTGAACGGCCGATTCATGGAACCGTTCACGAAGCAATCCTGCTCATGTGCTTTTGCAACAGGTCTACCACAGGGACAGGGTGATCCCCCTCACTCGGTCGCTGAGTCGGCCCAGGGAGATGTAGTCGCGTGCTCCGTGGGCCGACAAAAACATGCCGTTTCGGTACGACCCGCTGTGAGGGCCTACAGACTATATTAACAGCGCCGTGGGTCCCTGTTGAGGCCACTGCAGACCGGCAATTCCGGAGGATGGCCGAGGATGCAAAAGCCAATGGGCCCACGTCGCCGTAACCACTTTCACCCCACCCCTCACCCCAAGATTTAATTGTCTAGCCTATTCGAACTCGTGCGGGTTGGTCAGTCTAAAGATAATCGCGGCCACGGCTCCACCGGCTAGAGGTCCTACCAGGTAGATCCAGATATTGCCGAGCGAGGAGGAGACGATGTTGTGACCCAGCGCGACGGCTGGATTGAAGGCCCCTCCCGAAATAGGTCCGACTGCGAGCACTCCTGCCAAAACCGTGAAGCCGATGGCCAGTCCGTAGAAGGAATTGTCAGGGTGATCCTTTGAGGTGGCCACGTTGAGGACGACCGAGGCCAGGGCAAAAGCAAACAGAAACTCCGCTCCCAGTGCCTGCATGCTGCTGACGTCACCACCAGGAGCCACGGTAATGCTTTTTCCAACCAGAGCCGAAGAAGCAGCCGCCCCCGCGACAGCCCCGATTACCTGGCTCAGGATGTAGAGTCCAGCCTCCTTGCCTCCAATTGCTCCCCTCATCAAGCAGGCAAGCGAGACTGCAGGATTATAGTGAGCTCCCGAGATGTGGCCGCCCATGTAGACCAGCACCACCAGTATGGCCCCGATAGCAACGGCTGCCAGGGGGTTCCCCTGACTTACGACGAGACCGATGACCAGTACTAGAAAAAACGTCCCGATAAATTCGACAATATAGTTCTTCATGGTCCCTCTCCTTCTTGACTGGAATTGGTATCTTGCGCGGATAGTAGCACCAGGTGGGGAATCGGTCAATGAGGCGATCCGTCATACAGGACAAGGCCGAGGAAGGAGGGTTGTGGTAGCATTTCTATCAATGCTGGAGGCCCACCTGGATGGCGGTTCGAGCCCGCTATCCCGACGAAAGCTGCTGAGAATGTTGGGCTACGGGGCGATAGGGAGTAGCGTTCCGCTCTTGGGTTGTATCTACGCCTCTCGTATTGAAACCGAGTGGGTTCAAGTGCAGCGAGTGCAGATCCCCTTGAGGATGGCAGGCGCGCACCTGGAAGGCTTCAAGATCGCTCTGTTGAGTGATTTTCACCTCTACCCAACCACGCGGATCGAGCTCATCGAGCGAGCTGTCGAAATGGCCAACCAGCTCAAGCCGGATCTGGTCGCTCTGGGCGGAGACTATGTTCAGGGGAGCGTCGACGCCATATTCGACCTGGCTCCTGCCCTGGCTCGCCTCGACGCTACCTATGGAGTATTTTGCATTCTGGGGAATCACGACCACTGGAAGGGCGATGAGGTGGTTGAGCAGGGGCTCAGAGAATCGGGATTGCATCTGCTGAGAAATGAGGGACTCACACTCTCCGTTGGAAGAAAGACCGTGTATTTAGCCGGTCTCGACGATGGGTGGATGGGTCGTCAGGACCTCGAGCGCGGCCTCGAGAAGCAGCCCCCAGGGGTGCCCACGATCCTGCTGATGCACGAACCGGACTTCGTCGATTCTTTTGTGGGGCAAGGTAGGATCGATCTGCAGCTGTCCGGTCACAGCCACGGGGGACAGGTCCGCTTCCCCTTCATCGGATCTCCCTTTTTGCCTCCCTATGGGCGAAAGTACGACAAGGGCTTATATCGGGTTGCGAACACCTGGTTGTACACGACAGTGGGCCTGGGAGTGACGGCTCCAGTGCGATTCAACTGCCCTCCCGAAGTCACAGAAATCACGTTGGTTTGAAAGACTCGTCGGAACGTCTGAACGTCGCTGAGGAAAGGCATCGATTGATGCAAGAGCAAAACAGAGCCGCGCACGACTTGAGCCGTTAGCAAGATGAGGCCAAGCTCCGAGAAGAGAGCGGACAACAGCACAATGTCCCCAATCCCCAGCCGAAAATCCTGGCCGAAACAATCCGGCGGTTCGACTCAGGACCAAGGCAGAGGCAAGGTTAAGGTTAGGGACTGTAGTAGAGCTGTCAGGTCAGTCCCGCCCCCGCTGCGCTGCCCCATTCGAGAACGAAACTTGGATTGCCTCCGCCATGATCATCGCTAGCAGCGCTGACAGAGCCATGACCGTGAGGGAGTGGGATCCTGCGCTTCAACGAAGCGCCTGGGGGTATGGTCCCTGTTGGCCCCCACTCCCTGACAGTCACGGCTCTGTCAACTGGCGAAGGTTGTTTCGCTTCCTCGTTGGTTGAAGTTTCAGCTTAGTGCGGGCTCCGGCTGCGCTGGATCATTCAGGAGAAAACTTTAGGTCGAGGATAGGCGATATCGTGCGTCACTGCATGGGGAAGAGTTGTCCGGCTCTCTCCTCGGAACCTGGCCTCATTTTGCTAACGGCTCAAGTCGTTCGCGGCTCTGTCGGACTTGGCTTCCTAACGCTGGTAGTTCACCCGTTGGCGGCACCTTCGGAGGACAGGAGACGTGCGACGAATTCTTGAAGTTTCAGGTCAGGGGAAGAATCTTTCAAACATCCATATGGAAATAATCGGGTGGGACTAGGACCTCCCGGGGCTTGCTGCCTTCCGATGGTCCCACGATGCCTTCGTCTTCCATGACGTCCAATATCCGCGCCGCGCGTCCATAACCGATCCGGAACCGGCGCTGAAGTAGGGAAGTCGAGGCTTTACGGTGCTCTACGATGAAGCGGGCGGCTTCGTCAAAAAGATTATCATCTGCAGGCGATCCTACAAGTCCCCCAGACTCCTTCTCCTCCTCGCCTTCCAAAATCTCCTCCCGGTATGCGGGTTCCGCCTGAGCCTTCAGGTATGAGGTAACTCGGCTGATCTCCTCTACGCTGATATAAGCGCCGTGAACTCTGACTAAACGGGAGGTTCCGGGGCCGAGAAAGAGCATGTCGCCGAGACCTAGCAGCTGTTCTGCCCCGTTGGCATCGAGGATGGTTCGGGAATCGATCTTAGAGGACACCCGGCAGGAAATCCGGGCAGGGAAGTTGGCCTTGATCAGACCAGTAATGACGTCCACCGAAGGACGCTGAGTCGCCAGGATCAGATGTATTCCTATCGCCCTCGCCATTTGGGCGAGTCGGGTAACTGCTACCTCCACCTCTTTCCCCGCCGTCAACATCAAGTCAGCCAATTCGTCCACGATGACGACGATATAAGGAAGGGGCTCCAGCTCCTCTTCCTCCAGCTGATCTGGAGATTTCTCGATAAGTTCGTTGTATTGATCAATATTCCTTACTCCGACCCGAGCCAGCTGACGGTAACGTTCTTCCATCTCATGGACAGCCCAATTCAGGGCATTGGCCGCCTGTTTGGGATCCGTCACGATGGGAGTCAGCAGATGGGGGATGTCGCTGTAGACGCCCAGCTCCAAGCGTTTCGGGTCGATCATGATAAAGCGGACTTTATCGGGCGTGGCCTTGTAGAGTATGGAACAGACGATGCAATTCAGTGCGACACTTTTTCCAGAACCAGTCGCACCGGCCACCAACAGATGGGGCATACGCTCCAGATTGGCAACATGGGTGTTCCCATTGATAAGCTTTCCCAGGCCCAAGGTGAGGAAAGAGGGCGCCTGCTGAAAGCCGGTCGATGCCAGAATTTCTCTGAGATAGATAGTTTGACGATCGAGGTTTGGGACCTCGACACCCACGGTGTTCTTGCCGGGAATTCGCTCAATCCGAATAGACTCAGCCTTCAAGGCCAGACATAGATCGTCCTCCAGGCTGGTGATGCGGCTGTATTTGACACCGGGATCAGGCTTGAACTCGAAGGTGGTCACGACGGGACCTGGATGGATTTGAAACACGTGACCCAGGACGCCGAATTCGGCGCATTTCACGGTCAGCAACTCGGCTCTCTTAATCAGATCTTGCTCGTCTACATCTACCTGGCTTATTTGTTCCTGGAGGAATTCCAGAGGCGGCAGGGTATGTCTGCGCTCGCTGTTTTGGGAGGAGACAGCAGCCAGAGGGCGATGCTGCGTCTCTACTGGAGCCTCGTGAGCTTCGGTGATCTCGATGGTGCCGATTGCCGGGTGTACCCCCGACTGCTGTGACTCCAAATCTGCCTTCTGGGGTAGAGGCTGGGTAACGATGGCCTCTTCCCGTTTGTTCCAGGAAGCGATCGCGTGTCGATCTCTGCAAGACACGAGCCTTCTTTGAGCGTCAGACCAGAGACTACTCCAAAAGTTCCATTTGCGGCTTCCCAAGCGGGCCAAGAGCTGATCCAGGGAAAAACGGGTGGTGAGGACCAGAGACAGAACCAACACCGTGGCGACGACGACCAGAGAGCCAGATCGGTTCAGGTACATGACCAGCCGATCCGAGAGCAGGATGCCGACGATGCCACCTGGTGTGAAGTTGACCTTCTCCGGGCTGACAGGGGTCAGAAGGGCCAGGATCGTACTGAAGGAGACGATCAGGCAGGAGACGCCGAAGAACTTGAGGAAGGGTTCCACCCATGTCCTTCCACGCATCCTCTTGTACCCTGCCAGGAAGAGGGGTATGGGAAGGCAAAAGGCGGCCCATCCCAGAATCTGCAGCAAGAGATCCGAAGCCCAGGCGCCAATCTTGCCGACATAGTTGGAGTGATCGAGTGTGCTCGAATCCACGTTTAGCGAAGGATCAGCGGGGTCGTAGGTAGCCAGCGATAGGAGTAACAATAGTGAGGTGGCGATGAAAAGGAGTCCGAACAGTTCCGAAGCTCTCTGATTTGGATAGACACTCATGCTGTCTCCCTCGAGTCTACCTCAGTCAACTCGCGGCGTAGCAAGTGGCTACGCTGAGATCCCCCGGTGTTGGGTGCACTGGGTGCTGCCGAACCCCGGCTCTGCGTTTCCAAAGCAATTCCCCGGCCTAAATCTTGATTGTAACAGGCAGAATCAAAGGTCTTTTACCGGTCTGCTTTCGCAGGAACCTCCTCAAGCCGTTGTGCAGGATCTCCCGAAACAGATCTTCGTCTCGCTTTTCTTCCAGCGCCGTCTCCGAGACGATGGTGGCGATGCGCTGTCGGGTCAGCTCCATCAGCTCTTCCGAGTCTTCCATCAGGACGAACCCTCGTGAGATCAGATCCGGTTCTCCGCTCAGCTCACCGCTCATGCCGTCCATCCGCAAGACAACGACCAGGACGCCGTCGGCCGAAAGGTAGCGCCGATCCCTCAACACCACCTCGTGGACGGCCTCCAGAATACCCTCGTCGATGAAGCGGCGCCCCACCGGAATCTTGTCTAGAAGCTTGGCGCCACTGGGTGCCAAGCCTAGGATCTCTCCGTTCTCAACGATGTGGATGTGGTCCTGAGGAATCCCCTGATCCAATGCGAGCAGGGCATGATTCTTCAATTGGCGATACTCCCCATGGATGGGGACAAAGTACTTGGGGCGAGTGAGGTTGATCATCAGCTTCAGGTCTTCCCGAAAACCGTGGCCTGAGACGTGTACATTTGAGTGTCTCGAGTCGAAGAGCGTGGCCTCCCTTCGGTAAAAGTAATTTACCAGGTTGCTGATCAACTTTTCGTTGCCCGGTATGATCCTTGCCGAGAGAATGACAACGTCTCCCTTTTCTACCTGAACCTGCGAGAACTCGTTGACCGCCAGGCGGCTGAGGGCCGACCTCGGTTCCCCCTGACTACCGGTCGCTAAGAGCACGATTTGCTCCGGGGGCAGCTGTCTGAGGTCTTCGGTGGTGGCGATCTGTCCCTCGGGCACTCGAAGATAGCCCAACTTGGAGGCCTGTTTGATGTTCGAAGTCATGCTTCGACCCATCGGAAAGATCTTGCGGTCAAACTCTTTTGCCAGATCGAAAACGATCTGTATCCGGTGGAAGCTACTGGCAAAGCAAGAGAGAACAATCTTTCTTTGGGCCTCGTGGAAGAGCGTCCGCAGCGGGCCGATTACGGAGAACTCGGACGGTGATAACCCTGGGACATCACTGTTGGTGCTGTCCGAGAATAGCGCAAGGACTCCCTCGTTGCCGTATTCTGAAAGACGTGCCAGATCGCTGAGCCGTCGGTCAATCGGAGTCTGGTCGAACTTGAAGTCGCCGGTCCAGATGACGGTACCAACCGGTGTCTTGATGCCCAGACTGAAGTTTTCTGGAAAAGAGTGAGTGGCATTCAGGGCTTCGATCGTGAAGGCTCCCAGGTTTACCGGCTTTCGTGCCTCCAAGACGTGAAGCTCGGCTTTCGACGCCAGCTTCCGTTCCCTCAGTCGTGAAGACATCAAGCCTAGAGCCAGGCGACTGCCGTAGATGGGTACTGAGATCTCGTTGATGATGTAGGCGATGCCGCCTGAGTGGTCCTCGTGGCCGTGGGTCAGAACGATGGCTCGGAGCTGGTCGCGATACTCCTTGAGAAAGGTGATGTCGGGAACGATCAGATCTACGCCGAGACTCGTCCCCAGATGCCGGCCGGGGAGGGTCATCCCAGCATCGATCAGGACCATGTCCCCATTGCAGCGGAGCGCGGCACAGTTCATTCCGAACTCGCCTAACCCACCGAGCGGGATAAATTCTAAGCGCTCCACCATGAATTAGAGCAGATTATAGCAGTTGTGCCAGACATATGTACTGTTCCAGGGCGACCTCCTCTGCCCGGATCTGTCGCCGTAGGCAGGTCGAATCGAAAGCGGCTCTGAGCTCCTCCTGGGAGCGACCTCCGGCCCTTATCAGGTTATTCCAGAGGGTTTTCCTGCGGTGAGAGAATGCCGTTCGCAGCAGGGCAAGAAAATGTGGGTAGTCTGGAACCGGATTGGCTATCTTGCGAGGAATGAGTTTTATCACGAAGGATTGTACCTTGGGCCTCGGGATAAAGACCGTAGGCGGAACTGTGAAGCCCCGGATCCGCTCGAAGTGATACTCCATGATCAAGGTCAGGTAGCCGTAGTCCTTGGTGGCAGGCCGCGCCAGGACACGGGAAGCCACCTCCTTCTGCAGCATGCAAGTAAGGCTCTGAAACCGATCCTTCAATTCGGTCATCTTGGTCAGTGTCGGTGTGGAGATGTTGTAGGGAAGATTCCCAACGATTTTGACAGGGCTTCGGGGTAAGATCCCCAGCCAGTTGAGATCGAGGACATTACCTCGGATCAGTGTCAGTCCCCCGGACAGTTTCGGCGGAAGATTAGATTCGAGATAGGCGATCATCTCCTGGTCGAATTCGATCGCGATTACCTCTCGCGCTACGGCCAGGAGCGGCTGGGTCAGAGCGCCGGTTCCGGGACCGATTTCAACGACAACGTCGCTCTTGTCGATTCCGGCGAAATCAACGATCTTGCGGCAGGTGTTGGGATCGGTGAGGAAGTGCTGTCCGAGTGGGCGCTTTGCCCAGGGTACTTTTTGAGTCAAGCCATTGTGTATGGTAGCATGGCGATCCCGCTTTCCTTCGGTTCGGACCGTCCTCTGAAGAGGAAAGCGACTGAAAATCAGGAGGTTGAAATGAGTGATAATGTACAGGATGTAACCGATCAGAATTTTGAAGAGGAAGTGCTGAAGTCGAGCCAGCCGGTGCTCGTTGATTTCTGGGCTCAGTGGTGCGCGCCTTGCCGCATGCTTGCCCCGACCATCGATCAAGTTGCCGAAGATTTTGCGGGTCGGGCCAAGGTGGTTAAACTGAACGTCGACGACAATATGGGCACTTCGAGCAAATACAACATTAAGGGTATCCCAACCCTGCTGCTATTCAAGGATGGTCAGATCAAAGACCAGGTAGTGGGCTCTACCTCGAGGGATAACATCTCCCGGCTCATCGAGGCTCAGCTCCAACAACCGGCCGACGCCTAAGCCAGTCGTCTTAGGGGTGGCGGCACCAGCCTGAGCAGACTCTCTGTTTGAGGCACGGCATTTCCCTACCTAATCTGGGCAAGCAGCGCCGGCCTTTGTGGGGGGGGGCCTGGTTTTGCCCTGCTCGAATCATGGCAAATGTAGTCATCATAGGAACTCAGTGGGGGGATGAGGGCAAAGGCAAAATTGTCGACCTCATCACCGGACACTTCGATGTGGTCGCCCGGTATCAGGGCGGACATAACGCCGGACATACGGTCAGCCTCAAGGGTGAGAAGTATGTTCTTCACCTCATTCCCTCAGGGATTCTTCATCCCAAAAAGCTGTGTGTCATCGGGAACGGCGTGGTCGTTGACCCCTTTGCTCTGGTGGAGGAGATCGAGGCTCTGCAGGGATTGGAGCTGGAAGGAAGACTCTTCTTGAGCAATCGCGCTCATCTCATCCTGCCCTATCACCGGAGATTGGAAGAGGCCGAGGAGGCGAGGCTGGGTAAGGAGCGAATCGGGACTACCAGTAGAGGGATAGGTCCCTGTTACGAGGACAAGATGGCACGCCGCGGCATCCGGGTAGGGGACCTTTTCTCTCCCGATGTCTTCAAGGCAAAGGTCAGGGACAACGTTGATTTCAAGAACCAGGTTCTGACGCGTGTGTATGGCGTTGAGCCGGTTGACGCCGAAGTCGTCTGCAATTCCTACCTGGAAATTGGAACGCGGATTGGCGGTTTTGTAACCGACACCTCTGAGCGCCTGAATCAGACGATAAAAGAGCAGAAAAGCATCCTCTTCGAAGGGGCGCAGGGTACCCTGTTGGATGTGGATCATGGTACCTATCCCTTTGTCACCTCCTCCAACGCTACTGCCGGAGGGGCAAGTACGGGTACAGGGGTAGGTCCCAATGCAATCGACGGTGTTATTGGAATTGCCAAGGCCTACACTACACGTGTTGGAAGCGGTCCTTTTCCCACGGAGATGACCGGGCAGGTGCTGGAGGATGTCCGCGAGAAAGGCTCCGAGTACGGCGCCACCACTGGACGTCCTCGTCGATGCGGCTGGTTTGATGCTGTCGTCGTCCGTTATGCCTGTATGATCAATCGGGTAGATACCTTGGTTATAACCAAACTGGATGTGCTGGATGAACTCGCCGAGATCGAGGTTTGTACCGGTTACAGCTGCCGTGGACAGTCCCTGAAGTTTTTCCCCCTCGATGGGATAGCCCTGGACGAAGTGGTTCCCACCTATGAGACACTTCCAGGCTGGATGCAAGATACCTCGGGGATTGGAGAGTATGGACAGCTTCCCGAAAAGGCAAAACAATACTTGTCTCGTATCGCGGAGCTGATCGAGACTGATATCTCTATTATCTCCGTCGGCCCCAACCGCTCCGAGACTATCATCCTGGAAGAAAATGCCCGCCTGAGACGCCTGCTGGGTTCGTGAGATAATCGATCATCCCGATCTCAAGATAGCCGATCACCCAAATCCCAATACAAGAGACAAACAAACTCCAATTACAAGCACCCAATACCACACAACGTTGGATGCTTGGAATTCGGGATTTGCTTGTATCTTGTGTCTTGTCTGCCGGAACCTACAAGCGTCAGCCACCTTTTTATCAGATTCCCTCCCGGATTGGGTTACACTTCCGTGATGTCAACCGTCCCCACTTCGCGCTCTGGTGTTGACGAGGTCTCACCAGCCCTCTTGGCTCGGAATCCTCTCAAGTGGTTCAGTATCTTTGGGCCTGGAGCCATCATCGCCTCTCTTACCATAGGGACTGGCGAACTGATCTTCTCGACGCGCGGAGGGGCCCTGTTCGGTTATCGAGTACTCTTCTTGTTCGTTCTGATCTCCTTTCTCAAATGGGGCTTGGTGCTGGCGACTTCGCGGCACATGGTGCTCACTGGGGTACATCCGTACAAGCGGATGCTCGATTTGCCCGGACCACGGGGTTGGTTTCTGTTGATGATTTTTCTCCTGGCGGCCGTCTGCATACCGATCTGGGTCAGCTTTCACAGCAGCGTGCTAGGAAATCTCACCTCCTGGGTCACGGGTACCCAGGGCCAGTTGGGTGGCGCCATTGATTATTTGTGGGGTGGGGGAATCCTGGCCGCGGTGTTGGTTTTGACCGCAACCGGTGGCTACTCGGCCCTGGAACGCGTGCAGCTGGCAATTGTAACGGCTCTGATGTTCTGTGCCGTGATCTCGCTGATACTCTACAAACCGGATTGGCTCGCGCTCATTGCAGGAGCGGTGATTCCCAGGGCTCTCGAGTACCCCGATTGGTTGAGCCGCTACGGAGAGTATCGGCAGATCGCCGAACAGCCAGTCTGGGTTGAGACTACCCGCTATGTCGGCGTCATTGGAGGTGCCGGGTTCGACTATCTAGCCTACACCTCCTTCCTCCGAGAGAAACGCTGGGGCCGCGCGGGTCTGACGCCGGCCACCCGATCAGAGCTGGAGGAGGTGGGTGAAAATCCTTCACACCCTGCTCGACTGTGGGTTCGAGCCCCCATCATAGACTGCAGTATTAGCTTCCTTTTGGTGATCGGTTTCAGTGCTGTCTTCGTGGCCTCGGGTGCGCTCATTCTGGGGCCCAATCACAAGGTTCCCGACGAGAATAATCTCCTGAACCTTCAGGCGGAGTTGGTTACGAACCTTCATCCCTGGCTGTTACCCCTCTACGTGGTGGGAGCTTTCCTTACGATGCTAGGTACCCTTTACGGCACTCTCGAGGTCGCCAATAGCTTCGTGAATGAGGCGGCACGTGTGGTCCGGCCGACGCTTCTAGCCAAAACCTTTAAGCGCCTCAAGAATCTGACGCTCGGATGGTGTGCGGCCGGTGCCTACCTGGTGCTCGGCTGGACTTTCGTCTATCAAATGGCGGGAAAAGACCGTCCGCGAATCGTTATCGCCATCCTGACGCCGGCCAACCTGTTCACGGGGGTTCTTTTCTGCGGCATCATCTGTTTTCTGGTCCTCTGGATGGATCGCCGCTTCCTGCCGAAATCCCTCCACATGGGGTTTCCTTTGATGTTTCTCAATCTGGTTTCGGGCGTGATCTTCTTGGCTCTGGGTCTGAAGGGATATTGGGACGATCAAAGTCGTTGGGTTGCCATGGGGGCGATGCTGGCCATGGCTGCCGTAAGCATCGTGGTGGCCTGGCTGCTGGGCAGGAGTGGACGGCTTCCGAGTCCCGACGCCGGGTCAGACCCTCGATGATCACCAGCAAAGCTGCTGGACCTTGTCTTACAGCAGTTTTCCCTCATAGAATAATCGTGTCATGAAACCGACTGATCGGGTGCTGGAAAAGGTGTTCGAGGGAGAGCGCATCGCACCCGAAGAAGGCCTGACGCTGCTCCACAGCCGGGAACTGCACAAGGTGGGGCAGGCGGCCGATTTCGTACGCCAAAGGCATCACCCAGAAGGAGTCGTCTCCTTCCTGATTGATCGCAATATCAACTATACGAACGTCTGTGTTGCCCGGTGCACCTTTTGCAACTTCTATCGCCGCCCCGGCGATGAACAGGGATACGTCCTTCCCCTGGAGTCGATCTTCAAGAAGATCAAGGAGACGATAGCCCTCGGCGGTACCGGAATACTGATGCAGGGCGGCATGCACCCCGACCTGAAAATTGATTACTACGAAAAGCTCTTGAGTTCGATCCGGGAGCGCTATCAGATCCATCTTCACTGCTTTTCACCGCCCGAGATCGTGGTCCTGGCCAAGTTGAGCCGAATCAGTATCCGGGAATCTATCCGGCGTCTGAAGGTAGCAGGTCTGGCCTCGATCCCAGGAGGGGGAGCGGAGATTCTGGTCGAGAGGATGCGTAAGAGTATCAGTCCCGGAAAGTGTAGCGCCCAGGAGTGGTTGGAGGTCATGCGAGTGGCCCACGAGGAAGGTCTGTCCACCACGGCGACCATGATGATTGGTGGAGGCGAGACCCTGGAAGAACGTATCGAACACCTCGACGCGATTCGGGAACTACAGGACCAGACCGGTGGTTTCGTTGCGTTCATCCCCTGGAATGTGCAGCTCGAGGGGACCCCAATGCAGAACTCTATCCAGCGCGAGGTGGGGACGGTAGAGTACCTGATGCTCCTGTCGGTAAGTCGAATCTATCTGGATAACATCCCGAATATTCAGGTGTCCTGGCTGACTCAAGGGCTCAAGGTTGCTCAGGTCGCGCTTCACTTCGGCGCCAACGATGTAGGCAGCATCATGATCGAAGAGAACGTCATCAGCACCGCCGGAGCCCGTCACCGAGCCGATCGGGAGGCCCTGGTTCGCACCATCGAGGACGCCGGGTTCTCGGCAGGTCAGCGTGACTCGGTCTTCCGAGTCTTCCGTAAGATTGCCTGAAGGGCGTATCAACTGCTTCTCCATTTTCCGTTTTCCGTTTTTAGATCAACAGGGTCACCAGCCTCGCTGGATTCAGGAGACACTTTTAGGTTGAGGAGGGGGGAGATTGTGCGTCACTGCGTGGAGAAGAGTTGTCCAGCTCTCTCCTCGGAACCTGGACTCATTTTGCTAACGGCTCAAGTCGTTCGCGGCTCTGTCGGACTTGTCCTCAGAATGTTGATACCCGGGTCAGGTTCCTCTACGACGTTCGGACGTCCAGACGTTCCGAAGAATCGTTCAAGTTTCAGGTTAGTCGTCCCCCCAGGAAGCCCTGGCCCCATTCGAGAAAGAAACTTGGAGTCCCGGCCGTGGCGGCGGTCTCCAGGCCGCCGTGTATCGAGCCAAAGGCTCGAAAAAGAAGAATACTTCGGCCTGGAGACCGAACCTACGTCGACCCGCTGGAGCCAATTGAAGTTTCAGCTTAGCATTATTTCATCTTGACCGGGTCTGTTTTTCTGTATAAAATCCCGTATAAAGTTACGGAACTGTCGATGGACAAGAGGGAACGGCAGCGGCAGATTGTTCAGCTTCTGCAGAGTGAGCGGATTTCGAGCCAGGAAGGGCTTCGGAGCAGGCTTAGCCGACTTGGGGTGAAGGTGACTCAGGCTACCCTTTCGAGGGATCTGAAAGAGTTGAACGTCGTCAAGACTGTGACCGAGCAGGGAAAGTATAAATATGCGATCCTTGAGAACTGGGTCGGTTTGCCTATCCGGCTCTGTGAAGTCAGTGGCAACCTCTTGGTTGTGCATACGGACGCAGGGATGGCACCTGCGGTAGCCTACAAGATCGATGCGATGGAGCTGGCGGGAGTCCTCGGAACCGTAGCTGGAGAGGACACCCTGTTGGCAGTCGTGGCGGAGGGATACGATGCCCGGCGGGTGAGGAAGCAACTATGGGAGAGGGTTCAGGCGCTATGAAGAAGATCGTGCTGGCGTACTCGGGAGGGCTGGATACTTCGGCCATGCTGCATTGGTTGAAGCAGAAGTACGGGTGTCCGGTGCTTGCCTTCATCGCGGACGTTGGCCAGGGAGAAGACCTGGTGGCGATCGAGAAGAAGGCCCACCAGACCGGAGCGGACGAGGTCGTCATTTCGGATATACGGGAGACCTTCGTCGAAGAGTTTGTATTTCCTGCAATACAGGCCCATGCGGTTTATGAAGGTGAGTATTTGATGGGGACCTCTCTCGCCCGTCCCGCCATCGCTAGAGAGCAGGCCCGTATCGCAAAAGAGTGGGGAGCGGACTGTGTTTCCCATGGGGCCACGGGGAAGGGAAACGACCAGGTACGCTTTGAGCTGACGTTCCACGCCCTGGCACCTGAGCTCAAGATTCTGGCGCCCTGGCGAAGTTGGGAGTTTCGAGGTCGTCGAGATCTGATCCGATATTCCAAGACTCATGGGATTCCCATCACATCCACCGAAGAGAAGCCCTACAGCATCGATCAGAATCTGATGCACACCTCCTACGAAGGGGGGATCCTGGAAGATCCCTGGCAGTCTCCTCCGGAAGATATTTTTCTGCGCACGGTGTCCCCTTTGGAGGCCCCGGACGAGCCCGTCGATCTAGTGATTGAGTTTGAGCAGGGCAAACCGGTGAAGCTCGATGGGCGCTCTCTGGGTTCGGTCGAGCTGCTGGAGGAACTCAACCGACAGGGGGGAGCTCATGGGATAGGGCGGGTCGATCTGGTCGAGAATCGGATGGTGGGGATGAAGTCTCGCGGGGTCTATGAAACACCCGGTGTCACGATTCTCCACAAGGTGCATCGCGCTCTGGAGTCGCTGACCCAGGATCGCGAAGCCTACCATCTCAAGGATGAACTCATGACCCGACTGGCGTCTCTCATGTACAACGGATTCTGGTTTTCCCCGGAAATGGAGATGTTGCTGAAGCTGGTCCGCGGCTCCCAGGACCATGTTTCCGGGGAGGTGAGGGTGCAGCTGTATAAAGGAAACTGTTCCATCCGGGGACGGCGCTCGCCCTACAGCCTCTACGATCCTTCCTATGCGACCTTCGAGGAAGACGAAGTTTATAGTCAAGCGGATGCCGAGGGATTTATTCGACTTCAGGGATTGAGGCTGAAGATTGCGGCCCTGGTCGGGAGCCGCAAGTCGATCTAATTGTAGTCCGTCGCTGAAGCGGCGCGCCCACTGACAAAAAATCGAGCCAGTGTTGGATATGTCTGAGCAGGATTCGACCAAATTACCATGGGGAGGGCGATTCAAGCAGAAGCTTGATTCGGTGGCTCAGTCCTATACCCGATCGCTGCACCTGGACCGGCGACTTGCCCCCTATGATCTGCTTGGTAGTCAGGTACATACTCGAATGCTGGCGCGGCAGGGAATCATCAGTTGCGAGGACCGCGACGCCATCCTCCAGGGTTTGGAGAAGATCAAGGAAGAGATCGATTCGGGGCGCTTCCCCTATCGGGACGAGTTAGAAGATATCCATATGAACATCGAGCGGCGGCTCCAGGAGCTGATTGGCGAGCCGGGTAGGCGCCTCCACACGGGTCGCAGCCGCAACGATCAGGTGGCGCTGGACCTCAAGCTGTTTTGCCTCGGCACAGCGTCCTCCTGGCAAGCCTGGATGCTGGAGCTTCATCGCTGTCTGCTGACGAGGTCACGGCAGCTGAGGCTTGAGTTGTTCCCCGCCTGGACCCATCTTCAGTCGGCGCAACCGCTGTCCTGGGCTCACTACCTCCTTGGCTACTGTGAAATGTTCAAGCGAGATTTTCGGCGCCTCGGTTTTTACCAGGAGCTCCACTCTGTCTCGCCCCTGGGAGCTGGGGCCCTGGCGGGAAGCACGCTGCCTCTGGATCCAGAGCAGAGCGCTCTCGAACTGGGCCTGGACTCCAGTTTTGGCAATAGCTATGACGTGGTCGGGGACCGTGATTTCGTGCTGGAGCTGCTTCAGATTGGCGCACAGGTCATGTTGCACTTCAGCCGCTTGGCCGAAGATTTCATCTATTTCTCCAGCACTCCGGTAGCCTGGATCGAGTTGCCGGACGCTTTGTGTACGGGAAGTAGCATGATGCCCCAGAAGAAGAACCCCGACATCCTGGAACTGGCGAGGGGCAAGGCGGCTTCTGTCCTGGGCCATGTCACCGCCCTTTCGGCCTTGATCAAAGGTCTGCCCAGTTCCTACCAGCGGGACCTACAGCAGGACAAGGAGCACCTCTTCCCGGCGGTCGATATCGTGACAGAAACGCTACAGATCCTACCGCTGGTCGCGCGCGATTTCCAGATTAACAGTGTTCGCACTGAGGCGGCCCTGAGCTCCGGTTTTCTGATGGCGACGGACCTGGCAGAGTATCTTGTTTCCAAAGGAGTCGCATTTCGGAGTGCCCACGAACAGGCAGGGCGCATGGTGGGCTACTGTTCAGAGCGGGGGCTGTCACTAGAACAGTTATCCCTCGAGAAGATCCAGGAATTCGCTCCCAGCAGCGATCCGGACGTCCATGAGGTGCTTCAACCTCAGGGAGTACTCCAGCGGCGGGCACACAAGGGCAGTACGGGGCTGGAGTCGATCGATCGTCAAATCAGGGATTGGGAACACTGGATCCGGCAACACCAGGATTTGGCTGCCCTCGTTGACGAGAAGCAGGGTATTGGGTCCGTTGGAAAGGATCCTGAAGGTTGTGAAACGAGGGAGGGGAGGGCTGCTAAGCCATGAGAGACTTTATCTCGTTGAAGGACTTCACTTCGGCTCAGTGGAAGCAGCTGCTCAGCTTGAGTCGAGAAGTCAAGGGTCGGGCCTCCAATTTCAGGCAGATGCTCCCCGGCAAGAGCATTGTTCTCATTTTTGAAAAGCCCTCCCTGCGCACTCGTCTGACGTTCGAACTGGGGGTCAGGCAGCTGGGGGGAGATGCGGTCTATCTCGACTACCAGGAGGCCCGCTTGGGTGGGCGAGAGTCTCTGGGTGATGTGGCCAGGAATCTGGAGCGTTGGTTTGACTGCATCGTCGCCCGGACTTTCTCTCACGGCGACGTGGTCGAGCTCGCTGAGCAGGCCAATATTTCCGTGATCAACGCCCTGAGTGATGCAGAGCACCCCTGTCAGGCCGTCGCGGACGTCTTTACGCTGAGTGAGAAGTGGGAGAATCTGGGAGACAAGATGTTGGCCTACGTCGGGGACGGAAACAATGTCTGTACTTCCCTGGTTCACGCTGCGGCGTTGGCGGGGATGTCGTTCACGGCAATTACGCCTGAGTCACACCGCCCCTCTGTGTCTGTGGAAGAGGACTTCAAGCTCCTGTCGATAAACCCGAAGGCGACCTACACCTACACCGACTCGGTAGAAGGGATTCGGGGTGCCGACGCAGTCTACACCGACACCTGGGTGAGTATGGGCCAGGAGGGAGAAGCTCAGGATCGTCTCGCTCTGCTTCAGCCCTACCAGGTCACGCCGGAGCTGATGTCGCAGGCCGGGAAACGAGCATTTTTCATGCATTGCCTTCCCGCCCACAGGAATCAGGAGGTAACCGACGCGGTCATGGACTCTCCTTCATCGCTGGTTTTCGAGCAAGCTGAAAACCGGCTCCATGTCCAGAAGGCCCTCTTGCTGCTGCTGCTGGCACCCAAAGAACTGGACCGTTATCTGCACCTCGAGAAGTGGGCAGCATGGAAGTAAGGATCAAGTCCCTTGGGACTTGGTTCTTATTCCCTCAGGGGTTCTCGAGCGAATCCACTGCCTCGGTGGCAGCTTCTTTGACTTCTTCGGAAGTATCTTCCTCCGCAACTCGTCTGAGGACCGGCAAGGCTGCGGGGTCCTCCAGACTTTCGAGCGCGAGGACCGCTTCCAGCCTGATGTCGGACGCCGAGTCTCCCAGAGCCTGAAAGCAAGCGGATAGGACTTCCGGCGTCGGATCGAGTAATCCAAGCTCACTCACCGCGTAGGCTCGCTCCTCGGTCTCGTCAGCATGCAGCGCCTGGAAGATCAACCCGGCTGCTTGATCTTCCTCTGGAACCGGCCCCTCTCGCTTCTCGTCTCTTTGGGCGGGTAGTTGTCCCTGGCGGTCGTCCCGCATAGTGCCACGAGAAAGGGGATTCTGAGTCGTCCGCCTCGATTGGCGTTCCCCAGTCTGGGGAGCAGGGCCGATTGAAGCGGGATCAGGACTAGGTGGAGTTTGTTCAGATCTCCTAAAAGAAGTCCAGTAGAGGATAAGGAGAAACGCGGCAAGGGCCACAAGGATGGTCTTGGTTGACATGACACCCAATCAGTTGAGGACTTTCGGGAATTGTACTTCCCAGCTCACTACCTTGGACTCGATTGTTTCAACGTCAAAGAGGCCTTCACTATATAGGAGGCTCGCATCTGGCTCAAGTCTCTGCTCCGGGATTCCGAGACCCGAATCGCAAGCTGACGGGCTTCTTTCGGTGCCGATCCGCCTGATGCTTCTGAAGCCAGATTGACACCCAATCTGTCGCTATGTTAGCGTTTGACCCTCCAGAAACAAGGGGTTTAAAAACCGACTCGAGGAGGCTGAATGGCACCAACAGGGCGCAATGTTTTTACGTCTGAATCTGTTACTGAAGGTCACCCGGATAAAATCGCTGACCAGATTTCCGACGCGGTTCTCGATGCCGTACTCAAAGATGATCCTATGGGACGAGTTGCGTGTGAGAGTCTGGTCACCACTGGGCTCGTTGTGGTTGCAGGAGAGATTACTACCAGTTGCCACCTTGACTTTCCAGCTATCGTCCGAGAGACCATCCGTGAGGTGGGTTACACCCGCGCCAAGTATGGTTTTGACTGCGAGACGTGCGCGGTGGTTTGCTCCGTAGATACTCAGTCCCCGGACATCGCGCAGGGCGTCGATATCGGTGGCGCAGGCGATCAGGGACTGATGTTTGGCTTCGCTTGCACGGAAACACCTGAACTAATGCCGATGCCCATCATGCTGGCACACCGGCTGACCCGACAACTGTCCGAACGTCGTCGTGATGGGACCCTACCCTGGCTTCGTCCCGACGGAAAGTCACAGGTCACGATTGAGTATGAGGGTCGTACGCCGGTTCGCGTCGACACGGTGGTCATTTCCACGCAGCACGGCCCCGACGTCAGCAACGAGGAGATCGCGGAGGGCATCAAGAGGGATATCATCCGACCCATCGTCCCCTCAGATCTGATGGACGAGAGTACCAAGGTCCACATCAACCCCACCGGCCGTTTCGTGGTTGGCGGTCCTCAAGGAGACTGTGGCGTGACTGGTCGAAAGATCATCGTCGATACCTACGGGGGTGTGGCCAGTCATGGAGGCGGTGCCTTCTCCGGTAAGGATCCCTCCAAGGTCGACCGATCCGCCTCCTACATGGCCCGCTATGTTGCGAAGAATTGCGTCGCGGCGGGATTGGCCGATCGTCTCACCATCCAATTGGCCTATGCCATAGGTGTGCCCGAACCGGTGTCTATAGCGGTAGATACCGAAGGAACGGGAAGGGTGAGCGACGAAATTCTCCGCGAGCTGATCTCGTCGCACTTCAGGTTGACGCCCCGCGACATCATCGAGACGCTAGAGCTGAGGCAGCCGATCTTTCGCAAGACGGCCAGCTTCGGTCACTTCGGCCGAGAGAACGAGGGCTTCGCCTGGGAGAGGACCGATCGAGCGGAAGCCCTGCGTCAGGACGCCGGTCTGCCGAGGCCAGCGCTCAAGTAGTGCAGTAGTGCGGCGGTGCAGTGAGCAGTGGTGCAGTAGCCGTTGATAGGTTCGGAACCGGGGTTCATGTTGCTAGCAGTTCCGTTCGTTCGCAGCCCTATCTGACTTCGGCTGTTTCCGGACTAATCACTGCACTACTGCTCACGCCAGAGCCAGCGCAGGGACTCTGGGAGAATTGCGCCGCCATGATTGCCATCGTGAGCGCCCTCTCCGAACACGAATTTCGCGTCGTACTTCATAAATGAGAGAGATGCTGCCATCTGCTGGTTGGCTAGCGGCCAATGACCGTGTTCATTGTTCAGGTCGTGACGGCCCCCCTGTAGAAAGACGCGGATCGGCTTGGGCTCAGTCTTGCGGAGCAGCGCCGCGTAGTTGTGTCCCCCGCGAATGTTCGTGAAACTCCCCACGTGACTCAACACCTTGCGAAACTGATCGGGTCGTTCCCATGCCACGGTAAATGCACAGATTCCGCCGCTGCTGATTCCACCGATGGCACGCTGTTCCGGATCCCTGGAAATCGGGTACGACTTCTCGACCTGGGGCAGGATTTCGGTTAGTAGAAATCTGGAATAGGTATCGCTGAGGGTATCGTATTCCACACTGCGGTTTTCAGGACGTGGGCGCCATCCCGGTTCGGGTGGCAGCGCACTCCATCGCCCGGGATCGATAAAGACTCCAATTGTTATGGGCATGTCCCCCTTGTGGATGAGATTGTCAAACACCGTCGGGACCCGGAAGTCGCCGGATTCCGATATGTAGGCATGTCCATCCTGGAACACCATCAGCGCTGCTGGTTTTGCGGCATCATACTGCTTCGGAACGTAGACCCAGTATCGGCGCACGGTGCCGGCATAAACCTTGTCGGATCTCCAGACGTGCATGGTCAGGTCGCCGCGTGGCACGCCATCCTGCCTTTGTGAATCGGTCTCCAGTTCGTACCGTTTGGGTTCGACCTCGGCGACTGCGAATTCGGGGACGATCAAGGTGAGGGCTATTAGCATCGTTCTCATGATTGATGTCCTCTTTTTGATGTTTGAGATAGGGTGTCTGACAATCCTACCCAGCCCGAGTGCCAAAGCAAGCGTGTTATCATTTGAACTGTGAGTTACGGTTCCAGACCTTACGTTACCATGGGTCCCAACGTAACGACCATGGTGAAGTATCTGGTCATTGCCTGTGCTGTGACCTTCGTACTTCAGTTTGGAGCTGGGGCGGAGATGACGCTCATCTTCGGCCTCACCCCCTTCGCGGTCCTGGAAAAATTCTTCGTCTGGCAATTCTTCACGTATCTTTTCCTTCACGGGGACTTCTGGCACCTGTTCTTCAATATGTTCGCCCTCTGGATGTTTGGCTGCGAGCTGGAACGCTATTGGGGAAGCCGGGAGTTCCTGCGCTTCTTCCTAGTCACTGGAGTCGGTGCCGGAGTACTATCCATTCTCTTCGATCCTTTGGGACAGACGCCAACCATTGGAGCTAGTGGATCCATCTACGGCATTCTCATGGCGTACGGAATGATGTTTCCAGACCGGCAGGTCTATCTCTACTTTCTGTTTCCGATCAAGGTCAAATACTTCGTGGCCTTCCTCGGAGCAATTGCCTTCTTCTCCGCCCTCGGCACTTCCGGGAGTACCATCGCCCATGTGGCTCATTTGGGAGGCATGGTTTTCGCTTTCTTATACCTGAAAGGGTGGTTGTCTTGGTCAGGCATGCGTCAGAGCTTTCATCGTTGGAGGATCAAGCGGATGAGGGAGCGCTTCAAGGTGTATGAGAAGAAGCCACCGAGCAGAAAAGATGATTTCTGGATCCACTAACCAACCCTCACTCATGTTTCCCCTGGGCTGTGGATTCCCCCTGGTCGTTCGGTGAGAAAACCGGCCGAGAATCGGTTCCGGACCGCCAGCAGCTCAGCCAAGAGGCTAACCGCGATCTCCTGTGGTCCTTCCGCGCCGATGTCCAGACCCATGGGGTTGCGCAGGCGAGCCAGCTGCTCAGCAGTGGCTTGAAACCCTTCCTTCCCCAGGCCATCAAGCAGCTTGCTGCAGCGCAAGCGGGGTCCCAGCACTCCGATGTACGGGGCGTCGCTCGCGAGGGCGAAGAGCAGGGCAGCCTGGTCCCGCTCCAGTTGATGATTCATGATCGCGACATAGCTGTGCCCACCGAGCCGTACTTTTTCGCGGTACTCCGATGGATGTGCCAGGATGATCTGGGAATCTGGAAAACGATCGGCACTAGCGAGATTGGAACGCGGATCCACAATACTGACAGCCAGTCCCAGTTTGACTGCCAGTGCCGCCACTGGGATGGCGTCGTGGCCCGCTCCGAAGAGGACAACCTCGATCGGTGGGAGATTCACGTCGAAAAGGATCTCCGCTCCTGCAATGAGCTGGGTCTGTGAGTTGGGATGGTCCGAAGCCAGAATCGTCTGTGCGGCGGCGAACAGGAGTGCAGCAGGGGCGTCTTCGATAGTTCCAATAGCAGCGGAGCCCTCGCTCGCCAGTATCCAGCTTCCCAGTGGAAGCGAGGCCTCAGAGGAACCATGCACCACAGCTCTCACCGAGGCCATTCCGTTCGACAGGGAATGCAGCCAATGGTCCCACGCCGGGTGCCCGTCAATCAGCTCGATCAGGACGTCGACGGTGCCACCGCACCCCATCCCGAGTCCCCACACAGCGTCGTCTTCAAGGTCAAAGCAGCGAAACTCGGGCGCGCCGTTCTGGAGGACGCGGGCGGCAGTGTCTGCTACCTCCGGTTCCAGACAGCCCCCTGAAATCATCCCGGTAGCCGCCCCAGTTTCGTCGATTGCAACCTTGGCGCCTTCCCGCCGATAAGCCGAGCCGCTGACTCGCACTACCGTTGCCAGTGCTGTCCCCCGACGTGCCTTTCGGTTTGCCTGTATCGCCGCTGCCAGAGCTACTTCTTCGCGCATGGTTACGGGTTTCAAGTTTACAGTTTACAGGTTGAACGTCTGAACGTCTCCTGCCCTCCGAAGCCAAGTCCGATAGAGCCGCGAACGACTTGAGCCGTTAGCAAAATGAGCCCAGGTTCCGAGGAGAGAGCTGGACAACAGTTGGTAGGAGATCATCCAAGAATCGCCAATGACAGAGCCGTGACTGCGAAGGAGCGGTCCCGGCATACGGATGCCGCAAACAACCGACCAAACAGACGGTGGCCGATTGCATCCCCTTTTGTGGCATGTCCCGATCGGTGATCGGGACCGCTCCTTTGCAGTCACGGCTCTGTCATTGGCGGTAGCGACAATCACGGCAGACGTAACCGAAGTTTCGTTCTCGAATGGGGCAGCGCAGCCGGAGGCTGCACTAAGCTGAAACTTCAATTGGCTCAGGTGGGTCGACGTGGGTTCGGTCTCCAGGCCGAAGTATTCTTCTTTTCGAGCCTGTGGCTCGATACACGGCGGCCAGGAGACCGCCGCCACGGCCGGGACTCCAAGTTTCATTCTCAAATGGGGTAGCGCCGCTGGGGGTCCACTGAGCAGCGACTTTTCAACTTGCCATCGAAAAGTGTTTGACAGGCGATTCTTCGATTTGAACAATAGGACAGGGTTTCTAAATGCAGATTGCCGGGACGTACACTCTTCAAATATCTCGTGATCGGGCCTGGCAGTTACTCAACGATCCAGAGGTGTTGGCTCGTGTCACTCCCGGGGTCAAGGAGCTTGAGCCGGACGGTCCCGATCGCTTCAAGGCTAAGCTCGAGCTGGCCGTAGGACCTGTTCGAGGAAGTTTCGAGGGTCACGTGGAAATTCGGGATAAGCAGGAACCAAGCGAACTGACCCTGCATGTAGAAGGACAAGGCAAAGCCGGTGGAATGGTAGCTACAGGCAGGATCAAGCTGGCCGAGGGCGATGGCGAAACCCCGGTTGATTACACCGGGGACGTCCAGATTTCCGGCAGGCTGGCAGCCGTGGGAAGTCGCCTGTTTTCTGGTGTCGCACGCAGGCTAGCGACCCTTTTCTTCCAGAAGCTTGAGGAAGAGGGATCTTCTTAGGGTCTGCGCAAGAATAACTTGGTAGAATTGGCGCTCAGATTTGAACCAGATTTGGCCGCGAACGATTGAGCTAGACCGCAGGCGTAGCCGGGTCTACGTTGAGGATTTCGCGATTGAGGAGCGGCCAAAGATGGTGTGAAGATGAGATGCCAAAATGCCAAGTTATTTTTGCGCAGACCCTAAGCCGGCTGGTGCGTAGATGGAGTTAACTTGATATGCAAAAGATGCCGATTGAGATCCGGGTAAACGGAACCACTTATCAACGTGAGGTGGAGCCTCGACTGCTTCTCGTCCATTTTCTTCGTGACGCGCTCGGCCTCACTGGAACGCATGTAGGGTGCGACACTTCCAACTGCGGAGCCTGTACCGTGACTCTCAACGGGCTGGCCGTGAAGTCCTGCACGCTTTTCGCAGTGCAGGCTGATGGAGATGACATTACCACCGTTGAGGGTCTGGCGACCGGTGAACAACTCCACCCCATCCAGGAGGCCTTTTGGGAGGAACACGGGCTTCAGTGCGGTTACTGTACGCCCGGCTTCATGCTAGCTGCTGTTCAGCTTCTGAAGCGGAACCCAGGTCCTACTGAGGGGGAGATCCGACATGCGTTGGAAGGCAACCTCTGCCGTTGTACCGGATACCAGCACATCGTAAACGCAGTCCAGAGCGCAGCCCGCAAGATGCGGGAAGCGGCTGCGAGCTAGGAGGGACCGAGGATGGCAACGAAATTTTTTGGCGCGCGGGTCAAGCGCCGCGAGGATCCCCGGTTGATCACGGGCACAGCCGAGTACACGGACGATATCAGTCTCACCGGAATGCTCTACGCGGCCTTCGTTCGAAGCCCCCATGCGCACGCTCGAATCAGATCGGTGGATCTGGAGGCTGCTCGGGCCGCTCCGGGCGTGGTGGCCGCCTTCTCGGGTAAAGACCTCAAGGACAAGGTCAATCCCCTACCCACCGCCTGGCTGGTTCCGGACAGTAACCTGAAGACGCCGCCACATCCCGCCCTTGCTCTGGATACGGTCCGCTACGTCGGGGATGGCGTCGTGGTGATCGTGGCCGAGGACCGCTACCAAGCCGAGGACGCCACTGAACTGGTCAAGGTGGATTATGAAATCCTCGAGCCGGTCGTAAACAGCGAAAGTGCTGTGCAGGAAGGTGCCCCGGTGGTTCACGAAGAAGCACAGGACAATGTGGCCTTCGATTGGAATATAGGCGGAGGGGATCTAGACCAGGCGTTTGCTGACTCGGACGGCGTTTTCAAGATCCGACTGCTCAACCAGAGGCTCATTCCCAACGCGATTGAGCCGCGAGGCTGTGTGGCGGAGTACAATTCAGGATCTGGGAAGCTGACCCTTCGCTTGACGAGCCAGAATCCTCACATCCATCGCCTCCTTCTTTCGGGTGTCTTGAATGTACCCGAACACAAGCTGCGCATCGTGGCTCCCGAGATCGGTGGCGGCTTTGGAAGTAAAATAGCCGTCTACGCGGATGAGGCCGTGGTCGCATTCTGTGCAATGCAGACAGGCAAGGCTGTGAAGTGGGTCGAGACCCGGCGAGAAAACTACGTGAGCACCACTCACGGCAGGGACCACATCACTGATCTAGAAGCCGCTTATCGCCAGGATGGGAAGATTCTGGGACTGAAGGTCAAGACCTACGCCAACATGGGCGCCTATCTGTCCACAGCGGCCCCTGGGGTGCCCACCTGGCTTTATGGGCTGATGCTCTCAGGCGTCTATGACATTCCCGCGATTCAGTGCCAGGTATTGGGTGTGTTGACACACACCACCCCCACCGACGCCTATCGAGGGGCGGGTCGCCCCGAGGCCACCTATGTGCTGGAGCGGGTGATGGACCTGCTGGCGACCGAGCTGGATCTCGACATCGTGGAGATTAGAAGAAGGAACTTCATTCAAAAGGAACAGTTCCCCCACACTGTGGCCATGGGTATCAGCTATGACAGCGGAGACTACGAGCTGACACTGGGACGCTGTCTGGAAATGCTCGGCTATGAAGCCTTCCGGGCGGAGCAGGCAGAGGCGAGAAAAGAAGGACGCCATCTGGGCTTGGGCCTATCTACCTATGCTGAGATGTGCGGTCTTGGTCCCAGCCAGGTGGTAGGCAGCACCGGATTTCAGGGCGGTCTCTGGGAGTCGGGTCTGGTCCGCGTCCATCCCACCGGAAAAGTGACGCTCATGACCGGCACCAATCCCCACGGTCAGGGCGAGGAGACCACCTTTGCGCAGATGGTCGGCGATCTATTTGGGATCCCAATCGAGGATGTGGACGTGGTGCACGGGGATACCGACCTCATCCCCATGGGCATGGGGACCTATGGAAGCCGGGGGACCGCGGTCGGGGGTATCGCGCTTTACCAGGCGGCTCATAAGGTGATCGACAAGGCCCGTAAGATTGCGGCCCATCAGATAGAGGCCCGAGAGGATGACCTGGTTTTCGAGAATGGATCCTTTCAGGTGAAGGGGTCACCCGACAAGAGTCTTTCGTTCCAAGATGTGGCTTTGCAGGCCTACCTGGCTTGGAACCTTCCCGAGGGGCTAGAGCCGGGACTGGAGGCGCAGGCGTTCTACGATCCCAACAACTTTGTTTTTCCCTTTGGGGCACATGCCTGCATCGTCGAAGTGGACTCCGAAACCGGACAGACCAAGATACTCCGCTACGTCGCCGTCGATGACTGCGGGCGCGTGATCAACCCGCTCATTGTGGATGGTCAGATCCAGGGAGGGATCGCCCAGGGAATCGCCCAGGCGCTCTACGAATTTGCCTACTATGACGAATCAGGCCAGCTCTTGAGTGCCTCTCTGATGGACTACGCGGTGCCCAAGGCAAGCCAGATTCCACGTTTTGAGCTGGACCGCACCGAGACGCCCTCACCCGTCAACCCGCTTGGACTCAAGGGGATTGGAGAAGCGGGGACCATCGCTAGCACGGTGGCCGTCGTCAATGCGGTAGTCGATGCTCTGAGTCCCTACGGAATTATCCATATAGACATGCCGCTCACGCCGCCGCGGGTATGGCAGGCCATCCGGCAGGCAGAGAGGAGATAGACGAATGTATCCTGGGAATTTCACGTATCACTCGCCTGAAACCATCGAAGAGGCGATTGGTCTGCTGGAGCAGTATGGATCCGAGGCCAAGTTGCTGGCCGGGGGGCACAGTCTGGTTCCGATGATGAAGCTGCGATTGGTGGATTCTGCTCACCTCATCGATCTGAAAAAGCTCCGCTCACGCCTCAGTTATATCAAGAAGGAAGACGGCCGAGTCGCTATCGGCGCCTTGACCACCCATCACCAGGTGGAGGCTTCGGAACTGCTCCAGGCCAAGGCTCCCCTCCTGGCGGAGGCTGCATCGGTAATTGGCGATGTTCAGGTGCGAAACATGGGGACCTTCGGCGGCAGTCTGGCACACGCTGATCCGGCCGCCGACCATCCCGCTGCCGTACTGGCCCTCGAAGCTGAACTCGTGGCTCAGGGATCCGGAGGTCGCCGAACGGTCGCAGCAGAAGATTTCTTTCTGGGCCTGTTTTCCACCGCACTCGAGCCACCTGAAGTTCTGGTGGAAGTCGGCTTCTCAGCGCTCCCGACCGGAACCGGAAGTTGCTATCTCAAGTACCCACATCCGGCCTCGGGATACGCCGTCTGCGGCGTTGCTGCCTTGATCACGCGTGACGGAAACGGTAACTGTAGCCGCTGCCGGATCGGGATCACCGGAATTTCGGATGGACCCTACCGGGCCCGGGCCGTGGAAGCGCAGCTGGAGGGTCAAGCGGTCTCTTCTGAGCTTATCGCAGAGGCCTCCCAGAAGGCGACAGACAGGATCGAGCCCCTGGAAGATTTCTTTGCCGATGCCGACTACCGCGTTAGCCTCGCCGCCACCTACGTCAGGCGAGCGCTCGCCACGGCCTGGGAGCGAGCGGGGTAGAAAAGGTCGCACGTCTGAACGTCGCACGTCCCAGATCAGTGCCCCCCCAGCGGTGCTGCCCCATTCGAGAAAGAAACTTCCGGCTACTGGGGATTTGTCCTGTTGTCCGGCTCTTTCCTCGGGACCTGGGCTCATTTTGCTAACGGCTCAAGTCGTTCGCGGCTCTGTCGGACTTGGCTTCCTAACGCTGGTAGTTCACCCGTTGGCGGCACCTTCGGAGGACAGGAGACGTGCGACGTTCAGACGTTTCGACGTGCGACGTATTATTAAAGTTTCAGCCTAGGGATCACCCGTGGTGAGTCTTCAGAGTTCCAGGTTTCCGCAGCTGTCAGTTCCGAAGCTGTCTGCT
The DNA here is from genome assembly GCA_963579905.1 of Acidobacteria bacterium UBA6911. Classification (GTDB taxonomy): domain Bacteria; phylum Acidobacteriota; class UBA6911; order RPQK01; family JAJDTT01; genus CAUZIZ01. The sequence goes on along the minus strand of CAUZIZ010000002.1, from coordinate 17,286 downwards.
GCCGGCCAAAGGACGTGCGACGTTCAGACGTTCAGACATGCGACCTCTTAAGTCCCCCATGCACTCCGAAATCGAACGACTCACCCAGGATCTGAAACGCCACCAATATATCGCCGAGCGCCCTGTTGTCACTGCGATTCACCTGGCCTCGAAGCTGGGTCGTCCCCTGCTCGTCGAAGGACCGAGTGGAGTGGGCAAGACCGAGGTTGCGCAGGTGATGGCGCAGGTCCTGGGGACGGAGCTGATTCGGCTGCAGTGTTACGAAGGAATAGACACCAACGCCGCGCTTTACGAGTGGAACTACCAGAAGCAGCTGCTTCACATTCGGCTCAGCGAAACCCGAGAAACGACTGAGGCGGAAATCTTCAGTGAGTCCTATCTCCTGAAGCGTCCTCTGCTTCAAGCCATCACTCTGGACAGGTCCCCAGTCCTGCTCTTGGACGAGATCGATCGCAGCGACGAGGAGTTCGAGGCCTTCCTCCTGGAGCTCCTCTCGGATTGGCAGGTGTCGATCCCGGAGTTGGGCACCGTTCGGGCCCGACAGAGACCCTACACCGTGCTCACCAGCAACCGGACCCGGGAACTCTCCGACGCCTTGAGGCGTCGCTGTTTCTACCTCTGGATCGACTTCCCTTCTTTCGAGAAGGAGTTGGAGATCGTGCGCACCAAGGTGCCGCAGGCGAGCGAAGCCCTTCGCTCTGAGGTCATCGCGTTCGTGCAGATGCTCCGGCGCCTCTCTCTGGAAAAACCTCCCGGCATCTCGGAGACACTGGACTGGGCTGCCGCACTCGTGTACTTCGAGCGCGACCGGCTCTCGAGGGAACTGGTGGAGAGCACGCTGGGACTCATTCTCAAGCACGTCGAGGATCAGAATCGAATGAAGAGCAGCTATCTCAAGGCCCTATTAGGTGGGCTCGAAGTCTTCCCCACCGCTGGACTCGAGCGGGCCTTTCAGAGGGTCGAGGCGGCGCTGCAGGGGAGGTGATGCTCCCGTGATCGATCCTTGTTACGGAACCCTCGAAGATAACCTGCTGAGTTTCGCCCGACTGATCCGATCGCAAGGCCTCATCCTGGGTCCCGGAGACGTAGCGGACGGTATTGAGGCCCTCTCGGCTGTCGACCTCGCCGATAGAGAAGACTTTCGGCTCGCTCTCAGATCTGTCTTCTCCAGGAGCCAACGGGGACAGGAGATCTTTGACCAATGTTTTAAATGGTACTTCAGGGGTGGACCGCTAGATTCTGGAGCGGGTTCCGATCAACTCCAGGAGCCTGTTTCCAAAGAACCCCTGTTACAACCGAAGCAAGGGCTGAGCCTTCTTTCCTGGAAGCGGGACAGGGAGCCAGAAGGGGAGACCGGGCTGCTGTCCTACAGCCCACTCGACGCACTACTGAAAAAGGACTTCGGAAGGCTTGACGAAGAAGAGATGAGGCGTCTAGAGCCAGTGGTCAAAGCTCTGGTACGCAGGCTTGCCACCCGGGTTTCCCGGCGTTCGATGCCGAAACGTCGCGGCCGGAAAGCGGACCTGAGGCGCAGCCTCCGACGGAGTCTCGGGAGCGGAGGAGAGCTGCTCCACCTGCTCTACAAGCGGCGTCGCCCCGAGAAGACGAACCTGGTGCTGGTGCTGGATGTGAGTGGGTCGATGGAGCTATACAGCCGCTTCCTTTTCCATTTCGCCTATCTGTTTGTAACCTCTGGGATACGTGGCAGGGTGGAGACATTTGCCTTCAGCACGGAACTCTACCGGCTCACCGGAGCGCTGCGAAACAGGGGCGTTCGCAAGGCCTTGAGGGAGGTTCAGGTATTCATGCCGGGACGCCATGGGGGGACGCGAATCGGTTTTTGCTTGAAGTCCTTGCTCGACCGTCACAAGGAGTGCCTGGACCCGAAGACCGCTATCGTCATCCTGAGCGATGGGTGGGACACGGGCGAGCTGGACGTCCTTCGTGAGGCGATGTCGGCGTTGAAGAGGAGTGCGGAGCGAATCCTTTGGCTCAATCCTCTAGCCGGCAGCAGCGGCTATGAGCCCACGGCATTGGGAATGAAGACGGTCCTGCCCTACCTGGATGTGTTTGCGCCCCTCCATAACCTGGAAAGCCTGCAGGAGCTCCTGCGCTATCTGGCGGTCAGGCAGCGATGATCGCAGCGCTGATACCGGCCGCGGGAAAGAGCCGCCGCATGGGCTTCGCGAAGCTCCTGCTGGAAGTCAGAGGGAAGAGTCTGCTGGCGAACGCGGTAGAGGTCGCCGCAAGTACCAGCGAACTCGTCCTGGTAGTCGTGGGTGCCTATGCCGATGCCTACGCCCCGGTGGCCGAGGCCGCCGGGGCCGAAGTAATCCTGAATCCCGAGTGGAAAGAGGGCATGGCCTCCTCTCTTCGGGCCGGGATCGTCGCGCTTCCGGTCGAGGTCGAAGCAGCCCTCATCGTACTCCCCGATCAGCTTTTCGTAGACGCAGCCCATCTTGCCACCCTGGCTCAGGTTTTTCGGGAGCAGGAAAGTCCTTTGGCCCTGTCGCGATACAGTGGGATTCTGGGAGCCCCTGCCGTGGTGGGCCGCGAGCTATTTCCACAGCTACTCGAGCTCACAGGGGAGTCAGGTGCAAAGGCCCTTCTGGGCCGCGTTTCATCGGTCGCAGAAGTATCTCTGGAAAAGCCCTTTGATGTGGACACCGTGGAACAGGCCCAGCGACTTCTAGCTGAGGGGTTGGAGAGCCTGCGTGGCAGAAATTGATCTGCTGCGAAAACGGTAGAATTGGTCCCTATTTCCCCTATTCTTCAAATGGCCTTGCAGGGTAGCGGCAGAGGTCGGACCAGCGATATAAAATGGTCATGAATAGTGACTAGATATATAATATGTCTTGTGATACACTCCATCCATGAGTGCGGAAACTATCGGGGCCGCACAGTTCAAGGAGCGGTGCCTGGCGATTCTCGACGAGGTGGGGCCAGAGGGCGTGGTCGTGACCAAGCACGGCAAGCCGGTTGCGAAGCTGCTACCTATCGAGGTCGATTCCGCCGACCTCATTGGCAGCCTGAAAGACGAAATCGAGGTCAAAGGAGACATTCTCTCCACGGGCGTGAGATGGAATGCTGAATCTTGATACCCACATTCTGGTTTTCGCTCTGGCTGGAGCGCTCGAAGAGAAAGAGCAGATGCTCCTCTCGAGGCATCCCTGGAGCATCTCCGCCATTGTTCTGTGGGAGATCTCGAAACTGGTGCAGCTCGGCCGAATCGATGTCAACCTACAACAAGCGAAGGTCGAAAGAGCTCTGAGGCGTGTCCACACCTGGCCATTGACCCTGGAAGTCTGTCGCCAAAGCTGCAATCTGGATATCCGATCCGACCCCGCCGATGAGATTATCGCTGCGACAAGTATCGTCGAGAACGTCCCCCTAGTCACACGGGACCGCGCACTTCTCGCCTCGCAGATGATTCCATTTCCCGCCTAATTGGCCTACGCCCAATTTTGGACCTGCAGCCCTTTAAACTCAAGGAAGTGGGCTTGGTTGGCGGTGACCAGCACCAGGTCATTGACACTCGCGATCGCCGCGATCTGACCATCCACGAAGGATGGAGTCTTTCCGGCGGCCTCGAGTCTTGCCCTTTCGCGGGCGTGCTATTCGGCTGCGCTGCGATCGTAGCCCAGGATCGGGAAGCTCGCTGCCACGACTTCTTCCAGGTAGCGCTCGATGGCCACTCGTCGACGCGACTCAACAAGCCGCTCAAATCCAAACTGCAGCTCGTGCCACACGATCGAGGCAATCGCCGTCTCTCCCTCGTGGCGGCGGAGTCTGCGCAATATTGCGGTGGCCGGCTCCGGCCTCAGCGGCTCCAACACGACGTTCGTGTCAAGTAGGTACTTCAAATTCACAGCTTGACCTCACGGCCCTGGAGATCGTCCCGAGCTCCGGAAAAAAGCTCATCAGGATCGAGGGCCAATTCCTCAAGATCGACTTCTTGCGCAAAGTCTTCATAGGCCTGTGAGAATCTGCGGTACTCTGACGTGAGTCGCTCATACTGCCGGCGGCCGAGCAGGACAGCAACAGGCTCACCCCGCCGTGTCAGCTCGACTGTCTTTCCGGATTCGGCCTCCCGAACGAGGCTAGGGAGGCTATTGCGCGCCTCCGTGATTGAATGTTGTCTGGCCATGACTCAACCTCTTTATGTACACATAGATGTACATAATATCTCGTCCTACTGGCCTGCACAAGTCGTTGCCTTCTCCGCATGTGGTTGGCAGGTCCGGCGCCTGGGACGTAAGCGAGGACCTTGACAGGGCCTCCGGAAAGGGTGGCGTACCGGCTGACCCGGCATAAACACCGGAGCTATTATGCCTCGCGTCAGGCCACGGAAGCGGCCTCCTTGAAAGGGTGTTTTCCTGTAGGGATGCGACAGCGGGGGCGATCCGATTTCCGCCGGTGTCGTCGAATGTCAAGTGTACCTTAGACAGATCCTGGGCCGGCAGCGCGGCCGCTTGAGCGAGCAGGTCCTCTCCGCTGCGGAGGCGGGAGGTCACCTTTCTGCTGATGGCACCACTCTTATCCCTGGTTCTGTTCTGGCCTGCACCGTTCGATGTCTGATCTTCGGGCTTCTGCTGTGAAACCACGACAAATCCGACCTTAAGAGTCTCACTGTTCGAGGTCAGTACGTAGTTAGCTGGTGATCCACTGGCAAGGAAGTAGGCGAACTCAGACATGAGGCCCAAGCCGTTGACCAGGACGGGTAGGGGCTGGCGATCTGATCGTATATCTGGACATCTCCCTCCGAATCATCGGCTCCCTGGGCCATCAGATTCATTTCCGTTTCGCTTCGGGATCAGTACCTTAGTGAGCTGGAGTTTCTGAGGCGTCTCGGTGCACGAGATGCCAATGCTTCACTCATTGGAGACGGGTACGCCAAAGAACACCCGGTCAAGCAAGGACGGTCAGTCCCAGTCTTCTGAAGTCTCGATCGAACGCCAGGCAGGGTAGGTTGTCAAGCAAGCTGGTCACGACAACAAAGGAAACCGCATCGCAATAGGAAAGTCGGTAATCCCTGGCGCAGATTTGGAAACCCTCTTCGGCTTCGTTTCTGGTCCCGTCTCCGTAGGGGACTAGCCGAAGACCCGGTTTGACGTCGCTCAGAAAGGCCCAGGCTGCGGCGAACAAGTGGCGGTAGCGCAGGAGAGTTACGGTTTCGCTGACGACATCCCAGGCAGTTATGAAGTCGCTGCCAACGGCGACGGATTCATCGATCAGCCCGCTGGCGCGAGGGTGATTCACATCTGACGGATCCAGGCAAGCGTAGAAGAACGAGGTGTCGCAGAAGAGACGCGGTGGCAGGGTCACTCCTGAGTCTTGCCGTAGAGATGTTGGTTGATCTGCTCCGAGGTGTTCCGTTTACGTCCCCGGTGAGTCGGAAAGTCGGCCATGAGCTCTCGAAGCCGTTTCGCTGCGGCGCCAGGGGGCGGATCAGGAGTGCACCCTCGCAATTCCGCTGCCACGTTGCCATGGACGGTGATCTGGACGCGGAGATCACCCTCCCTCTTGACCTGGTGAACCAGTTCCGACAGTCTCTTCCGTGCCTCGATAATCGTCAGCTTCATAACACAGATTGCACGGTATTGTACACCGATGAGCAATTCCCCAATTCGACGCTTCTCCTTACATGCCCAGGATGAACAACCCAACGTTGTCCTGATTTTCATGGACAACTTCGGCTGGGGAGAGCTGGGTGTCTACGGCGGAGGCATCCTGCGCGGGGCACCCACGCCCCGCCTCGATCGGCTGGCCGCCGAGGGTACCGGCGAGTTGTATGTGAACGGGGAGGAGGTTGACGAGGCGGAAATGCCCCAGATGCACACCAGTACCTTTTCGCTAGCGGAGACGTTTGATGTAGGCCGTGAAACCGGCACCCAGTTGTCGAAACTCTATAGCGACCCTTTTCCCTTTGTCGGAGCGTTGGATAAGCTCAACATCACGTTTGACCGACTAGTGCTGAGTCCATTTTCGATCGTCCTGTTCGGCTGGAGAAAACGGTTGTGGTCAAACATAACGCAACGGAGGCCGGCGGCCAGCTGTCCAATCAAATCGTCGGCCATATCAACTCCAGCTATTCCAAGGATGGGTGCAAGTCCGAAGTCTACAGTGAGGTGTTTGGCGAACTGAATCGGCTGCACCTCTCCGTGGACTGCACGAACTTTGCGACGCTGCAGAGAGTCAGCGAGAAAATGGCAGCCGATTCCAAGGACCAGGATCTTCTCTCCAGAGCCGGGGACTTGTTCGTGGATGGAACCCTGAAGGACAAGATCTACGCGCGGCCTCCTACACAATGAGTGACATCGTCCCAACAATAACCCGAGTCTGCCCGCCCAGGCTGCTCAAGCTCCGCCGCGAAGTAGTTCCGGGAAACCCCTTCGACGTCGAAGCGACGGAACAGGCCGAGCAACTTCTGGCCAAAGGCTCAGGCTCTTAAGAACGATTTTCTCACTTCAGAAGGACTGTGAAAGGGGTCCGAGTCGGCCGTTTCCTGTCCTTTCCCAGATGGATCAGGCCGATTCTGGATTCTCCGCCCATTTTCAGAGCGAAACGTAAGGTCTCGACGTTCTTGTCCGGCTTGAAATCGAAGCCGTCGATGTCCGCATCTGTCTTCGAGTCAAACCAGATCTTGCGATCGCCATCTTTCTCGATCTTATCCTGGGTTTTGGTTACCACCACCGGACCCCGACCACGCCGCACCCGAGCCCGTCCCCTCGGCCCTCGAACGACTCTGGCTGGGCGGCCTCTGCGGACCACCTTCGACGCCTTTTCGACGTCAATCCTCTTGAGCGATTTGAGTTTTCCGGAGTCGGCTATCACATTGCCAGTGAAGTGCCGTTGTTGTCCTTTCGTAGTCCAGCGGACCTTCCAGGTTTCTCCGTCCTTCCAAACGAAGTAGCCGACATCGTAGCCCTGGCTAAAGGAGGGTTTTCCATCAAGCTGGGAAGCCTTTTCGATGGCTCTCAGAGTACCGGTTCCCGAGATTAGTAGAAGACACAACACTAGGGGCAGCGAATGCTTTGTTGACTTCATCGGGCATCCTTCATCCGAGTTCAATGGTGATTTCGAAGCATTCCGGGCTAACTGCTGACTAGCATACCGTATTTGAGAGAATCGCAACACTTCTTACGACGGCGTTAAGGCGTGTGTCAGTCTGATGTCGCTCGTGCCCTGGGTAGTCTCGAAATCAGGAAAAGCGAGAAGAGGGCAGCCGACAGGGCGAAGATGAAACTGGCCTCGAAGCCAAAGTTGTCTGCAAGGGCTCCATGGGTAGTGGGCCAGATGAAGCTTAAGGAGCTGCCCAACATCAGGATCGACATGTTTCGGGTGGACGTGGCTGCCGGGCAGATCGCTACCAGATAGGCAGGGAAATAGGCCCCACCGAGTTCCCCGGCGCCCATGAGGCCGAAGGCGATCAGGTAGAAGTAGCCCGGTATCATCCAACCCCACAACACAGACGCCGCCAGCAGCACCATCGAGGTATACAAAGAAGCGCGCAGTCCCCAGCGGATGGCAATGATGCCCATGGCGAAGCCTGCCAGGGACTTGAAGCCGAAACGGAATGCCATGACCCAACCGGAGAATTCCTTGGGATCCTGACCCAGAACCTCGCGGCCGTATAAGGAGAGCGTCGTCATCAGGGTGATGACGATGAACCACATGAAGAAGGCAAACCAGAGCATTACAAGAGTGCGATCTTTGAGATAGGTAGCGAAGCTTTGGGAAAAGTAGCGCCAGAAGGGGGGACTCGGAGTCTCGGGGACGTCGACCAGGCGATAGCGGCTGCATAAAAAGGCGGCAGCGCCCATACAGGGAGCTCCGATCATATAAAGGAGAGCGAAATCGTAGGGGTAGGGCAGCCAGTCAATCCCACCACCCAGCACGAACTGGGCCCAGAGGGAACCTGCTACTGCCAGTATGGGACCCAGCGTGAAGGCCCACTTGAAGGCCCACGCGCTCCCCTTGGGTGTGGTGCCTCGCTTGAGACACTGGAAGGTGTAAACCTGAGAGGTGTAAGCCGAGAATCCCTGAATCAGCCCCTGTCCTATGACTGCGGCCAGACGTACAGTATCGCTGACAGGGGAAAAGAGCAGGATGCAGACGACCCCCAGCAGTGTAGCTGTCACCACGTACGCCAGAACGGAGGTGGCGCGGACGAGTCGGTGAGGGAGAACAAAGGAGAGGATGAGCGGCGCCAGAGCCCCCAGAAGGTAGGCGGAGGCGGGAAGGTTGGCCACCATGGCGCTCGCGCCCAGTTTGTCCGCCAGGGCGGCCTGGACGACGCCTACGTACACCACGGGGGCGGCGAAATAGAGCAGCCCGTTGTGGGCAATGAAAATCAGGCCGTTCTTTCGATCAGCCTCGGGAGTGATCTGGGCTGTCGGCACTTCGGCTTCAAGGGTGCTCATGGCTGGCGTGTCTTGAAGAGGTCTGAACGTCTGAACGTCTGAACGTCGCACGTCCCAGGCCGGGTTTCGGCTTGGTGAAGCCCTTTGATTGCTGCCATTCTGACGAGTTGACCTCAAGTCTGGGGGATTTGGGACGTGCGACCTTCAGACCTTCAGACCTCTTCAACAGACTACGCAAGAAGCTTGTCCACCCGATTTCCGTGGACGTCGGTGAGCCGAAAGTCTCGTCCCTGGAAGCGATGGGTTAGCTTCTTGTGGTCGAAGCCCAACAGGTGCAGGAGGGTGGCGTGCAGGTCGTGGACATGGACCTCGTCTTGGGTCACGTTGAATCCGAACTCGTCGGTCTCGCCCAGGGTGATCCCCGGTTTGATCCCTCCGCCGGCCATCCACATGCTGAAGGCGTTGGGGTGATGGTCACGGCCATCCTCAGTCCCTGCTTGTACCATGGGAGTCCGTCCAAACTCGCCGCCCCATAGGACCAGGGTGTTCTCCAGCATTCCACGCTGCTTGAGATCCTGAACCAGGGCAGCGCTGGCCTGGTCCGTCTCCTTGCAGTTCTTCTTGATATCCCGAACCAGGAAGCTGTGTTGGTCCCAGGACTCATGGTAGAGCTGAACGAAACGTACACCCCGCTCCACCAGTCTTCGAGCCAGCAGGCAGTTGTTGGCGAAGGAAGGTTTTCCGGGCTCGGCACCATAGAGATCCCGGACGTGTTGAGGTTCCTGGGAAAGATCCATCAGCTCCGGGACGCTGGCCTGCATCCGAAACGCCATCTCGAAGGAGTTGATGCGGGTCGAGATCTCGGGATCCCCAGTGAGATCCAGATGCATCTCATTCAAGCGCCGGATGGAATCTAGTGAATCCCGCTGCAGTTCTTCGTCCATGCCGCTGGGACTGCTGAGGTAGAGGACGGGGTCTCCGCTGCTGCGAAACTGAACGCCCTGGTAGACGGTGGGCAAAAAGCCGCTGCCCCAGCAGGAATTACCGCAACTCGGCCCTTTCTTCCCGGAGCTGAAGACTACGAAAGCGGGTAGGTCCTGGGATTCGCTGCCCAGACCGTAGGTGACCCAGGCGCCCATACTAGGCCGGCCAAACTGTTGGCTCCCGGTCGTCATCATCAGCTGCGCAGGAGCATGATTGAAGGCATCGGTCGACATCGACTTGACGATAGCGATGTCATCCACCACTCCGCTCAAATGAGGGAGCAGCTCGGATACTTGAGCTCCCGATTGGCCGTGTCTGGCGAACTTGAACTTGGGGCCCAGGAGTTTGGAGCTGGGGTTGATGAAGGCGGCCCGATAGTCCTTGATCAGCTCTTCCGGTGGCAGAGTCCCGTCGAATTTCGCCAATTGGGGTTTGTGATCGAAGAGCTCCAGATGGCTGGGAGCCCCTGCCATGAAGAGGAAAATGACGTTCTTCGCTTTAGGGGCGTGGTGAGGTGTTCTGGGCGTAAAAGGATTATCCGATGAGAGTGTTCCCGCTGAAAATCCAGCCTCGCCCAGGAGTTCTTCCAGCGCTATGGCTCCCACCCCGACACCGCACTGTTGAAGAAACCAGCGCCGGCTGACCGATTGGGGATCGTGTCTCTCATAGAGTTGGTTTTGGCTATTCATTTGCGCGATCTATTCCTTGGTAATGGTTTCGTCCAGATTCAGGAGAACCCGAGCTACGGTGGTCCAGGCCGCCAGTTGAACCGGGGTGGCATCGCCTGGAAGATTCGATCTCAACTTTTGGTCGAACCCGGCGATGTCCCACGGATTCACCCAGCCCTCTGCCAGGCGTCCCTCCTGTCTGGCGAGCAAATTGAGTAGTTCTTCTCTCTCTCCCTGATCGGGCAGCCGGGTCAGACAACGGCGGAAGGCATAAGTCAGCCGCTCGTTATCGGATGCACCTCCCTCTCGAAGAGTCTTCAGCGCCAGCGCCTGAGCCGCCTCCAAGAAGAGGGGTCGTTGAGCGTGGTCAGGGCCTGAAGTGGAGTATTGGAGCGGGAGCGGCGGACACATGAGAAGTCTCCGTTGGGGGCGTCGAAAGCCTGCAGCATAGGATAGGGAACCGAGCGAAAACGGAAGGTGTAGAGGCTGCGGCGGTACCGATTCTTTCCCTGCTCCTCCTGCCAGGTCTTGGGCCCATAGCTAGCCGGAGGTACGAAGAGGAATCTAGGAGCCGGAGGATATACGCTGGCTCCCCCGATACTGGGATTGAGAAGGCCGCTGGCGGCTAGAGCGATGTCCCGCACGATCTCTGCTTCGACCCGAAGACGAGGTCCGTGGGCTAGCAGACGATTGTACGGATCCCGCTCTCGGAGCTCTGGAGTCTGCTTCGAGGATTGGCGATAAGTAGCCGAGGACACGATCAGTCGGTGAAGCTGCTTCAGGCTCCAGCCCCGGTCCATGAACTCGACTGCCAGCCAATCCAGGAGCTTCGGGTGGGAGGGCGCCTCACTTTGCCTGCCCAGGTTCTCGCTGCTGGATACCAGACCGACCCCGAAGTACGACTGCCAGACGCGATTCACCAGTGACCGTGCCGTCGTCGGCGACCTGGTGTCCACTAGCCATCGAGCGAAGCCGAGACGGTTTGCAGGAGCATTTTCTGGAAAGGTGTGGAGAAAGGCGGGGACTCCGGAGGAAACGCTCTTGCCCGGACTCAGAAAGTCTCCTCGATTCAACAGGTGCGTATCTCGCCCTCGAGTTCGTTCCTCCAGCACCAATTGGGCCGAGCCTTCAGGATGCTGGCGCCACAGTTCTTCGATTTCCTGGTTCGCCTGGCCCCATTCCGGGACCGTGGTTCGCCAATAGCGGAACACGGCCTGGTCCTGCGAAGGGCTCCTATCCGAGCCAGGGATCGACAGCACTGCTCGCAGACCCATAGGTAGGGGATCCGCAGTCGCTTCAGGGGTGGTGGTGGCGGAGATCCGGAAGCGACCCAGGTTGTGGTTCTGATTGTCGTCGCTGTTGGCGCCCCCATGCTTCTGACTCAGGTGGAAACTCAAGAGCGTCCCCTCAGGATGGGATATGGGAGTCTTGACGGTGAAGACAGCCTTTCGCGGAAGATTGCGTCGTGCCGGTCCGGCGTCGATTCCCCAGGCCGTCTTCTCGTCTCCATCGATCGCAAACTCAATGGGTCCGGTCAAGCGCAGCTGGTTGCTGTCGTCCTCGAACAGCGCTTCCAGAGGAGTTTCGGGAAGTGCGATGTCTGCGGTAGCCCCAGCGATCTCAACCTTTTCTGCCTGCTCGGGGGACCCGATAGGAGCAGCCTCCAGTTCGAACTCGGTTAGGGCTCCCGTTCCTTTCAGGGAGCGGCCGGGTCCCTGCAAGGGCAGGTTTGGATCGTTAATCAGCTCCAAGCGGAAGGCGGTCAAGTTCCGGAGCTTAATCTCTACGGTCATCTTCACGCGGTGTTTGGTAGGAGCGTAGCCCTGAGCTAGAAAGGATCCATCGTCTTGGGGTAGATACTTTTGCCCGCCGCTACTGATCTCTTCGACCGTGGGTCGGAGCACGGTCCAATTCGGCTGGTTACCTCGGACTCGGTCCTCCCAGCGTGTCATTCTCCGCTCCCAGTCCGGGTCGGTGCGTTTGAGATCCTCCTCGATTTCTCGGATGCGACGAAAGATCTGCGAGCGCTTCACCTGTTCGGCCGGAGTATAGACTGCCAGGTTTGCTTCGTGTGTATTGTTGAGGAAGGCGAACAGACGAGAGTACTCTTCCTGCTTGAGCGGATCGTACTTGTGGTCGTGGCATTGAGCACACTGGATGGTAATCCCCAGAATGCCCTTGCCGATCGCATCCATCCGATCGAACAGGGCCTCCATCCTAAACTGCTCCGGATCGATTCCGCCTTCTTCGTTGATCATGGAATTTCGCAGAAAGCCGGTGGCCACGAGCTGATCCTGTCCGGCATCAGGCAATAGGTCTCCCGCCAGCTGCTGGATGATGAATTCGTCATAGGGCAGGTCACTGTTGAGGGCATTGATCACCCAGTCTCGGTAGAACCAGACTCTTCGCGGCTTGTCCTTTTCGAATCCATCGGAGTCGGCGTATCGAGCCGCATCCAGCCAGTGTCGTCCCCAACGTTCCCCGTAATGCGGTGAAGCCAGCAGTCTCTCCACCTGCTTCTCGTAGGCATCAACTCCCTGATCCGCCAGAAATGTGTCCACCTCTTCCACGCTGGGTGGGAGGCCAACCAAGTCCAGACTGAGACGTCGCAGCAGCGTGACCCTGTCCGCCTCGGGGGAAGGAGACAGCTCTTCTTGCTCCAGGCGGGCCAGGATGAAACGGTCGATCGCGTTGGCCGGCCATGCTCCCTTTCTGATCTGGGGAAACGATGGGCGTTTCGGTGCGACAAAGGCCCAATGTTGTGGGCGTGTTTCGCCTTGTGTCAGGCCCACCTCCTTGGGCCACTCGGCGCCCTCTTCTATCCAAGACTGGATCAGCTCGATCTCATCGGCCGCCAGCCCACCGCCCATGGGCATCCGGACCAGGTCATTCAACCCAGCCACTCTCTGGTAGAGGGAGCTCTCCGCTGAGTTACCGGGTTGAAGGATCTTGCCCGATTGCCCTCCGTCAAGCGCTGCCTGACGGGAATCCAGTCTAAGTCGTCCCAGCTGTTGTTCCGGGCCGTGGCAAGAGTGGCAGGATCTCTCGAAGATGGGGTAGATATCCCTTGAAAAATCGACGGTCCGTGGCGTCCTTTGAGTGGCCTCGGCTATCCCAGTTCCCAAGAATAGAAGCGCCGTCACCAGACTCTTGATCCCGGGAAAGGTGAGCGCCCAAGGAATTTCTCTTTCATTTTCAATTTCTCAGGAAGTCCCATTTTGGGGCCGATTATAGCGGCTGGGCATCGGAAACCCAAGCTTCCCAGAGGCCACGTTGGATCATTCGAGAAACTTCTGTCATCTCTAGCTACAAACATCGATAGCTGCGTGACGTTTGTAGGACGGGCACTCCTGCCCGTCGAGGACATCGACGGGCAAGAGTTCCCATCCTACAGGTCACTGCTCTGTGAGATGCTGATTCTCGCAGCTTCTTCTTGTCGATGAAGTTTCAGCTTGGGGCTGTTGCAGATGCTCTCAAACTGCTAGTCTGCCCGCTGAAATGTCGGCGCCGCTGCTGAAATTTGGGTGGGCGTGACTGGAGGAAATATGAGTAGAAACGTGATCAGTGTGAGCTGGGGAGACCACCTGGAAGCCTGGGACGGCGATGCCGCTTTGGATACGGCTGAGAAAATTCTCAGGTGCGCCGAGGAGTGGAAGTCGGCTCACGGTGCTGGCGCCATCTACTGGCGCGAGATGAGGACCATGCGGAGGTTCCGAGTGAGCTTCTCGGCTCCAGGGTCTCCTCCCAGAGAAGTCTTCAACACCTACGACAATCTGGGATTCGACGAGCATGAACTGATCACTACCGAGCTCAAGGAGATGGGTTTCGAGGTTTACTTGTACGCCACCATGTTCGATGAGGGCTACCCGCTGAGCGAGGGCTGGCAGGGAGGGATCTACGGCTGGCAGAGCCAGTTCTCTTTGGCCAATCCCGAATACCTGGCGACCGACAAGGAGGGCCGGCCCCACTACGGCATTCTCGAATACGGTCACGGAGACGCGCGACGCTATGCCATTCGCCGTATCCTGGCTGGTCTGGAAGGTTATGCCTTCGACGGTGTCTTCGTCTGTACCCGTTCCCAATCAAAACCAGCCGTCTATGGAGACCAGTTTGGTTTCAACCAACCCGTAGTCGAGGAGTTCGAGAAACGCTATGGCATCAACATCCTAGAGCGTAACTTCGACCTCGATGTCTGGCGACGAGTGCGGGGAGAGTCTGTGACCCGGTTCTTCAAGGATCTGAAGGGGGAGCTCTCGAAGCGTGGAATGAAATTGGGAGTGGGGGTGCCCCGTGGAGACTACATCGGCCCGCCCTTGGGGAACCTACATCTGGACTGGAGAACCTGGATCCAGGAGAAGATCGTAGACTCTTTGACAATTGATCAGATAGCCGTCCGCTGTCCCTCGTTCTGGCATCTGATGTGGCCCAAGCATCGAGCCTATGGACTTCAGGTCCACGACCAGGATCACTACGGAATCAAGGGAGGATCCGGCTACGAAGACAAGAGGTTCTGGTCCATCCCCCTGCCCAAGGGCTCACCCGAGTATCAGGAGGCCATGGATCGTCTGTACGGTGCGATTCGAGACGACTATGCACCGCTGTGCCAAGAGCACGGTTGCAAGCTCTACGTCGCCAGGATGTGGTCCGTCCACGATCCTGAGGAAAACAGCAGGCTCTTGGATACCGAAGGCGTCTCAGGCGTGGTCATTGGCTCTTTTGGGGTGGAGGCGGAGAAGCGGGTAGGAGAAGCACGTCCCCAGATCGTCAATCCATACTGAAAGAGGCTGCAGGTTGCACCCTATCCTCCGGCACCTTTCTTGGAAAAAAATCAAGCGAGGTCAATCCCAACGGGATTGCGTCTTCTAGCCCAGGGTTTCCGAACCCTGGGACAGGGGAAACAGATTCTTGCAGCCAACCCTGAAGGGTTTGCGTACATAATCGGGAATCTGTTCTCCTTTCTTGCAACCCCCAACCTGTAACCGATAACCTCACTCGATAGCCGCGGCATGGCGGCCGGCTGCAGGGTCGCCGGCGGCGTGGATGACGCCTTTGTCGTGGTCCACGTAGATCATGACCGGACGAGCGATGTAGCTGTCGGTCGTGGTCAAGTCGTGTCCCCGGCTCTTGAGGTTTTCCTGAGCCTGCTTGGAAACGCCGCTGTGGACTTGCAGACTCCCGGCCTTGACGAACGCCTTCTCCCGATCGCGGTCGGGGTTGAATGAATCCAGGTGGTGGTCGGTGTTGAAGCGGGATGCTGTGACCGCCTTTTCCGGCATCATGCCGAACTCTACGTGGTTCAAGAGCACATTCAGGGTGGTCTGCTCCTGGAGATCCCCTCCGGCCACACTGATGGCGACCACGGGCTTTCCGTTTCGGGTGACCAGGGTGGGTGTGAGCGTGATGCGGGGACGTTTCCCCGCCTCGATCCGATTGGGATGTCCGGGTGTCGTGTTCAGACTCCGGAGCCGATTGCCGGTGTTGACTCCCGATGGTCCCGGAAGATTTCCCGACAGATTGCAACTGGGTGTCGCTGCCACAACGTTGCCCCATCGGTCGGCCACGACGCAGGTCGTGGTGTCGCTGACCGGGAAGCGGTCAGGGTGGTTCTCTGCCTGCATCATCCCCTTGAGAGGCTGCATGTGATAGGGGTCGCCGGGGCGCCGCTCCAGCGAAGCCTTGGTGTTGTCGATCAGGGAACGGCGAATCTTGGCGTACTCTCGGGAAAGGAGGTTCTTGAGCGGCACCTCGGCGAAGAGGGGATCTCCGTAGTATTCATCCCGATCGGCGAAGCCCAGCTTCAGAGCCTCGGTCACGGTGTGGATATAGTCGGCTGACAGGTGTCCCATTTTCTTCAAATCGAAGCCTTCCAGCAGCCGTAGCGACTGACAGAGGACCGGGCCCTGTGTCCAGGTGGAGCATTTGTAGACCGTATAGCCCTGGTAGTCCACCGATACAGGATCTTCCAGCCGGGTGACGTGGGCAGCCAGGTCTTTCTTGCGCAGAAAAGACCCGGTGGAGATGTACCAGGCCTCCAGTTCGTCGGCCACATCCCCCTTGTAGAATCGGTCCCGGGCCGCGGTGAGTTTCTCCTCTCGGCTTCCAGTTGCCTCCCTTTCGGCCTCTACCAGCTTTCGTAGCGTCACTGCCAGAGGCGCATGCCAACTCTCTGAGCCCGCGTCCAGGAGTTCCAGAGCTGGGGTTACCGCCTCTTCGAAAGACCGGGTCCCATACAGCTCCAATGCGGTGATGCAAAGGTGTACCGCGCCCGGTGTGGGCGCCGCCTTCATGCTGCCCGTTCCCGGGATCCCATTGGTGTTGTACCAATCGATGGCGGCCTGGTCCAAAGGAGCGCGTCCTAAACCCGAGAGCACCTTCACCTCTTGCTTCTTGGTGTCGTAGATGAGGAAGGGGATCTCGCCTCCGATGGCAAACATGCCATAGTCGGTTACCGACAGAGCCAGAAGGGTTGCCGCGGCTGCATCGGCCGCATTACCACCGGCGTCCAGCAACCGAATACCGGCAGCTACTGCGTCGGCATGTCCGGCTGCCACTGCACCACCCTTTCCGGAGGCTTTCCAGCCGATGTGGGAGGATCCGTGAGCGAAGGCGATAAAGAAGACCAGGGTCAAAGGGAGAAGCAAAGCAGTCTGGCGCATGAGATTTTCCTCTTTAGTCGTGTGTATCCGTAGACGGCGGTTGTACACCAAACAAGGTCTGCAGGCAAGAACCCGCCGCCGCGGATACACCGCCGCAGAGAGAGGAAGCCTAACGGGTGTGGGAGTCCTCGCCCGAAAAGTGGGTGCCCTTCGCACCGTAGGAAGGGTTCACCCCCACCCCTGGAGTGTGTTCTTTCTTCTTCCTGCTTCTTCCTGCTTCTTCCTGCAGATCCAAATTCGCACCAGGAGGATGGCTCCTAATCCGAGAAGAATCTCGTCTGCCATCGGGACCAGATCAGGAATGAACAGATCCAGCAGGAATACGATCGCCGTAACCGCAAACAAATAGGGGAAGCGTAGTTGGGAGAGAAAGTCAAAGAGATGCCGGGTCATGCTGGTTCCACCATCTTAGTCCCGCCCCCGCTACGCTGCCCCATTCGAGAGCGAAACTTTCCGAGCTATGGAAGCCTGAAGCGCAAGCGAGGAGTTTTGGGGCACCCCGAATCTCCCCGGCTTGGCTGCTTGCCGCACCTCAGGCCCCTTCGTCCCCCATTGCGCTGCCCTCCAACCCCTCGCTCGCGCTTCAGGCTTCCTCACGTTTCGCATTATTGGACG
>CAUZIZ010000001.1:0-88516 GCA_963579905.1 Acidobacteria bacterium UBA6911 | reverse complement strand
TACGGCAGAGGTCGGCGAGGATTTGCTGCCACATTGCCATCGAGTCGCCTCGTTGCTCAAGCGGTGGATGATTGGCACGCATCAAGGAGCCATCAGTCACGAGCACCTGGATTACTACCTCGACGAAGATACGTTCCGATTCAATCGCTGAACGAGCCGCCACCGTGGCAAGCTATTCTACAGATTAGTCCAACAAGCGGTGGCGATCGAACCGACATCTTACAAGGACATGGTCAATAACGTAAGGGGCCCCAGGCCCCGCAAATACGCCATATAGTCGCAACTTGAGTTAACTGAATACCCCCACCAAATAGTTCGAAACCCTTTCGCGGTTCCCGCAACCGAACTTTCCGTCTCCCGCTCCCTAATAGAAAATGGGATTTCGGTGATGCTGTACGTGGACCGCCTGGTTCGACAGAAGGGCCTTTTTGAGCTCATCGAAGCGACGGCAATCGTCTCGCAGAGGATCAAATCCCAGCTCGTCCTCGTGGGTGACAGTCCCGCCCGAGAAGCTCTCAGCGCCGTGGTCTGACAGCGCGGTCTGGAAAAGCATGTCTCCTTTCGGGGCTATTTGGAAGAAAAGGATCTCTGGAATACCTATAGTTCCGCTGACGTGTTCGTTCTCCCTTCCTGGAGCGAAGGCTTTCCCTACGCGATTATGGAGGCGATGCACACGGGTCTTCCGATCGTCACAACCAAGATCCGAGGAATGGCAGACCACCTCGAGGAGGGCATCAACGTTCTCTTTGCAGAACCGAAAAACCCTTCCAATCTGGCTCGAGCACTCGAGGAGATCTTGTCCGACAAAGACCTGCGTGAGCGAATGCAGAAATCAAACATCGCGAGTATGAAGAACTTCGACCCAGACCTGGTTGCCAGGCACTATCTCTCTGTCCTGAGAGTGATCTGCAAAAAGAGGTAGGCACAATGTGCGGAATCGCCGGCATCTTGGCACCCGATTTGACTCAGGGAGAAATCCGAGCACTCTTGTCGAGGATGACGAACTGCATGGTTCATCGTGGTCCTGACGAAGAGGGATTTTTCTCCAGGGCGGGAGTCGGGTTGGGTGTACGCAGGCTTAGCATCATCGATATCGAACACGGGCAGCAACCGATTTCCAACGAAAACGGATCGATGCACGTTGTGTCTAACGGCGAAATCTACAATTACCGCCAACTGGGATCTGCTCTGCGAAAACAAGCTCACGTGTTCAGGACGAGCTCCGACACCGAGGCGATTGTTCACCTCTACGAGGAAAATAGAAAGGAATGTTTTCAAGACCTTCGTGGGATGTTTGGTACGGCGATCTGGGATGAAAGTCGACATCGACTCGTCCTCGCTCGTGACCGGCTTGGAAAGAAGCCGTTGTTCTACTTCCATCGAGAATACCGACTGATCTTCGCATCGGAGATCAAGGCGATTCTGGCCGCAGCGCCGGAACTGGCTAAGATTGATGAAAAAACGCTCATGTTCTACTTCAAATTCGGCTTCGTCTGCGAGCCTTCGAGCATCTTCAAACAAATTCAAAAGCTCCCTGCCGGTCATCTGCTCACCTACCAGTCAAGTCAAGCGAAGCTGATCCAGTACTGGAAGCTCCCCTGGCCTACCAGCGGCGAGTCCGAGGACTCCCACCAAAACTGGACCGAGCGTCTGGATGAGCTTCTACAGGATTCGGTGGGACTCCGCCTCGAAAGCGATGTCCCCCTCGGAATCTTTCTTAGCGGCGGGCTGGACTCGAGTAGCGTCTTCCACTACGCCCACCGGGCTGGCCTACACCCCTTGAAGACTTTCACCATTGGCTTCGACCAACCTCACTGGGACGAGTCGAAGGACGCTCGGCGAATTGCCGATCATTTTCAGACGGAGCACCACCTGCTCAACCTCCCTGAGGCGGACATGCTTTGTGACCTACCGGGAGCGATATCGACCCTGGCCCGTCACTTCGACGAGCCTTTTGGGGACTCCTCCGCCCTACCCACCTATTTCATCTCTCGTCTGGCTCGCCATCACGTCACTGCCATCCTGGGCGGGGACGAGCTGTTCGCTGGCTACGACTCGTACAAGGGTTTTTATTTTGCCGAAACACATCGTCTCCTTCCGTCGTTCCTGGGTGCACGCCTGGCACCCGAAGCCATACAATTTTCCGCTCGCTTTTTGCCTTCGAGCCATCACTATTCCGCACTTAGATTGGCAAAGGTACTGCGACAGAGTGGATTGAAGCTAGAGGATCTTTACTTCGAAAAGATGGCTGCTGTGGAGGGGGAGACACTGAAAAGGGTCCTATCCCCCGATTTTTTTGAAACCTTGAAAAGTAGCATCCCGGAACACTACCCTTCCGACGTCTTGTCCGTGCTTCGGATGGAGGCTCCATTGGTGAACAGAATCGGCTACGCCGACATTCGCTTCCGCCTGCTCAACGACATGCTGGTCAAGGTAGACCGCATGAGCATGGCTAGCTCGTTGGAGGTATGCTCCCCGTTTCTAGACCACAAGTGGGTAGAGTTCTCGACCCTGCTAGCGTCGGATCTGAAGTTTCGACGTTGGCAAGGAAAACACTTGTTGCGCAGTGCACTTGAGTCGGCCCTGCCTCCAGAAAACCTGGCCAAACCGAAAAAGGGTTTCAGCGTATCCTTACGCGAATGGTTCAGAACTGGGTTACGAGATTGGGTCGAAGACTACCTCAACGGCGGCGACGACGATGGGGTGTTGGACAAAAAGGGGATTCAGGTCCTTTTGAGAGATCATAGCCAGGGGAAAAAGGACGACAGCGCAGCCATCTGGATTCTGTTGATGTATGTCGCCTGGCGGGAGCAGATCATGACACAGCTACCCAAGTGAAAGGCCTTCGACTCCGATACGCACCAGGTGTCTGGAGGCGAAGCAGAGATAAGTGAGATGCACAAGTTACAAACAAATCCCCAACACCAAATCACAAAAGACACTCCCGACCGATGACGTTGCGGTTTGATCATATGAAGATCAGACAAGGCAATTGAGTATTTTCCGATATTTCTAGATCATCCCCGCTCTATCTACTTGGAATTTTAGATTTGTTTGTATTTTGTATCTTGGTGCTTGCACTTTATTACTCCACCCAGCTTCACCTCATTCTGGCTTCCAGACTGCCCACGTACGCTTGAAGATCGATTTGGCGATGAGCTACACCCGAATTCATGGCCGCCTCTGCAACAGCGGGTGCGGCCCGCAGCAGGACTCTGGAGTCGAGAGGCTTGGGAAGGATGTATTCCGGGCCAAATGAGAGGGAAACACCTCCATAGGCTGTCATGACGTCATCGGGGACATCCTCTTTTTCCAGGTCGGCTAGAGCGCGGGTAGCCGCGAGCTTCATATCCTCATTGACCCCGCTAGAATGCACATCTAAGGCGCCTCGGAAGATGGACGGGAATCCGAGGACGTTGTTGATCTGGTTGGGGTAGTCGGAGCGCCCGGTCGCCATTATGACGTTGGGGCAGGTAGCCTTGACGTCCTCCCAAGAGATCTCTGGATCTGGATTCGCCATCGCGAATACGATCGGCTTGTCTGCCATAGATCGAACCATGCCGTCGCTAACCACTCCTGCCTTCGAGAGACCCAGGAGCACGTCGGCTCCCTCCAAGGCCTGGTTCAATGTTCGAGACGGCGTATCGACCGCAAACTCCTGCTTGAAGGAGTTCATGCCGGACTCCCTGCCCTTGAAGATCACCCCCCGACTATCACACAGGATCAGGTTTTCCTTGGCGATACCCAGACTTCGGTAGAATCGTGCACACGCAATCTTGGCCGCTCCGGCACCGTTGACCACGACCCTGGCCGACGCGATGTCTCTGCCCGTCAACTCCAGAGCATTCAGCAGCCCGGCACCAGAAATGATGGCGCTTCCATGCTGGTCATCGTGGAAGACCGGAATCGAGAGTTCCCTTTTGAGAGTCTGTTCGATGTGGAAGCACTCAGGGGCCTTGATATCCTCCAGATTGATACCTCCGAAGGTGGCTCCAGCAGCGTACAGACCCTTATCACGTCCTCTGGATCCTCGGAGTTGATTTCCAGATCGAAGACATCGATGTCGGAAAAACGCTTGAAAAGGACAGCTTTTCCCTCCATGACCGGTTTGCCGGCCAGCGCACCTATATTGCCCAGCCCCAGAACCGCCGTTTCGTTCGTGACCACAGCCACCAGATTTCCTCGGGCGGTATACTCGAGCGCTGCCTCTGGACTCTTCTGGATGATCTTGCAGGGCTCGGCTACACCCGGTGTGTAGGCCAACGACAGGTCCCTTTGCGTCATAAACAGCTTGGTGGGAACGACCTCAAGTTTCCCCTTTCGTCCCATCCGGTGGTACTCGAGAGCGTCTTCCATGTTACTCATCCTCATCAGGAGGTTGCATCGTCAGCCGCACACGTATGGCTCGTCCATCGCGGACCTCCAGGACCCGAGCTACGACTCCTTCGAGTCGGACGACCTCCCCACCTTGCAGGAGGCTGCCTTGCTGATCGACCAGGAGCCCGGAGAGAGTGTCCACGTGCTCCTGGTCCAGCTTGAGGTGGAGTTCCCGGTTGAGATGGCTTAGAGAAATCTGCCCCTCTACCAGGTAGGAACCGGGGCCCTTAGGCACGATCTCCGCAGTCTCGACGTCGAACTCGTCCAGTACCGATCCCACGATCTGCTCCAGCACGTTCTCGAGCGTAATCATGCCCACCGTGGTGCCGTGCTCGTCCACCACCAGAGCCATGTGCTGCCCCTTGGTCTGCATTTCCCGGAGCAGCTGGCTCAGGGGCATGGTTTCGGGGACGAAGGTCAAGGGCTTGGCAACCTCGTTGAGATCCAGATCTCCCTGGAGGGGAACGCCGATCAGATCCTTGATGTGGATCAGGCCGATCACGCTGTCTAGTGAGCCCCGACAAAGGGGATATCGAGTGTGCTGGGTTGCCCTGGCTAACACCAGACACTCCTCCAAGGAGCGACTGATATCGAAGAACACCACATCCGGTCGGGGCAGCATGACTTGCCGGCAGGACAGCTGGTCGAAATGGAATACGGCGTCCAGAAGGCGAAGCTCGGTAGGTGTGAGTTCCCCAGACCGGGCGCCTAGTCGAATCATGGACATGATCTCGGCCTCTGTGGCGGTGGCGGCTGGGCTCCCTGCGGTCAGCGAGTCGGTCAGCTTCTGGATGATCCGAATGAACGGATAAAAGACGCGCTGCAATCCCGCGAGTGGCCAGACAATCAAGGGCCAGAGTCTACGCCAGTGAATCGCACCGTAGGTCTTCGGAAAGATCTCCGACAGCAGCAAGATGCCGAGCGTGAGTAGAACCGAAAAAGCGGGTACCCAGGCCACTCCCAGAGCGGTGCTGGCATACATGCCCGAGAAAGCTGCCCCTCCGGTGTTAGCAACCGTGTTGAGGATAAGGATGGCCGCGGTAGGCACGGCGATCTCCCGCTTCATCGCGAGAAAACGTTCCGCCTGTGAGCGCCGCTTCCTGGAGGAGCGCACCGCCTCCAACGAGGCTACTCGGGTAGAGTACAGCGTTGCCTCAAAGAGGGAACACATGGCCGAAATGGACAGGGTTAAAACAACGACAATGATAAGACCCGTCATCTAAATCTCCTTGCACCTATCGTACCCGAAACCTCTGAGAAAACCAGAAACGACGTGACCACGGAAAAGCTGTAGAGGTCCTCTACAGCGCTCGGACTGCGGTCGAGGCTTCCTCAAATCGTCCCTACGGCAACGCTTGGATGCAATCTGTTTCCAATCGCCAAACACACCGACTATCACATCCGCAGTTCAACACTGGCGTCTTCTGTGGGATAATGGTGCCGTTTCCGCTAAAACTTTGGTCCATAAGTAGGGTCTGAGGACTCGCGAATTCGTTGTCGGGGCATGGGGGAAGGGACATCACAATTTAGATCTTTCGGAACTGCGAATCAACATAGCCTATATCCCTGGCACCGTTCCCTACCTCTCTTCTTTCCCGTTCAGCTTGGTCGAGTGGAGCGACGAGTGGACGAGTGTCGGTTTCGACTGGTTTCCAACGGATGCTCGGCGGGCGAAGAGCACACCCTCAATCGGATCTGGAAGTAGCAGATTCTGATGAGCGCCTCGAGTTTCTCACGCTTCAGTCCGACCGAGTGCTGAGTCACGGTGAGACACTGACAATCCTTCAGCGTCAGGAAAGAGCCCGCTACTTCACTTTTCTGGATTCCGACGTCTTCGCCACTGGGGAGTTTCTGTCCGACTTTATCCAAAGCCTTGCCAGCGGCTGACGCGGTCTTCTCCAGCCCATCAACCTTGGGCTACTGCGAAGAAACTGAAATGCCATCCTGGCAAATGTGGGATTCAGGAGTCTACAGCACACTGGCCGGTGGCACCTGCATAGGAACTACTCACTTCGCAGCCTATGACAATCGGATGCTGAATGAACTGGTGGCCGAGTTGGGCATCGACTTGAGGAGTTATTACTGGCGAGAGATCCCCAAAACGGTCCAGAAAGAGCTCACTCGAAGGAAACAGGTCAAGGCGGTATATGACACGGGAACACTGGCCAACATACTCCTCGACAACAGGGGCAGATCTCTAGAGTTGGCAACGGCGCCTGCACTCACTCACCTGGGGGAAATCAGCGTTTCTGTTCAGAGGAAAAGTTCCAGTCTACCTGGAACTCTGGAGCGACTTCTCAGAGGAACACTCGGAAGGCACATCTACTTCAGGGCGAAGTCGAGACAGTTCGTGAGTCTTCGAGAGGTGGGGATGGTCAGGTACAGAGCACGGGAACGGCGAGTCAGCTCGGAGATCCTTATGCGGCCCTGAGAGCCCATTTCAATGGAACCTCTACTCAAAAAGCGCACGAACCCGAATTCACCGGGCACTTCCGAGGGCTTGAAACTCAGCTGGAGCAACTCCATCAGAGATACCATAGTCGGCTCGATTCCAATGCCACTCCTTTAGCCCAACCGGCCCAATGATCAGTGCTCCTGCCAAGACCTGAAATAAGAACCCCAGTTTCCAACCCAATCATCGTTCTCGGAATGCACAGTTCCGGCACAACGCTGTTGTCACGCACCCTGTCTAGATTGGGGATACTCATGGGTGAGGACCAGTTGGTCTCGACGGGAGAATCCCGCTTTTTCCTCGATCTAAACGAGGAGCTACGCCTCAAGACCGAGGCTAACTGGTATCGCCCCGATCCCTTTCTTCGCCGGATCGATCAACTCAGGCAGTCCCACACGACGATGGAATCCTTGAGGGCGGCCTGTCTCTCGCGACGCTCCAAGCAATTCCTGGAAGCTCGGCGCTGGCGAAAATACGGCAGTATTTTCGATCAGCCCTGTCACTGGGGCTGGAAGGATTCTCAAAATTGTCTGACTTTTCCCCTCTGGCTGAGAGTCTTTCCGAAAGCCAGGATCGTTTTCATCGTCCGAAACGGAGTGGACGTGAGTGAAAGCCTGGTGGGTCGAGAACGGCGGATTCGTAGCCGGAACTGGTTCGGACGTGCTCGCTATTACCTGAGGTCGATGACGTCGCGGCACCCCTCCGCCAATAGCCTGAGTGGATTCAGCCACCCGGAAGGTTTTGGCTTGTGGAAACGATACTGCGAGTCTGCTTTGGGCGCCGTGGGTAAGCTCGATAGCCGCCAACTGTTGACGCTTCGCTTCGAGGATCTGATCCGCTCGCCAAAGCATCACCTACGGAGTCTGGTTGAGTTCGTTGGTCTGGATCTGAACCCGGCAGATATTGACGCCGCCGCCGAGAAGATCATTCCTGGAAAAGGCTGGACATTCGTGTCCAGCCCTGCCCTTCTTGAGTTCTACCGAAGCAGGAATAACGAACCCTTGATGATACGCTTTTCCTACGATCAACTCCCCCCGACGAGTCAACTCCACGCGGATGACAAACCTGGTTAGATCGAACGATCATTCCTCCCCTATGGAGAATGTTAGAACCAATCCATCGACCATAACTGCAAGCGAGAGGGCCCATGATCATTCAAGAAAAAACTCCCCTACGCCGGCGGCGTTGTTGCGACTAGCCCAGACATCTGAGGTTTGAAGTCAAGTCTTTTTTTCACTATTTTTCCTCTAAATCAGCTGGTTGCGTTTTTTCCACAGCTTGATTGCTCTCTACAAGAAGGCCAGCAAAGGGGCGTTGTTCGCCTTCAAAGAAGCCACATAAATGGCGTCGTCGTAGGGGACCCGGTTCTTCCAGCAGCGGTAGATTATGCGCAGCCACTTGAAGGCCAAAGAGCGCACCGCGACGTGATGATCTTTCCCTTGGCTGACCTGCATCTGGTAGAACGCTTGCGCCCAGGGGCACCAGTGCCAGGACTGAGCGGCGAATGCGTGAACGCCCTGGCGGACGAACTTGGGACAGGCCCAACGGTAAGACCGTGTCCTTCCTCTACTGCTTGCATTTCTGCTGATGATATCTGTCCTCGTAGTTCCGTGGCAGCTCAGATCTGGTCATGCCCTATCCGGTATCGCCGCAGCCTCCGGCAGCCCGGGCACTAGGACAAGGAGGTCCTGGTTCATTCGAAGCGAGTCCTTCGGGGTCATCTCGGCGGAGCCCCTGGCCCGCAATATCGCCAAGTCGTTGGTCCAAATTGTCCTGGGATGGCTGAATCCGGTTGGGCTGGCCCTTATCGCTGGGGAGATAGTGGGGCACCTCAGCTCGGTAGCGCAGATGCTTTCTCGGTTCCGTTTGACGACCTCGATCTCCGAGCTGTTGACTCCGCTGAAGTGGCACCGTCTGCTACGGATCCTTCATAGCAACCGAAAATTTCCTCTGATCTTGTTTCCCTCAGCCCTGATCGAAACCCTCGCGCTCAGTCTCCCCGTCCCACTCATCGGATACGGCTATGGTCTGGAAGCTGCCGGTTTCTTCAGCCTGGCTCAGCAGGTCGTGACGATTCCACTTGGATTCGTCGGCCGCAGCTTTTCCGATACGTTCCACGGTCGCATAGCGGCCCAGGCGCGAGCAAATGGGGGAAGATCCTGAGGGGCTCCCTCCCGACAGGCCCTGATCCTGTCCGCGATCGGGATCGGTCCTTCTCTTGTTCTAATACTTGTGGGCGAGAAGCTGTTCCGGCTGGTTTTCGGTACGGCGTGGGCGGAGGCCGGTGTTCTTGCCGGCCTGATGGCTCCCTGGGCGCTGGCACGATTGGTGGTCGTTCCCTTGAGTCGAGTCGTTCTGGTTTTCAATCGCCAGGAATTGAAACTCCTCTATGATGTGTGCAGTCTAGTCGTCGTCGTGGTGGTCCTATCGGTTGGGATTAAGCGAGCATCCTCCCTGCCCACGACCATAGCCTGGCTGAGCCTGACACAGACAGCCCTTTGCGGATTCTACTTTCTACTGCTCCGTAAGGCCGCTGCCCAGGGAGCAGAGATTGGGGGTCCGTGACAACGCTATGAAACCCCTTGTCGGGAGACGCTACGTTAACATATAGTTCCCGTGATTCTTGTCGTGCTTCGCCCCGTCGGCTGGCAACAGGCTCTCCATGCGGCCACATCTGAGGAAACGGTTTGAGCTCAACCCCGTCTATCTATTTGCCTTGGGTGTCAGTCTCCTGGCAGGCTGCCAAACCGCTCCCACTCGCTCCTCCAACCCGGATCAGTGGCCACTGCTGTTCATTACGCTGGATCCCCTGCGTGCCGATCGCTTGGGCGCCTACGGTTACAGCCGGCCGACCTCTCCAGCCCTGGATGCCTTTGCCAAAACAGCTACCCTGTTTCAGAACGTCACCTGCAGTATGCCTACGACACTTCCTTCACACCTGACCATCTTCACTGGTCTGTCCCCGACTCAGCATGGGGTCACCCGCAATGGAATGGTTCCGGCGCAGGACCTGGTCTCGATCTTTGATCTTCTGGGTGACCAGGGAATCCCCAACGCCGCGGTAGTATCAGCTCAGGTCCTGGACGAGGAGTACCTCCAAGGCCTCGGTTTGAACGAGGTCTTTTTTGGAGACGGTTGGTCTATGGGAGCAACACAAGTGCCGGGCGATGCGGTCACTCGTCGAGCAGAGACTTGGATATCGGAGCGGAGCGACCAGCCCTTCGCCCTCTGGCTTCACTACTTCGATCCACACGAACCCTACGATCCCAAGCCCGACTTTGCCCAGCAGTTTGTCATCGGCTATGACGGCCCTTGGGGGAACAGTTTGTCCACCGAGTGGCTGGTTTCCCTCAATAGCGAGGAGATCGCCTTCCAACTGACTGGCCGGGATCAACGACATATCTCCGACCTCTACGACGCCGAAATTGCTTTCCTGGATGCGCAGCTGGGTCGCTTGTTCGAATTTCTCAAGACACGAGGGATTTGGGAGCGACTGCTTGTCGTCATAGTGGCAGGCCATGGACAGGCTCACGGAGAACAGGAGTTCTGGGGTCATGGGGAACTCCTGCTGGAGCCGGTTATCAAGGTTCCCCTTCTGATAAAGCTACCCCACCAGGATCGTGGCCACAGGGTGAGCGAACCGGTCCAGACACTCGACATCGTTCCCACTCTGGCCGCCCTGCTTGGCCTAGAGACACCGGCCGGTTGCACCGGTCGATCTTTGCTGCCCGCCTTTGAGGGGGAAAAATTGGAGACCACCCCTCCTCGCCTGGTGGAACGCCGTACGTATCCGTCCAACCCGACACGACGCGGCATCGCGCTGCTCAGCCAGGACTGGAAACTCACTCACTATCGAGAGACCGAGGGATCCGAAAACCACCTGGGCAAGTCCACCGGTAGGGAAGGGCTCGATGGGCAGAACTTCTTTACACCAGACGCCCCCGGTCTGGGACTGCTGCAGGAGATCCTGGCCGCGCAATCCAGCCAGGGAGAGGAACAGACTTCCCCACTATCGCAGGAAAGGCTTGAAATGCTGCGCTCTCTCGAGTATGTCCAATGAACAGGAAGCGACAAGGCAATAATATGGCACTGGAACAAGCGCCGAGGAGAATGGAGGCTTTGTTTGATGGGTAATTCCAAACAGATCTTGAACTTTATTGATGGCAGCTGGCAGAGGTCGCCAGAAGCCTTAACGCTGAGCGTGATAAATCCGGCCACCACGGAGGAAATAGCCAAGGTCCCACTCTCGGCAGCCGCCGAGGTGGGACAAGCGGCCGATTGCGCCGCGCAGGCCTTTCGGGACTGGCGCCGCACACCACCGTCCGAGCGAGTTCAGTACCTTTTCAAACTCAAGCAGCTGTTAGAGCAGAATTTTGACGAGGTGGCCCGGACCGTTACCCAGGAATGCGGGAAAACGCTGCAGGAGGCCAGGGGTGAGCTGCAGCGGGGGATTGAGAACGTCGAAGTTGCCTGCGGGATTCCCTCAATGCTTCAGGGTTACAACAGTGAGGACATCGCCTCGGGTATCGACGAAACCATGATCCGCCAGCCGGTTGGCGTCGTGGCTGCCATTACGCCCTTCAACTTCCCGGCCATGATTCCTCTCTGGTTCACCCCTTACGCGATCGCCTGTGGCAACTGCATCATTCTCAAGCCCAGCGAAAAAGTCCCACTCACCCTGCAGAAGATCCTGGAATTAGTCGAACAGACGGGTCTCCCCAAGGGAGTTATCCAGCTCATCAACGGCTCCAAAGAGACGGTGGATGCGATTCTGGATCATCCCCTGATCCAGGCCATCAGTTTCGTAGGCTCGACCCAGGTAGCCCGGTATGTCTACAGTCGAGCGGCAACGCAGGGAAAGCGAGTGCAGTGCCAGGGAGGTGCCAAGAATCCTCTCATTATTCTCCCCGATGCGGATATGGAAGCGACTTCCCGGATCGTAGGGGAATCCGCATTCGGATGTGCCGGCCAACGCTGTCTGGCCGGCTCGATCGTCGCAACGGTGGGCGCAGCTCACAGACCCTTCCAGAAATCTATCACGGAGGTCGCACGGTCCCGTCGGCTAGGATTTGGTCTGGACGACGGTGTCGAGATGGGTCCTGTCATTTCGGGTGAAAGCAAGGAACGGATCGAAGCTCTGATCGAGCAGGGAGCAAGTGGCGGTGCCAGTCTGACAGTCGATGGACGTCATCCCGAAGTACAGGGCTACGAGGCCGGCTATTTCGTGGGACCGACAATCCTCAGTGACGTTCAACCCGAAGACAGCCTGGTCTCCACGGAGATCTTTGGACCGGTGTTGAGTCTGCTGCACTTCGAACACGTCGACGACGCCATCGAATTCGTGAACGGCGGACGATACGGCAACATGGCTTGTCTCTTCACCGGAAGCGGGGCGGCTGCTCGGAAATTTCGCTATGAGGTAGAGGCGGGCAACATTGGGATCAACATCGGAGTCGCCGCCCCGGTCGCATCCTTTCCCTTCAGTGGCTGGAAGGACAGCTTTTTCGGTGACCTGCACGGACAAGGCCGAGATGCAGTCGACTTCTACACCCTGAAGAAGGTGGTAGTAGAGCGCTGGCCGTCGGAATCCCGGTAGCAGCGTCCAGAATGCAAGGAAATGAGTCGTGGAACTACTGTGGTGCGCGCGCAGTTAGGCAGAAGCCGGTCAAACCGCCTATGAGAGGAACTCACAATTTCGTTTCCCATTTGGTTATTCATGGAACAGAGTTGTACACTGTCACGGTGCCTGTGAGACATTCGCCTTCGGAGATGATGGGGAGACACCAGCACGACCGTGCGAACCTTAAAAAGGCAGCCCAGGGTTTGGCAGCGGAAGCATTTCCCAGCCATCAGATCTAAAGGATCCGATAGAGTACCTGTCGGCGACTGATTCAGAACGTGCCGGAGTGGTGGAATTGGCAGACGCGCTGCGTTCAGGGCGCAGTGGGACATAGTCCCGTGGGAGTTCGAGTCTCCCCTCCGGCACCATTTCTCTGCTGTTGTTTACAACAAAGGACTTACCGTACCGTTTCCCTCGAATAGCTAACCGCTCCCAGATTCTGCTGCACCCCCAGTTGGAAGTCGCCTTGGTGGAGTCAACAGCAGGTGCTTCGGAGGATATCGTCATCGATGAACTCGAAGTCTTCGTCAAGGGGTAGGAGAACATTGCCTGAACATTCGTCCTCAGTGTATCTAACTTAAAGGAGAGATCAATATGTGTGGAATTAGTCCAGACCGGCCGCTGTGGTTGAGATTATCTGCGGGTTGGGCTCTGCTGGTCGTTTGGATGGCTGGCGCGTGCACTTCTCCGCCACCGGAGCCTGAGACGCCCACGTCGCCAGCTCCAACTGAGGGCATTACCGGCATGACCCAGGGTGGTCCTGATCTCCAGGTTCCTCCCAGTACGCCCGAAGGGGAGACCTGGATCTATCAACTGGGACTGCCGTTCCAGGCAGATCAGGACACGGGAGGCTACTTCATTAACATCCGCGTGGCCGGGGTCAAGGGCACCGACTTCGAGAACGGGTCCGACGTCGTTCTTTTCGATAACATCACCGACGTCAGCAGTGAAGGCGCGGTTCCGATTACCCGAAACCATCGCGAACCCAACCCCAACTCAAAGCCGGCTAATCAAGAGGCGATTATGGTCAAATACCCCGTCATGGGCGGTTTCGTTCCCGGAGGTGCCAAGCGGCCCGATGGTTCTGACCACCCTCACGCGGGCACCGGCTTCGGAATCAACCAGGCCGTGGCTTGGCGGACCGAGTTTCCGGGCCCCCCGCCCTACGGTGTCAACTGGTTTGGATTTAATCACCACACCAATGAGTTTGAGGACAGGAGCCAGCACTATCAGTACAAGGAGGTCCACCAGCTTTCCTACGACGGGGACTCGTTCCAGGTCGTCAAGACCGAACGTCTGGCCTCCGAGGACCTGCTCTCCGGCTGGAAGCTGAACACCGGGCTGATGAATGCGATCCCAGACGGGGATGACCTCATTCTGGCCATGGGGGGTAGCAGGGAGAGTCAGGCCGGTGGATCTGGTGTGGCTCGGTGGAGAAGAGTGGATGGGCAGTGGCAGGTGGTTTCCTTCGTCCCGGTCACCGGGGCCGACGGCTCTGGAGAATCGAGCCTGATCCGAGACCTGGACGGAGCCCTGCTCTTTGCCTGTCGCGGAAGCCGGGGGCCGGCCACGGTGGAGGCCTCCGAGTCCCACACTGCCGTCAATGACATCAGGGTCTGGCGTTCTCAGGACAATGGAGAGACCTGGGAAAAGACCATTCACGTCCGAGGGCTGATCTCTGCCGCCCCTATTACCCTGAATCGAGCAGCCGACGGAACGCCCTTCATCGCGGCCAATCTCTATCAGGTGTTTCTTGAAGGCCTGGACCGTCTCAAGATCCCCAAGGACTCCCAAGGTAGGCCCGTGCTGGGAGGCCGCTCCCGGCATACCCTTGGCTTCTGGCCTCTGAACCAGGAAAGAACCGGGCTCGAGACACCCATCGTGGCGCGAGATCTAAGAGCGGAGTTCGGGCCGGCTCCCGGTGAGACCGCTTGGCGAGTAGATCATCCCTGTTCCATGATTCTGCGTCTGGCAGACGGCAAATGGCACAATGTGGTCGCCATGCGAATTCTGGAATACGGGGAGCTTACCCATATGCAGATGCCGACCAAACATAGCGGGGCCTACCTGGAAGAAGTACTGTCCGCCGGAAAGCCCATTGCAGCGTGGAACTTCTGAAGGCCGAAACGGAGCAGAATGGTGTTCGTGGGAAGGGAGAGAAGCAATGTATCGCAAGTTGAGGAATCACCGGCAGCTGTGGGTGATATTCCCCCTTTTGATTGCCGCATGTGGGCCAGCTCAGGAGCTATCGGACACGGGGTCTGGCCCGGGGGAAGCAGTTTCTGGACTTTCTCCCAACGGTGAAATCCAGGTCCTTCGTGATGGGGAAGTTACTCGAACCGTTCCTGCTGAATACATTCCTCTTGACTACCCTGAAATGCCCTGGAGAGGCGACCCCGGCATTGGTGCCAGCCAAGATGGAACCCTCTATGTTGCCCTCTACCACAGGATCTTCTACTCCAATGACGGTGGCAGAAGCTGGGATTTTCACCCCATTCCGGCTGAAATCCTCGAACCGCCCGAAGGGCCGACCGATGGCAGCGTCGGCAACTACGATTCCTTCCTGGTTCTGAGGGATGGGACCTTGCTTTGGGCTTATCGTGGAGCCGCCGAAACTGATCACGTGATCCGCAGCACGGATGGTGGGAAGACCTGGGAGCCCTGGAGCCGAATCGAGGAGATGTCCCCATACGATTCGGCCGGAGGCAACCAGAACTGTATGGTTGAGCTTAAGGATGGAACTCTTCTCTGGCCCACGCGGTTGGGACCTCGGGGAGAATACTTGGAAGCGAGGCGCAAACAGATCGAGGGGGGTAGTTCCTGGACCGGGCCTCCCTCCTGGACTACATACCTCTACCGCTCTCAGGACGGAGGCCGCAACTGGGGGGACAAGAGCCTTCTCCAGGAGTGGGGTACCGAAGCCCATGTCTTCCAGCTCAGCTCCGGACGACTTCTCGCCGCGATTCGCTACCAGCGTACCGGTGCAGCCCCGGCCCCTGCGAACGAGCCCGATTATCTCGCGGACGCTGACCGCCGGACTGATATTCCCAATCCTTCCGGGATACGGCCAGGGCGTGGCAACCAAAGTACCGTGGGCAAGCGCGTATTTCTCGCGGATTCCATCGATACGGGGAGGACCTGGACTGATTTCCGGCCGCTCTGGAGGAAAGCCGGAGGCCCCATGGATATCGCCTTCGGAGAGGCACACGGACATCTGTGCCAGCTCTCGGACGGGACTGTCATCCTGGTCCACGAGCGGCGCTACCCCTACGAGCAAGGTGACATCAGGGCCCGCGTCAGTCGCGACGAAGGTCGCACCTGGCTTCCGGAGGTCTACCAGCTTAGCTCCGGTCATGGCTTCGGAGCCAGTGTCGTCCTGGCGGATGACACCATCGTCACGGCGGTTGGGAATTCTCCGCTGGACGAGAAGGGCCGCAATCCCAGTGGAAAGTGGATCGCCCAGGTCGTCCGATGGCGACTGGCCGAATAAGAGGCCGAAGAGGGAGAAGCCCAGGGAACAGGAGGAGCAAGTGTCCATCAGGCCTCTCAAGCGAGTTGCTCAGGCCCAGCCAACGATCGAGGGAGCGGGCGTACGATTGCGTCGTGCTTTCGGCTTCGGAAAGACTGACGAATTCGACCCCTTCCTATTGCTGGATGATTTTCGGAATGAGAATCCTGATGACTATCTTGCCGGCTTTCCTGGGCACTCCCATCGGGGTATTGAGACGATCACCTACGTTCTCGTCGGGGAGGTCAGCCACGGCGACAGCCTGGGAAACAGTGGGAAATTGGGGGCGGGGGACGTGCAGTGGATGACTGCGGGAAGTGGAATTCTTCATCAGGAGATGCCCAGGGAAGGATGCATGGATTCCAGCTGTGGGAAAACCTGCCCTCCTCACTCAAGATGTCCTCTCCTCGGTACCAGGATGTTTCGGCCCCTGATATTCCAGAGGTAGTCGATGATGATGGCACCACGGTGCGCGGCGTCTGAGGCGAGTTCTGGGGTCAGAAAGGGCCAGGGGATGGTATTGCCGCGGATCCTCGGTACCTGGATGTATCGGTCCTACCCGGCCAGCGAAAGTCCTTGCCGGTTAAGGCGTCCCGGCATGCCTTCGCCTAGGTGTTCGGGGGTTCGGGAACTTTCCGTGACGCCTCCCGGGCGCTTTCCGTCCAAACCGACCAGGAGGGAGCAAGCGATGATGGAATACTCGACGAAGCGGGTAACCGGTCGCTGGTTCTCTTCGACTCCGGTGATGAGGTGACGGTCCAAGCTGGGGAAGTCGGTATCAGATTCCTTCTGGCCTCGGGTAGGCCGCTCGAGGAACCGGTTGCCTGGCGCGGCCCCGTCGTGATGAATCTCGACGAAGAGCTACGACAGGCCTACGCGGAGCTGCGCGAGGGGACGTTCATCAAGGCGTAGTGAAGCGCCCGGCCATTTCCTGGTTCGATAGTAATAGGGAGCCACGAATTGTCGGAACATTACGCCACCATCGATTGGAAACGAGGCTCCGCAGAGTTTACGTACGATTCCTACTCTCGCGATCACACCTGGAGCTTCGAAGGGGGAGTCCAGGTCGCCGCTTCGGCGGCGCCGGTCTATCTGGGTAACGCCAGCCTGATTGACCCAGAGAAAGCCTATGTGGCCGCGCTCGCAAGCTGCCATATGCTGACCTTCCTGGCGATCGCTGCCCGGAAGCGCCTTGTCGTCGATCAATACCGCGATGCGGCTGTGGGTTTCCTGGAGAAGAACCAGAATGGGAAGCTGGCGGTTTCACGGGTGGTCCTCAAGCCTAGGATTTTATTCGGTACCTCTGCCCCGACAAGCGAGGAGTTGAAAAAGCTCCACTCGCTCGCCCACGGAGAGTGCTTTATCGCGAACTCGGTGCACACTGCGATCACGGTGGAGTCATCCTGAGTTCAGATCCGTGCCGGTGAGACCCGGACGTCTCTGTTTATGGCGATATGGGTGCCATAAAGACAACGCTGGGAATCCCGGAAACGCTATTCGCAATGCCAAAGCCACGGCTGCTCTTCGTGGGCGAAGTCTCAAGCAGTTGGTGACAGTGGCGCTGGAGGAATAACTTGGAGAAGGAGATTGGCTAGCAGTCAGACCAGCCCGGCTGGCGCTCCGTCTTTGGAGGAGCCCGATCCGGGGAGACTGCGTCAGTCGATCGCACGGTAGAGGCGGAGTTCGGCCAGGTGGACCCGGGCGACTGGAGGTGACCCTGGACACCAACGCGGTCTCGGCGCTTTTCGAGAGATTGAGGTCGCACGTTTGCATCGACTTGGCGAGGAACTGGTAGCCGCAAATGATTCGGCGCCTCGCTATTTTCAGCACGAGCCGTACGCACCGGAGAGTCGGAAAAACGGCGGGCCTGTACTTAGGAAGATCGAGAACACGCTTCACTTTTCTGGGCTCTTTAATCGACTCGCCGATCATCCCAGAATCCTCAGGATTGTCCAGCATATGGTCGGTCCGGATCTACCCACGGTCTCCACCAGGATTCCGCCTATTGGCCCATGGAACCCCCAAACCTGGTGACTGTGAGCATCATGCTCAACGATACTTTCCCCGAGAATGGCTGCTTCAAGATCATTCCCAGGAGCCACAAATGGGGACTTCAGGAGTGGAGGCGTCTCGTGCGGGGGCATCAGGAACCTCTGGCCGATCGGGATGATATTGACCTGTCAGGAGAGATTGATGTCCCCCTATCAGCCGGCAGTGTGCTGCTCTTCCAGAGCCTTGTAGTGCATGGCTCCGGAGCGGATCCTTCCCCCAACGCGAGGAACACCGCGTTATACGCATACTTCTCTCCAGATGTCCGCTATGTTCTAGGCGGCAACCCGCCTACCCACATCGGCGAAGAGGCGGCCGACGGACGAGGACATGGTTTTCCGGTTGTCGCCGGACTCGAGGGCGAAGAGACACTGACACTCTTCACCCAGATGCCGTAGACAGTCTTCGATGAGCTCCACTCTCCAACCCCTGGACCTGGCCATTCTCGCGATCTACTTCGTAGTGGTGACCTTTCTGGGTGTCGTGGTGGGTAGAAAGAAGACCAGCACGATGGCTGATTTTTTTATCGCGCGCAGTCGCTGGGGACCAATGGTGGCCTTCGTCTTCGTGTTCGCCTCGTCAGTGGGTGGAGCAGAGGCAGTAGTGTTCGCCGGGGGTGCCTACAGAAGTGGTCTTTCGGGAGTCTGGCGCTGGTTGGCGGGCATTTGTGGTGTAATCGTCTACTATCTCTTTTCCACCATCTACAAGCGCTCCCGGGTGTTCAACTTGGCGGAATTCTCCGAGATGCGTTTTGGACACAAAGTCGCCACCTTCTACGCCCTTTATGGGAGCCTTCTACTCCTTTTCCAGGCGGGTGTTTTCGCTTTGGGCGGAGGGAAAAGCATTGCCGGACTCTCAGGACTCTCGGTCGATCAGTCCGTCTTGTTATTCAGCTTCGTGGTGGCGTGGTATCTAGGATCTGGTGGACTGATGTCCTCCCTTCTCACCGATATCTTCCAAGGGATTCTGGCACTCACCGCCTTCTGTTTTCTGCTGCCTCCCTTTCTCTGGGAAGCGGCTGGCGGATTCGCTGCGCTGCGCCAGCTTCCCCCAGAGGGATGGTCGCTTTATTCGGAAGAACTCCCGTTGAGCTATGTGACAGCACTGATTTTCTCGGCCACATTTGGCGCGATCGCCTCCCCCTTTCTCTTCAGCCTGTTGGGGGTGGGAAAGGACGAACGAGCGGCCACCCAGTGTGCCTGGGGGCACCTCTGGTAGTCGCACCATTACGATTTGTTTGCCCTCTACAAACCTGGTCTCAGCGATCCGGAGCAGGCCAGGGGGCTCGTCATGAAAGAGATCCTGCCCGTGGGACCACTGGGACTTCTGATCGCCAGTGTTTTCGGCGCTCTGATGTCCACGGTCGACACCTTGGCAGCGTCCAGCTCAGCTCTGGTTGTTGACCACATCCCGAAGGCCAGGATTCTGCCCTCGCATAGCCCTAAATCCTATTTGAGATGTGCCCGGATCTGGGGCTTCTTCTCTTACTTCATCGCGCGCTAATTCGACTCCATCAAAGAGTTCATTGAGTTTCTAGGCCCCCTGATGCTGCTGATGGGTGCCCCTCTGTTCTTCGGGGTTGTCTGGCGAAAAGCCAACCGGCAAGGAACCTGGGCCGGGCTGGCATCCGGGGCATTCCTCTATCTTTTTTTCCGCTTCCTGGACACACCGGCCGGTGACCGGTTTCAGTTGGAAGCTCTTCCGTTTCTAGATGGGATCTGGAGCGATCACGCTTTCGCCTTCAGGAGCTTTATCCCCGCGATAGGCTGTGCGCCGACCTTCTTTCTAGTAAGCCGTCTCACCCAGGAGGAGCCACGGACTCTTTTGAACCGTTTCTATTGCGTAATGAACACTCCCATCGGGCAGGAAGCAAAAGTCAGTGCGGTCGGGATTCACTTGCCGGTCATGGGAGAAGAGAAAGTCGGGCGCCCGGGGGATCTGGACGAAGAGGCGCCGGAGAGACTCTATCAATCCTATGCGGCCTACAAAGTGAGGGGATCGAATAGTTCTCTGGAACTTGTACGGGAGCCGGGCCCCGGTTAGTATTGTCGAGGCTTCATCTGGGTGAGTGCTTGCTGCTTCCTTCTCGTTCTCATCCTATGGCTGGGTGCGCGACTGATGGCCCAACTGAGCCTGGCTGCGTAGTAGGCGGCCAGGACGATCCCCTATGACGAAAGCCTGAGAATCGCCTATACTAAACGTATTTTCAAATGAGTTTCCTTCGTCGACTAGTCGTTCGAGTCGCCCACGAACTGCGCGATAACCCAGAAGTCCGCGCCAAAGCCACAGAGGTCTTGGAGGACGACGTCAAACCCCGTGCACAGAAGGCATGGCGGGAAGCCCAGCCCAAAATCGCCGAAGCCAAGGTGGACCTTAAGCGGTTCGCTCGAAAGGTGCGCGAGGAATATCGGAAGGGCCGCTATGGCTGAGCACACTGGAACGTAAATACGGCAACGTTTGTGGCGAGCGGGACGGGTCGAGTTCGCGAAGCGACGACGAACGCCATGTCTTGCCATAGTGGAGGAGGCGCGACAAAGAAATCGGCGCGTCCCGGCGCCACCCGGGGGGCTGATGGGGGTTGCGGACGATCTCTGCGTTGGTCGTCGTCGAAGATGGCCAAGCATCGCCTTCCTTCTCCTGCCTTGATCTCGCCTCGCAAGCCCCATCTGCAAACGTTGCCGTAGTTACGTTCCAGTATACTCAGGGTCTGCGCAAGAATAACTTGGTAGAAAGTGGCGCTCAGATTTGCACCAGATTTGGCCGCGAACGATCGAGCGAAACCGCCGGCGCAGCCGGGTCCACGTTGGGGATTTTGCGATTGAGGAGCGGCCGAAGATGGCGCGAAGATGAGATGCCAAAATGCCAAGTTATTTTTGCGCAGACCCTAAGGTGATGGAAGCAGGTCCTCGATGCGCCAGGAGATCGGGCGGTCGCGCTTGTCGAAGGAGAATCGTTCTCCCAGATTCCCGGTTGTGGACACGAATCCGTCGAAGCCTGGAAGGCGGGCCAGCTGTCGCAGCTCACTGGCGTTGGGCTCATGGCGATTCAGATCGACCCCCGCTCCCAGGAAGAGAGCACACTCGGCCTCACGGCAGACAGGCCCATAGATCTCACCCAGATCCTGGGACAGCGGATTCGTTCCGAGAGCCTCTTCCGGATTACATAGGTAGCCATACCCGGAAAGTCCCTCGGTAAGCTGACGCCCGCTGATCACGTTCACCACAAGCTCGTCTACGAGACCCTTCCGTACCCAATGTTGCCAATCCAGGTAAAGGTTCCCGTAGGGTGGGCCCAGGTATTGCCCTCGAGGGATTGCCAGCGAAAGGCGTGGACGTCCCTTCTGCAAGAGCTGCTTCACCTGGGCCAGAAACTCAGTCAGATACTCTCCCCGCAGTCTTCGCCACGACTCCAGATCGAAGTCCCCTTTGGTGATGTTTCCCCCGAAGCGTTGCCGGTACTTCTCAACGATGGGCGGATTGAAACCGTACTGGTCCCCGAATTCAGCGGGGAGCACGTAGGAGCGTGTACAAAGGTGTAGTTCGTCGGCCGAGGTCTCGGTCAACATATCCCGCAGCATTTGAAGGCGATACTCGCGTACTTCCTCATAGGCGTAGCAAAGGACGCCCCAATGTGGCCCCTTTCCTGACCGATCCACCTCGAGAAACTGGGGGTTCTCCTGCGAAAACCGACTCTGATAGGGGTAGGGAGTCCCACGAGGCCGGTACGAGATCCGCCGGTAGACCCTCGTCTAGAAAGGGAAGATAGAGGAAGGCCTGTGCGCCGTTGGCACGGGTTGCCTGGACGAAATCATCCAAGGTCCGGACGGCTACCTCTGACAGACGCTCCCAGAACTCTGACCAGCCTCGGGCCACTGCGGCATTGTCCTGCCTCTGGACGCAGCATTGTTCGATGAACCAATGGTCGACCCGCCAATAGAATCTCTCAACCCCGAAGCGGGGCCTCCAGTACGCGACTGCTTCTTCCAATCGGGATAGAGTGTCCAGGGGCGCCTCTTCCCGGCCATACTCAACGTGGTCGGGCCAATGGACCCTGAAGTCTACCTCTTTTTTTCTGGCCGCAACGTACGAAGGGGCAGTGGCTCAGGGATGGGGAGATCTTGCGGCACTGCGTGGGGAAGAGTTGCCCGGCTCTCTCCTCGGAACCTGGCTTCCAATCGCTAGCCGCTCACGCCGAGCGCGGCTCTGTCTGAGCGGACTCCGAAGAGTTTGCAGGGTTTCTGCAAGGCGAAAGTGGCCGCCCGGGCCCTTCTGGTCCTTTCGGAGCGGCCGCTAACAGTGATGATTCAGCCTGCCTGGATCGTCCTATTGGCCTTGTCAAAGGTCATACGTCTGCCACTCCAGTAGGCGTCAGTTGCCATGATGCAAGCGATGGAGTGGTTGTAGCCGTTTTCGGCATTGCAGTAGAGGCGTTTGGGGTCTCTATGCCGAAGCGCGTCCAGCCAGTTGTTCATGTGGCTCGAGGTGCCCGGTGCGGCCGGAATGGCAACCATATCTCCCAACTTGCCCTCGGTATCCACACCTGAGCCTGTGAAGTGCCAGTCCTTATCGGGGTCGGCATTGACTTCCTGCGCGCCATCCATCCAGTTTCCACCGCCACCGGCTTGGAAACTACCGAGGGTTCCGTGTGCCCGCGTGTTTTTTCCGAAGCTGTTGACGAGGTTGGTGGAATACACGGCCATCAGCTTCTTGCCGTTCTTTTCATACTCGAGAGCCGTCTCCAGGGTATCCGGATTTTCCCTCCAGTCCTTCCACTGGTAGATGCCGCCATGAGCGACAACACTGGTGGGAGTCGACAAACCACCCAGCATGTGGGCCAGGTCGATGCCATGTGTCATCCACTGATCGATGATGCCGCTGGAGAAATCCTTGAAGAGGCGAAAACAGCGCAAGATTCGTGGATCGAAGGGGCGGTGCGGTTTTCCCATGAGCCAGGTGTTCCAATCCAGATCGCTCTCTTTGATCCAGGAAAAATCCTTCCCTTTTCGGGCCCATCGATACGGGCTGTAGGCATTCCACTGAATCTCGAGCTTGGTCACGTCGCCGATGAGTCCGTCGGCGATCATCTTGGCAGCCTGACGATACTTGGGCCAGGCGCGCCTCTGGGTTCCGATCTGCACGATGGTACCGGCCTTCTTCACCGCGTCCAGGGCTGCGTTGGCCTCCTCCAGGACATTGCCCATGGGCTTTTCGCAGTAGGCGTCCTTACCAACCTCAGCCGCCAACTTGAGGATCTGGGCATGGGCATGGTCGGGAGTAGAGATGATCAGGGCATCGAGTCCACTGTCTGCCAGGATTTCTTCGTGATGGCGGTAGACCTTGGGAGCCTTTCCCGAATTCTCCTGAACGAAGGCTGTGGCTTTGTCGCGGCGGTGGCCCCAAAGGTCACAGACCGCGACCAGGTCAGCATTGAACTCCTGGTTGTGTTTGAAGAATTCCTTCATGAGGCTGGTGCCGCGGCCTCCGGGGCCCACGATACCGATATTGATACGGTCGTTGACGTCCCGGCCGCTGATGGGGGCGGGAAATCCGGTCAGGGCCAAGCCTGCTCCCATCCCGGTTGACCGGGTCAGAAAGGAACGCCTGCTGATTGAAGATTTGCTCATCTTAGTCCTCCTCGGAGTGTTATTCTTGCAGAACGGCGATCCAATACCGTTCCGAGCGCGATTGAAGGTCCGATTCGCCTAGCTTATCCTACGAGCCCAAAAGGATCAACAATTAACGATTCGAGCCGCTCGGACGGATCACTCCATGCGTGAAAGTCTCGCCACCGTGGCCCAGAGCCCCGAGGGCAGCTACTTGTCCCAGCCAGACCAACTTTCGATGGAGGTGGATTCCCAGAGGCCGACTCCGTCTGCTCCAGCCTCGGACGCAGCAGTGGCCCCAGCCTCCAAACGCGGTGCGACCCTTTCCAACCCTAATTGCTCCATGTTGTAGCAATAGAGACAGGTCAGGATGTTAGCGTCGGGTCCGGCCAGTGGTCTGGCTGCCTGGGTTTCCAGTCTGATGGTTTGGGGATCCAGTTGGGCTAGATTCCATTCGGGGACCATGACGTGGACCTCCTCCACCAGGCCCCGGCGAACCCAGCTCTGCCAGTCCACCAGGGAACCATGAAGAGCGTCGGTCCTGGACCGCCACATATCCGTTTCCTCCAAAAGACCGTCGTGCACATACCGAGGCCAGTCGGGTAGGGTGCGGCTAAGAGGGCTCTCGGGCTGCCCCAGGATTCCGGCGGGATACCCGGAGCCCGTGCCGATGCGCCGTTCGTGCAACTCCGTCATGAACTGGGTGACGTAGCCCACCCGATGCTGAACCCAGGACTCTTCCCCATTTGAGATCTGCTTCGGGTCTATCCCATGCCGAAGGCGGCAGCTTTCTAGCGCGGCGTCCGCATAGCCATAGCGGCAGACTCCGTTTTCATCTACCTGGGGTGGAAGGTTCTCATCGATTTGTGGAAGCTGTCGCACGAAGTCGAGTAGCAGGCCCTTGAAGCCGTACCCCATCATCTCTTCAACCAGATCCAGCTTGTGCTGCCGTACCTCGGCAAAGGCAAAGCTGAGTCGAGAGGATCGGCTCCGTCCATCCCTGTCGATTGCCCGGAACTCTGGATGTGCCTGGGCGAATCGAGTCAGGGGAACCTGGCCATGAGATTCTTCATAGAGGCTGTACCAGACCCAGGGTTGGAGGCCCGCTTTGAGCGTGCAGTCCACAGCCTCACGCAGAAGATCCCAGGTCCGGTAATCGGTGTGGGCCAGTGTGACCTTCCAATACTCTGGGACCTCGCAGGCCTCTTGTGCCGCCCCTTTGAAGGTTTCCTCGAAGGCACTAGGGTAGAAGAATCGCGCCCCGCATCCAGCTCTCCAGTAGATCTGCCGGATGTCTCCAGAGGCACAGGCGTCTACGATCCTCTGTACTCCGACACGCCCCCAGTTTCCCCAGGCGGCTGCCCAATCAGGGTGAGTGACACCGGCGCCGATGATCATTTCCTGAACCCTTCTTGCTGCGGCTCACCTACCTGAGAAAAGATTGCACCGGCGCCCACTGTCACCACGGTAGAGACAGGAATGACCCACATCCAGGCCAGTTCGGGAAGGCCAAATATCCAGTGTCCCTGTGCCCAGATGAGGACCACAGCCATACCACAGAGGGAGCTGGAACGGGCGGCTCTGCCGCTGCATCGGAGCTCCAGAATTGCGATAAGCATGAGTCCGCCGAGGCTTCCGATCAGGGAGCTGGTTATTCTGCCCGTGACGTCGAAGAGGTTACCGCGCTGGTCCGCGGGAATCGCGTGCAGCAGAAAGCAGATGAGAGTGGCGGCCGCACTTGCAGCCACCGTAGCTAGCCGGGCCAACCGCAGTTCCTGTCCGGCCCCAGAAGCTACCTTTCTGAGTCGGCGGTAGTAGTCTCCGATTACTACCGAGGAAATAGAGTTGATTCCCGAGTCGAGGCTCTGTAGTAGGAATGAAGGGCCCATCACATAAATGGCAGCTAGACCTGCTCCCTTAGCGTCGTGGATTCTGATGTGGGCTTTTGCGACACCCTCTTTTGGGGCCGCGTATCGGGGTGAGGTGAGACTTGAGCCCGCTGAAGCGGACTCCTGGATAGGGTTAGCTGCAGTAAAACCTTCTGTTCAGGCGATGAACTCAGAAGTAGGAGAGAGGTTCTTGCTCGGATGCGGCCGGGGCTTCCTGGGGGCGGGACTAGGACGCGCCGGGCTCGACGGCTCCCAGGGCGTTCGGATGGAGTATGCACCGCCCCCGCCCAGCGCGTCAGATAGATCACTGGTTTCCTTGGTGCCGAAAACGTCAGGCCGATCTGACAAGGTTAGGGAAATAGTTTTCAATCATGGAGTAACAGATATGGGTGACAAGGGAAGCAAGGACAAAGGCAAAAGGGAACAACAGAAGAAGGCCCAGCTTAGCCCGAAGGAAAAGAAAAAAGCGAAACGAGAGAAGAAGAACAAATAGAGACACACCGCCGAATGGGTGGGCCGGATAGGTTACGCCGTCGTTCTCCTACCCAGGGACTGCGTGTTCCTCTTTTCAAGGGAGACTCTTCAAGTTGAATCCGGTCGGCTTGGGTCTAAAACCAGGCTGAGAGTATAGCCTGTCACAAACGTCACGATCGAACTGGACGGAGCGGTCCACATCCAGTGGATGTCCTGTCCGGCGGGTGTCCAGGCGATGGTGACGGGAGTTACCAGACCCAGAAAAGCACCCACCAACATACTCTGTACCCGGACTCTGCTGGTCAGGACCCCCAGGAAAAACATTCCGGTGATCGGCCCCACGAAAGTGGACGCCAGGCTGTGCACCGTCTGGATCACCGTCGACTGCATAGTGCGCACACCGACTGCCGCCAGGGTGGCCAGAGCACCCGTTATCAGAGTGATCTGACGCCCCATTCGCAGCAGGTGCGCCTCCGCGCTTGCCCTCTTTGGAACATGTCTGCGGTAAAGGTCCATGACGCCGACCGCGGCGAAGGAATTCAGTGCCGAATCGACACTCGACATGGTGGCGGCCAGAAGCGCCGCCAGGATGAGACCCCAAATCCCCTCCGGGAGAACATTCGCCACAAAATGGGGAACGGTCATATCAGCTCGGGTGACCTGGGCGGCTAGTCGAGGGTGACGGTCGTAGTAAACCACCAACAGTAGTCCCAACCAAGCCAGCAGAAGAATCATGCTCATGATGACGAAGCCGGAACCGATAACCGATTTGGCCATGGATCGAAAGCTGCCGACGGCGAGATACCGCTGAACGTTTACCTGATCGGTCCCTTGAGTTCCGACCAGGTAAAAGGACATGAAAAAGAGGACCGACCAGACCGTGGCCTCCGTGCCCAGATCCAGGGACCAGTCGACGAGGCGGGTATGGGGACCTCCGGTGACAGGTGCAGTCAGCTCTCCGGCACGGCTCCAGACGGCCCCGGCGTCCCAGGAGAAGAAGGACATCAGGAGGCCGATCATCAGAAGCAGGCCGCCGGCCAGGACGATGAACTGGACGAAGTCGGTCCAGACAACGGCCTTCATTCCACCCAATACGGTGTAGAGGGTGGCCAGGGATCCTACCGTTGCGATACAGTCCAGTACCGGAAATCCACTCACGGTGGCTAGCCAGGCTCCCCGCTGGCCTAGAAACAGCAGGGAGGTTAGCGTTCGAGCCACGGGGTGGAAACGATGTTCCAGGTACGCACAGGTACTCATAGGTAGTGAAGACTTTGAGCCGGTGGAAGACGCGCATGAAGTAGAACAGGACAAACAATAGGATGAAGGGCAGCAGAAAGACGCCCATGGTGTACTTCAGATCTTTGGCATAGAGCCAGGCCGGCACCCCCGTGAAGGAGATGGCGCTGAGATCCGTCGCTGCAACAGAGACGCAGACCACGAACCAGTTCATCTTCCGGCCCGCCAGGAAATAGTCCGCGACCGTCGACTGGCCTTTACCCATCCAGCTTCCGGCTACTACCACCAGGAGCAGGTAGGACACGACGACCAAGTAGTCAACGGCA
Organism: Acidobacteria bacterium UBA6911; assembly: GCA_963579905.1. GTDB lineage: Bacteria > Acidobacteriota > UBA6911 > RPQK01 > JAJDTT01 > CAUZIZ01. Next base: position 60,983 of record CAUZIZ010000001.1, on the reverse strand, counting down.
GTAAACGGACTGGTGTCCATGTTTCGTCCTTCCAGGCACAAGGTTAGGGCAGGCCCTTTTGCTCCTACCTTACTTTGTCGAGCCCACGGTTCGACGATGAAGGATACTTTGGCCTGGAGGTCAAAGCTACGTCCGGAGTGCACGGAGGGAACACTGGGTGACTGCAATTGATCCGGGGTACAATCTGGGAATGAAGCCTTTTCTGGACTCGACGGGATTGCTGGCAGGCGGCACCGGACTCTACCGTCGGATGAAACGTGACGGCTATCTCTTCATCCGGAATGTGCTCCCGAAGAGGGACCTAGAAAGTCTGCGGACGGAGTGGCTGCTTAAGCTTGAGGAAGCGGGCTGGCTGCAAAAGAATTCCTCCCCGGCGGAAGGCCTCGCCGATCCGGACGCTTTTTACGTCGAACCCCAAGATGCCTACATGGATGTTTTGCACGAGGTCTACCGGCTCCGTTCCTTCCACGCCCTCCAGCAGCATCCCAATCTGCTGCGGTTTCTGGAGCGCATGTTGGGGGGGGGCGTCATCCCCCATCCGCGGCTGATCGGGCGCGTGATCTTTCCGCAGCGGGACGAATACACGACGCCACCGCACCAGGACTTCATCAACATTCAGGGGACGCAAGAGACCTACACGGCCTGGATTCCTTTGAGCAGCCTTGCGGCCGAGATGGGGGGGCTTCAGATCGCCGCCGGCTCCCATCGAGGAGGCGTTTATGATTTTCGTCCCTCCCTGGGGGCCGGAGGATTAGCGGTGACCGAACCGCTCGAAAACGCGTGGGTGAACAGTCCCATTGAGCAGGGCGACGTGATCATCTTCCACAGCATGGTCGTACACAAGGGGCTCCCCAACCGGGGGGACCGACTCCGTCTTTCCATTGACGGCCGCTATCAGAGGGTGTCCGATCCCATCACTGCCGACAGCCTCAAGCCCCACGACCGGAGGCACTCGTGGGAAGCAATCTACGCTGACTGGCCAGCTGCCGATCCCCTGAAATACTACTGGCGCCAATGGGAGTTACGGATCGAGACCTTCGATGCCAGCTATTTCGAGCGACGGGATCAGATGGGACTCGAACTGGCAGCCCAGGGCGACCCGGACTCACGATCGATCCTTGAGCGGATCATCGCGCGCGATCCCGATCCTGCTAAGCGAGGGCAGGCGGCGAAGTTGTTGTCGGGGCTGGACCTGGAAGATTTATAGCCACTGGCACGGTTAGATCACATGACTCACTTTGACACTCCCCAGACGATCTGCTGCTTTGGCATCGCGCGGCGTGACATCACTCCCCCGATAGGAATGTACCACCGGATGTGGGGTGCAGCGACGCATGATCGTTCAACGGGAATCCACCGACCGCTGACGACCACGGCGGTTGCACTACAGGCGGGCGCAGACGAGAACTCCCGCTGCGTCCTCGTCGCGATCGATCACTGTCTCCTCATGAGCCCGGAGATGACCCGACTGAAGGAACGCGTCTGCCTGGCGGCGTCCATCCTACCCCAGGATCTCGTGGTCACCTTCTCCCACACTCATGCCGCTGGCCTATTGGACCTTGGCCGGCATCAGCTTCCGGGGGGGGAGATGATGCTTCCCTACATGCAGGAACTGATCGAAGAGGTCACAGATGCTGTGCAGGAGGCGCTAGACTTGATGCGGCCCGCAACCATCGCCTACGCTGCGGGAACCTGCTCCCTTGCCACACACCGGGATTTCTGGGACGAGGAGCGACACAGGTTCGTCTGCGGCTTCAATCCTCACCAGGCAGCAGATCAGACGGTCTGGCTGGCTCGTGTCAACAACGGCCGAGGCGACCTGCTGGCAACCCTGGTGAACTACGCCTGTCATCCCACGACTCTGGCTTGGAAGAACAACGAGATCAGCCCCGATTATCCTGGAGCAATGCGCGAAGTGGTAGAGCTGGCGACCGGTGTACCTTGCGTGTTTCTGCAAGGAGCGTCGGGAGACCTGGGGCCACGCAACGGATTCGTCGGGGATCCCGCGGTGGCTGATGCCAATGGACGACAGCTCGGTTACGCCGCACTCTCTGCGTTGGAATCTCTGCCACCCCCTGCTACACGGATGCGCTATCGAGGTCCGGTGGAATCGGGAGCTACTCTCGGTGAGTGGGGCCATGAGTCTCTGGAAGAGTCAGAGAGACTTTCGAAGAGCCGCTGGCGGAGCCGTTCCTGGACGGTCGAGCTGCCCTACCGGGGAGATCTGGACAGGGCCGATAGCGCGAATTCTGAGCTAGTTGGATTAGAGGAGGCGGAGCAACAGGCCCAAAGCGGCGACGACCCGGTCAAGGAGCAGCAGCTGCGTGCCAGCGCCGAGCGAGCGCGGCGGCGACAGGCCCGTCTCTCTCAACTTCCCCTCGGAAAGTACCCCTACCGGATGGTCTTGTGGCACCTGGGAGACGCTTTCTGGCTTTCAATCGAGGGCGAACCCTACAGTCTTTTGCAGCAAGAGCTGCGCAGCCGTTTTCCCCAGACCCCGATCCTGGTCACCACCCTGATCGAGGGGTGGCTGCCCGGTTATCTCCCCCCTCGGGATCTTTACGGGAAGGGGATCTACCAGGAGTCCATTGCCCTGCTCGAACCGGGAACACTGGAACGGGTTATCGAGATAGCATCACAAGAAATCGCGCGGTGGCTGCAACCGGAAGGGAGTTGAGACCCTGAAACAAGTTCGCCAGGATGGAATCCGAAAGAGACTGACTCTGGCTTTACGGAGGAGGTTCAGGTTGGTGCCCCGGGCAAGGGCTTGCGTCGTGCACTTGGTGATCGCGTCGACTGCAATCCTTCTCCTCGGTCCACAAATCGTCACCTCAGCTGAGGTTCAGACCCTCGTGATCCAGGGGGCGTCCGTCTTCGACTCCACATCGGGCAGGATGCTAGAGGATCGGACTATCGTGGTCGAGGGCGACCGGATCCGGGCGATCGGGAGCCCGGAGCTGTCTCTATCGATTCCGGGCGGCGCACAGCGCATCGATGCTAGCGGAAAATACGTGATTCCCGGTCTCATCGACGCCCACGTCCATCTCGTGCACCTGGCCGATCGCAGCCGGGTCACCGGCGACGAGTTCCTGCCGCTTTTCCTCGCTAACGGGGTGACCGCGGTGCGCAGCGCCGGCGACGCCATCGTCGCCGAAGCAGGCGTAGCGAACTACGCGGCAGCGCATCCAGAGTTGTGCCCGCGCGTATTCCTGGCCAGTCCGCTCATCGACAGTGAACCTCCCCACCATCGCGATGTAGGCCACGCTATTTCCGATCCAGCGCAGGTAGCCGGGTTCGTGGAAGACATGGCAGGCTGGAGCGTCACCACGCTGAAGATCTATGTCGGGACACCGCGAAGCATTGGCCAGGAGGTCATCAAAGAGGGACACCGTCGCGGCATGAAGGTCGCTGGGCACCTGGGTCGCTACTCTGCACAGGATGCGGTGACGGATGGGATCGACTGCCTTGAGCACATCTGGTCCGTATTCAACTACTGCATCCCCGAAGCGGTGAAGGAGCAACCCGACCACCGAGCGAATCTGGATCTGGCTAACCCCCAATGCCAGGCCCTCGTCACCGCACTAGCTGAATCCAAGGTGGCCGTGGACCCGACCCTGGTGGTGTTCCGGAACATGATCTATTTGAATGACCTGGAGGAAGTTCACCAAAGTCCAGATCTGGCGCACGTGCCTAAACGGATGCTGCGATACTGGAACCAGTACCGTACGAAGAGCAACCTACCCCTCGAGACACGAGCGTTGCGCCGACAGGAGGTTCGCAAGTATCAGGAACTGACAGGGATGTTGCACCGTCGAGGCGTACCGATTCTGGTAGGCACTGATACACCGGAACCCTACGTTCCACCGGGCTTCTCGCTGCACCAGGAGTTGGAGATGCTAGTCGAATCGGGTCTCACGCCTGCGGCCGCGATTCAGTCCGCCACACTCCAGAACGCACGAGTCCTCAATCAGGCGGATCATCTGGGCAGCATCGAGGTCGGGAAATTGGCAGATCTCGTGATCCTCACCGCGGACCCAACCGCGGACATCCGTAACACTCGCAAGATCGAGCTCGTGATTCGCAGCGGCCGAACCTGCGCCCCCGAGACGGTTCTGAAGGCGGTTCCAACGTACTAGAGACAGGTCAGTCCCACCCCCAGGAAGCCCTGGCCCCATTCGAGGAAGAAACTTCCGGCTACTGGGGATTTGTGCGGCACTGCGTGGGGAAGAGTTGTCCGGCTCTCTCCTCGGAACCTGGGCTCATTTTGCTAACGGATCAAGTCGTTCGCGGCTCTGTTGGACTTGGCTTCGTAACGCTGGTCGTTCACCCGTTGGCGGCGCCTTCGGAGGCCAGGAGACGTGCGACGAATTCTTGAAGTTTCAGGTTAGTGGCCCCCCAGCGGTGCTGCTCCATTCGAGAAAGAAACTTCCCGAGCCATGGAAGTCTGAAGCGCAAGTGAGGGGTTGGGGAACACCCCGGATCCCCCCGGCTTGGCTGCTTGCCGCGCCTCAGGCCCCTTTGTCCCCCCATTGCGCTGCCCTCCAATCCCTCGCTTGCGCTTCAGGCTTCCTCACGTATCGCATTATTGGGCGACCTGGAGGTGCGAGTTCCGAATGAAGTTGCAGCTTAGGTGTTTGCTCCGCAGCCGTGCGCCCAGCCACTGGACACAGGCGGGATACGACGCCCCGGACATGCCGATCTTGCCGTTGGCCCACGGCCGCCGACCGATCCACTCCTGGGTGTCAAACCCGTCCGCCGCTTCGTTGTGAAAGGGATAGAAGTCGCCCTCGCGGGTCTGGCGAATATCCTTGGGAATGAGTGCCTTCGACAGGATCAAGGCCAGCGATATCCCTTGCCTCGAGCGGTTGGCCAAGACGCGTGCAGATCCAACTCTACCGGATCGCCAATTGCCTTCTGGCGGGCACGCAAGCGGTCCCATAACTCTCGTACCCTGGTCTGATGGGGTGCCTGGAAATAGAGGTTCCGTCGCTCCTTTGGGTCCCGACCGAGATGATACAGCTCTCCTTCACCGGTGTCGCTGACTGAGAGCTTCCAGCCCTCCGGCGTTACCAGGGTTCTGCGGTGGGAGACGTGGTTCTGGTTCCACGCCTGGGCGAATCCCGCTTCGTCAATGAAAATGATCACGTCGCGATCGGGAAGCTCCTGGCCGTTCCAAAGGTAGGGGGCCCAACTCTCTCCCTGGAGATTCCGGGGCGGGGATTGCCCCATCAGTTCGAGCAGCGTGGGTACGACATCTACCTGGCTCACGGGCTTGGAGAAGCGCCGCGGACCTGAGACTCCGGGCACCGTCATAACAAACGGAACCTTGACTGATTCTTCGTAGCTCACCGCCTTGGACATGAGGCGATGATCCCCCAACATCTCGCCGTGCTCGCTGGTAAAGACCACAATCGTGTTCTTTTCCAGACCGAGCTTCTCGAGGTGTTCTAGGACACGTCCCACCATCTCGTCTACCAGGGTCACGAGTCCCCAGTACCTGGACTTCACCCGCTTGAACTCCTGAATGGTCTGAGGGTAGGCAATCGGAAACTCGCCTCGGATCAAGCCCAGGCGCGCGACTCGCTTTGCGTAGGAAACCGTTGGATCCATTTCCTCGAAAAAGGTCGCAGGAATCTGCATGTCTTCGGGAGCGTAGAGATCCTCGTAGACATTGTTGAAGGGAGGACCCTGATGGTGATCGAGGACGGCGTGAGGTGCCAGGAAGCTGAGGAACAAGACAAAGGGCTCTTCCCGATGTGCGTCCAGGAACTCGATGCCCTTTTGAGCCAGGTAGACAGGCTTGGAAAGCTCTTTGGGAAGACGGTTGGCCAGATCCCGGGAATGCCCCAAGGGGGTGTCTGGCCGAATGTCGTGTTCCAGCAGGAAATGGTAGTAGCCTGAGCGCTTGTCGTGATCCTGGTCCGGAGACCAGCCCTTCTCATAGATCTCGGTGCTATCGAAGTCGGTAAAACCCCGCTGCTTGAAAATCTCGTTTCCCAGATGCCACTTTCCATAGTAGGCAGAGGCGTAGGCGCCCTTGAGCATCTCTACGAGAATCGGGACCGCAGGGTCCAGGGGGACGCTGTTCTTCCAGGTCCCGTGCCGGTGGGGATAGAGGCCGGTGAGCAGGCTGGCTCGAGAAGGACTGCAGATGGGATTGGCCACATAGAAGTTCTCGAACAGCAGGCCTCTTTGGGCGAGGGCGTCCAGGTGAGGCGTCTCTATTTGATCGTTCCCATACGCTCCCAGAGTATCCGCGCGCTGCTGATCCGTCAGAAACACGATCAGGTTGGGCGGGGCCCCAGCACCTATCACTGTCGTCAAGGTGAACCAGAAAATTGCTAATCGAGGGAATCGCTTCATATTGTGCCCCCTAGGACTGCAGAGAGTAGACCAGATGAATCTCCAGTTTCTCGATCTGAACGCTGACATCCGCCCTTGCCTTGGTAAGACCGAGCTCCACCGTATTGATCCCAGGCCGAAAACGGCTCGGATCGAGGATATAGTCCAATCTGAGCAGTTTCTGATCCGGATCAACTTTATGGTGGGCCGCCTTTCCCGAATTGGGCTGAGGCTTGGGCGAAAAGATCTGCGCATCCTTCCATTCTGGATCCCGAAGGTGCAAATCGACCGGGCGTTCGTTGAACCGTGCCTCGAAGTCATCTTCCCGCTCCGCGCCAAAAACAATGGCTCGAAGCTTGACCGCCTTGATCCCATCGCGGGATGCGGCTACCGGCTCCTCCACTCGAATGGGTATGCGAACGCTTTGCGCCCGGCGTGAGAGCTTCATCGGAAGCGGAGCGTCCTGGTTACGATTGAAATAGCCTTCTGCCCAAGGAAAGGCTCCACGCCGATCGACAGCGAAGGTCTTATTCTGATTCCGCATCGACTCAAGCGATCCCAGCTGCTCGAATCCGCTCATGTGGGCGTCTGGACCGGGAGCCGCACCAGTGGTGCGGCAGGTCTCTGGCGTGGCATTGCTCCAGTTCCAGGTCACGACCGAGTCAGCTCCTTGATGCCACCAGTTGCTGTAGACACCCCGTAGAAACTCGATCGGCTGCCACTGGTAGGCATCCGAGGCGTGGTGATCGTCCCAGCAAGGTTGCACCTTGATATCCCCGTACTTTCTGAGAGCTTGATAGGCAGCGACATCTACTTCTATGGAGCGGGTGCCTATGGTGAATATGTCGACCAGTCGCTCCCGGGCCCATGTTTCAACATCGAATCCGTCTACACGACAGCCCTCGATGTTTCTGGGCACTCGCACGGCAAGAAGATAGGGCCGCCCTCGGCTCTGCCCCCTTTCGAGGAGCGAGAGGCGAAGCCGACGGATGAATTGGGTTAGATGATCCCTGAGCTCCCATTGGCGCCCTGGAGGAAGGCATGGAGTGTGGCGAGCAAAATCAACCTGAATCCCATCGAAGTCATAGTTTTCTGCCAAGTGTTTCAGTATCTTGAGCTTGTAGTCTTGGAGCCCCGGAGCCACCAGGTTCCACATCCCGTGAGGCCACCAGGTGGGAAGAACCCAGTCTGGATTTTCCTTCTTGAGACGGTGAGTCTTTCCATCCAGCTCCACTTCGCTGATCCGATGGTTGAAGAAGGCCTCGAGACCTCGACGATGGGTCCCCTCTACCAGCGCTGCCAACGGATCATGTCCCTGACTCAGCCAGTTGTTACAGCGCTGCTGGACGTCCGGCGCGAATCCGCGGTTGGGGTAGGCAGCGGGCGCGGCCATGTCCCACCAGATAGCGCCAATCTGGGTTTCGAGCTCATCGATGAACGAGAACCGGTACTTGAGCCAGGACTCGAAGTCTCCTGCCAGCGGGGGCGCCCCGTGGCCGTCTCCGTAGGCGTCCTGCATCATGACAATCCGGCGACCACGATGAACTGCGGCCAGGTGCTTCTGGGAAGGCTCCTGCGATGCGCCTGCAGCGTAGCGAGAAGAAGGGAGAAGGAGCAGCAGTCCGCCGCTCGCTTTTTGCAAGAACTTTCGGCGGCCGGGATTGGTGGGTTGGATCATTCTAGTTCCTTGGATTCGCTCCTCCCATGGGGTCACCGGATGACGCACCCCTTGTAGCTTTGGCCTCCAGGCCGAAGTGCTCTTCCTTCGAGCCTTTGGCTCGAAGTGCGGCGGCCTGGAGGCCAAAGCTACACCCTATGCTACCCGTGCACGTTGCTTCAGGGTACACTTCTTGTTTGGAACTCGCCTTATGATAGCAAAGGACGCCACTCTTGCAGAACGACATCCGCGCAACATATCGTTCTCGCGCAGTCAGTTGGGAATCTGTCTCTTGGCCCTGATTCTCTCAACATGCACTCAGGCTCGCGATTTCGAGGATAGAAAGCCAAACATCCTCTTCATCCTGGCAGACGACCAGCGGACCGACACGTTGGGGGTGGCGGGAAATCTGGTTATAAACACGCCCCACCTCGACAGTCTGGCAAGGCGGGGGCTCCGTTTCGAGCGAGCCTACGGCATGGGATCCATGAACCCAGCGGTCTGCATCCCCAGTCGAGCCATGATCAACAGTGGCCGGTCGCTCTTCCGCATCAAAGACGACCTGGAAGGCATACCGATCCTTCCCGAGCAACTGCGGCAGGCGGGCTATATGACTTTCGGCACCGGGAAATGGCACAACCAGACCGACTCATTTCTGAGGGGATTCGAACAGGGTCGAGCGGTCTTCTTTGGGGGCATGTCGGACCACACCAGAATACCCATCACAGATATCGACGATGGCCACCTGAGGCAACAGCATCTAGGGGAAAAATTCTCGAGCACCCTCTTTGCGGATGAGGCTATCCAGTTCCTGGAAAGCTACAACTTCAGCCGTCCCTTCTACGCCTACGTCGCGTTCACGGCTCCGCACGATCCGCGACAGGCGCCCGAGGGGTACATTGACATGTACGATCCCGAGGGAATCCCACTGCCGACCAACTATCTGCCACAACACCCATTCTTCAATGGCTGGATGACAGGCCGTGACGAACAGCTGGCTGCCTGGCCTCGTTCTCCGGACGTGATTCGCAGCCAGCTCGCCGAGTACTACGGCCTGATCAGTCACATGGACTTCGAGATTGGCCGACTGCTGGCAGCTCTCGAGAAGACCGGAGAGGCCGACAACACCATCGTCGTTTTCGCAGCCGACCATGGTTTGGCACTCGGCAGCCACGGGCTCCTGGGCAAGCAGAATCTGTACGAGCACAGCACCCGGGCTCCCTTGCTGTTCGTGGGCAAGGACATCCCGGAAGGCGAGTCGTCCAACGCGCTCGTCTACCTGATGGACATCTTTCCTACTCTCGCCGAGCTGGCTGGAGTCGACTCCCCGGGGCCGGTTGATGGACGGAGTCTGGTTCCAATCATGCGAGGCCGCGAAACCGAGGTTCGCGACTCAGTTTATACGGCCTTCGGCGACGTGATCCGGGCCGTCAGGGATCCGCGATGGAAGCTGATCCGCTATCCACATATCAATCGCACGCAGCTGTTCGACTTGGAGAGCGATCCGCAGGAGATGAATGATCTTTCAGCTGATGCGGGGCAGGCAGGCAGGATTGAGTCCCTGATGGCGTTGCTGTCGCAGTGGCAGCAGCAGCTCGATGATCCTCTTCCGCTCACGACCAGGACGCCACAAGCCGGAGAGATCGATTTGACGGGTCACCCCAGGAAGCCAGATCGGCACCAGCCGGCCTGGATCGTTGAGAAGTACTTCTGAGTCCCGGGCCGGGCGGGATTATTCGGATAGCGCTAAAGTGTCTTCCCTTCGAAATTCGCTTGTTCGATATTCTCCGGTTTTTCATTTCCATCGGTTGCCGTCTCCAGAGCGCGGAAGAAAAGGCTGAAGCACGAACCGAAAACTTTCGAACATGCGAACGCGAAGTGTTGTCTGGTGTAGGTTGGTGGGGCTATGCGAACAGCTCGGTAACCGCCTTCCCCTTGCCATCCTTGGTTGCGAAGAAGGGACGCTTTTCGACCACATAGGACAGGTCCGGCGGTATCCCCAGGGCTGTGTAGAGGGTCGCATGTAGATCCTCGATGCCGATCGGGTTTTCGACTATACGGCAGGGACGCTCGGCGGCGGTTTCCCCATAGAGAAATCCTCTCTTGAACCCCCCTCCGAAGATCAGGACGCTGGTCGCTTCTGTGAAATGACGGTGCATGCCATAGTGTTTCGGCTCGGTCATGATCTCTGGCTGGGTGACCTGGTTCTTCACCCCTTTGTCCGGCTTGCCCTCGACGAGCATGTCCCGGCCGAACTCGCTGGCCAGGACGATCAAGGTGCGATCGAGCATGCCGCGCTCTTCAAGATCCAGGACTAGCCGAACGATGGGTGCGTCGATCATGGTCTTCAGACCGGCGGCTCTCTGGTGACCGTTCTCGTGCGTATCCCAGTACCGGAAGGGGACGTATTCGGAAGTGACTTCGATGAAGCGCACACCCACTTCGGCGAGACGTCGCGCAAGCAGACAGCCTAAACCAAAGCGACCCGTGTTGTATGCCTGGTAACTTTCTTTGGGTTCCAGGTCCAGATCGAAAGCCTTGGCTGCTGGAGAGTCCAGCAATCGATGAGCCCTGTCAAGATAGCGAAAAAGAGACTCCTGCTGATAGCTGCTGCCGTTCTTCAGAACGGGACTGCCTTCTACCAACTTCTTGTAGTAGCTATAGCGACGGTGGAAGCGATGACTTGCCAGCCCTTCGGGCGGCCTGACTGCTGCTGCTGCCTCGCGGGGATCCGAGACGATGAAGGGACCGTATTCGGTCCCCAGGAATCCAGCGGTATGAAAGGCCTTTAGCGAGTCGCTCTCCGCTCCGATCTCCATGTTCTGACCGATATCTACGAAGGCGGGTATATCCAGCTTTACCGGCCCCAGCGTACGCGCGACCACAGATCCCATGTGGGGTGCCGCCACTGAGAGGGGTGGGGCGTAGCCGGTGTGCCAATGGTACTGATGCCGTGAGTGCAGTATGGCGCCCAGAGAGCCGACCCTGTGGCTGCGAATCAGGGTGGCCCGATCCATGACTTGGGCAATTTTCTCCAGACCCTGTGAGAGCTTGATGTTGTCGACCACGGTATCGATGCTGGGAAACGTACTCAGCACGCGCGCGGATTCGAGTCCGCTTTCGAAAGGCGTGTACTTCTTTGGATCGAAGGTCTCGGTCTGAGCCATCCCGCCGGCCATCCAGAGCAGGATGATGGTGGCGGCTCGTGCTTCGGGTCGCTGTCGAGCATTCAAGGCTACCATGGGCTCCCCACACGCCAGTGCCGTGAGCGCCGCCGCCGATGTGTTCATGAAGGCTCTTCGGTGCAGCTGTGAAGACTCTTTTCCAATCCGGTTCTTCATCGCCTAATCCTCACGGCCCACACGTAGATGATCGATTCCGAAATAACATGACAATTGTTGCGCCCATAATTCGAACTGAATGTTTGCAGACACTTGTCCGCTCAAGCGAGAGACTGGCTTCGTACTCGGGAGCACAACCCATTGGGAAAAAGGAGTTTGCGGTAGATCTCTTCGTTGGTCTTCGTCGAAGATAACAGAACATCGACTTCCTTCTCCCGCCGTGACCTCGCCGCACAAGCCCCATCTGCAATTGGCATTCTATTTCAGAATCGATCATCTAGTCAGGGAGCCGATAGCCGCAGAACAGCTCCCTAATAGGGAGAACGGTTACCTGATATATTGAAACTCCGGAGACACGAAAACCGACCATAGCAGATCTTCCAGTCCCTCCACCTCGATCTCTCTTTTGGTCTTGGGGTCCAGCAGGAGAACTTTCGCCACTTCGAGCTCGGACTCAACCGGTGACCGGCCCAGTGCATAACGATAAACGTAACGACTGAGACCCACCCAGCTAGTAGGAGGTGTCGGCATAACCACCGGAGCGGCGCCACTGACCCCAGCCAGATGCTCGCGGTCGGCCTCCTGCGTGAAGACGAAAAAACGCACCTTGGGGCTGATCTCGCTTGCGTGGCATCCCTCGTCGACCCCGACCCAGGCCTGGAAACGCTCATAGAGCCCCCCCCTCAAGTCATAAATGATCTCGGAAGGCAGACCCGTCACTAGACCGTAATCATGTGGCAGGGGGGTAAGCCCGATATCTACTTTCTCCTCTCCATCATCCCCTTTCGTTCTTTCCACCTCTCTATCAAGGAACCGGACCGATCTGGTCTCGACTGGGGGCTTGGTCTTGAGCTGGGTCAACCGGGTTGCTCCGTGGGGCCCCACCAAACGGGGCTCCGCCCAGGCGATAGTCACCCGCGAGGGGTCGTAGGAATCGATGTCGACTGCCAGGAGGCGCAGCTGTTCGGCTCCGGTAACGTCAATATCTAAAGCCTCTTCACCCCAGCGTACAACGCCGCTGTCGAATCGATTCGCCGGAGGTGGTCCTGAGTGGCGCAGCAATTTCTTCGCCCCTCGCCGGATCAAGCTGTTGATTTGTCTCCCATTGACCAGTTCCAGAGCCTGCAGCGTGGTGGATTCGTGGTTACGCTGGATCACGACCTGGTCTCGAACAGGTCTTCCGAGTGCACGACTGAGGGTGGTAGAGGCGAAGCGCCAGTCTCGGCTATAGGATCCGGGTCCGGCCTTATCCGACCCTAGCACCCGCCAGTACCCCGTGACGGAGGAGATGCCATCGAGGAACTGTTCTGAGGTGAGCCTTCGCAAGGCAGGTCCTTTGAAACGGGGTCCTTGCTTGCCGTCATCCGAGTAGTCGATAGAAGGGAGTTGGTAGGTGCGAGACGTCATGATTCGGCGCAGCAATTTTCGAATATCGTAGCCTTGATCTACGAAATCCGAGGCCAGCCAATCCAGCAGATCGCGCGACCACGGCTTGGCTCCAGGGTCGTCTATGTCCTTGACCAGAGATCTCCCAAGCAGCCTGGTCCAGATTCTGTTGACCAGTGTGCGCGGAAAGCGACCATTTACAGGAGACGTGAACAGACTGGCCGCAATCCGCTGACGCTCTGCTAGTGGAAGTCCGGTGGGAATCCCTCCCAACTCTGGAAAGAGGAACTTGGGTGAAGCCTGCTCTCCGAGGGCGACATCGCAGCGCACCATTTCCAACGGTTCCTCTGAAAACATGCTGGCCAGTCCGAAGCTGTCCGCGAGCTTCCACCGATCCACGAAGCTATCGTGGCAGGAAGCACACTTCAGATTGACGCCCGAAAAGACCAGGGCACTATTTTGAGCCGCCTGCATCGCGGGCTTTTGACTGGCGCTCGTCGTCCCTCGCCAATTGACACCGATTAGGAAGCCTTTGGGATCGTCTTCCCCAGAGGGGTTCAAGAGTCTTGAGACGAAGCGGTCATAGGGCAGATTGGCTTCCAGCGCTCCCAGCAGCCAATCCGAGATAGACGCACGCCCTCCGTGGTAGCGGACGCCCTCGTCATTGCGAAGCAGATCGTTCCAATAGCTCATCCAGTGTTCTGCGTACTTCGTGTCCTCGCCCAGTAGAAGATCGATAAGAGCGCTGCGCTTATTCGAATCGGTAGCTTGGACGAAGGTCCCGCTTTCCTGGGGCGAGGGGAGAAGACCCCACAGATCGAGGTGCACCCGGCGGACGAAGACTGGGTCCGCGACCGGTTCCGGAAGAGAACTTCCCTGCTGCTTCAGGTAGGCTTGAACCCAACGGTCGATCGGATTGGCCAGCTGCCCACCTGGATCATCGGGCAGATCTGGACGCCGAGGGCCGATCTCCGAGGCAGTCCCACTGCTTGCAAACGCTAGAGTGGGGCAGGCAAGTGCAAGGAATAGTGCTGCGATTGGAATAGATGGTTTACACACAGCCGCTTTCCGGAGTTCGGGAAGACTTCCATCAAGGTTGCCGCTCTGATATCTTAGCTCGATTACTCACCCATGGGAATCTCTGAATCCTCCTACCAAAGGTCGACTAGATCCCCTTCTCCTCGAAGTGGGGGGCATTGGTGCGTTTTGATCGGGTTGCTGATCATCCTCCCGAGCTGCGCAAAGTCCCGACGCACTGGGCCCGGTATTCATCTTCCTAGCGAAGCCCGTACAACAGCTCCAGTCGCGACAGACGTGGAGGTTGGGGAACCTGTCTACCATCGGGTACGGCCCGGCGAGTCCTTGTGGTCCATCTCGAGGAAATATGGCGTCACCGTGGCGGAGTTGGTCAACCTGAACAAACTTGGTGATCCCAACAAGCTATCGGTGAATCAGAGGATTCTGATTCCGGACACAGGCGGCGGAGATTGGGCGTGGCCGGTCTCGGGCGGAGCGGTTCTTTCCCGCTTCGGAGTAAACCGTGGAGCTCATCGTCACCGAGGCATCGACATCCGGGGCCAAAGCGGCCAGCAAGTCCGGGCAGTCCGGGCCGGTAGGGTTGTCTCGAGTGCCAGAATGCGCGGTTACGGGAAGACTGTGGTCCTGGATCACGGCGGCGGGCTGCGCTCCCTGTATGCTCATAACTCAACAGTCCTGGTCCAACCCGGCGAGCCAGTCCGCCAAGGCCAACCCATTGCCCGGGTCGGGCGTACCGGAAACGCTAGCACCCATCACTGCCATCTCGAAATTCGCAGGGGTAACGTCCCCGTCAACCCTCTGCGCTACTTGAGACAAGAGAGTGCGAACAAGGCCGTGAACGACGGAGGGTTGTTGTCGGAGCCCCCGACAGGATCGGCAACAGATCCGTAGCCGGACGCTCATAGCCGATCTGAATCATTCAGAAGTCTTTAGTATACTGCAGTGGCACGGGCATCCCTGCCCGCGATACCCGATACGTCGAGCCAAGGGCTCGACAATCACGGCCTGGAAGGCCGTGCCACGGTTGAAAAACCGGATACCTTCTAGAACCAAAGGGAGTTTCAGCTTAGTCCCGCCCCCGCTGCGCTGCCCCATTCAAGAAAGAAACTTCCGGCTACTGGGATTTGTGCGTCACTGCGTGGGGAAGAGTTGTCCGGCTCTTTCCTCGGAACTTGGCCTCATGTTGCTAAGGGCTCAAGTCGTTCGCGACTCTGTCGGACTTGGCTTCGTAACGCTGGTAGTTCACCCGTTGGCGGGACCTCCGGAGGACAGGAGACGTTCAGACGTGCGACGTATTCTTGAAGTTTCAGCTTAGCACCTCTGGATTGACGCAGTAACGGGGTTTGCGACCTTCCAGGACGGCGAGCATGTCATTGGCCATCGAGCGACACACACGATCCATGGCCAGCTGACTCATCCCCAGCGCATGTGGGCTGAAGATGCATCGCTTATCCTTGAACAACCGATGCGAGACGTCGGGCGGCTCGGTGGGAAAGACATCCAAGCCTAGAAAGCTCAGCTGGCCTTCATCGAGGGCGTCCGCGAGCAGGTCGAGACCATCGATGATTCCGCCTCGGGCCAGGTTGAGAAGCACCGCACCCTTCTTCATCTGCGCGATTTCTGCCTTCCCGATCATGCCCCGGGTCTCATCGTTCAGCAGCATATGTAGGGAAACGTAGTCCGAGCGTCGCAGCAGTTCGTCCAGGTCCACCTTGTGCGCGCCCAGCTCCCCCATAGCTCCCTCATCTACGTAGGGATCGTATCCCAGGATGGTCATCTCGAAGGGCTGCAGTAGTTTGGCTAGATGAGATCCGATTCGGCCCAGACCGACGATGCCCAACGTGTGTTCGTCCATATCGCCGATCTGGGCGGTGTAGCGCCTGAGCCAGTCACCCGAGCGGACGGCCTGGTCCATGGCCGGCAGTTGCTTGATCAACGCGAGCAACAGCGCCAGGGCTGCCTCGGCCACCGCAAACCCACCGACGGGAGCGATGATCAGGGGGATACCCCGTTCGCTCAGGGCATCTACGTCCACGTTGTCATAGCCAACGCCGCTTCGGCCCACGACCTTTAGATCGGTTGCGGCCTCGATCAGCGCCCGGTTCATCTGCGCCTCTCCGCGAGCGACGATGCCGATGGTTCCGTCGAGTAAACCCAGGAGCGTCTCATGGGCTGTCGACGGAGAGATCGTGACGGGGGCAAAGGTTGCCAGGATTTCCGTGGCTGCGTCTTCAATCGGGGCAGTGATCAAGAATTTTGTGGCGGACATTCAGCAACGCTCCTTCGAGGGTTTTGGTTCGAGGAAATTCCAGCGGAGCGCAGACTCGATCCGGAGTTGGCAATCGGGAATTCCATGAACTGATCGGGTTCAGTCGCCGACGGTTGCACCCGTAGGCATCAACTCACAAAAACGCTCCCAGACCCTGTTTTCCTGCTCCTCTGTGAGAGGCAGACTCGGGGGCCGAGGATTACCGCAGTCCACGCCTAGGCGCCTGCTCAGGAGACTCTTGAGAACGCCGATGTAGGGACCATACTCCCCCTCGAAGAGATTGAAGATGTGGGCAGCTCTGTCCTGAGCATCCTGCGCTCTTTTCCAATCTCCAGCCTGGTAAGCCTCCCAGACTTCAACAAAGGGCTCGGGGGCAACATTGGGAGGTCCATCGACGCTGCCAACCGCACCTACGGTCAGCGCAGGAAGCATGAGAGAGCTGAATCCCATGAAACACTGCAGTCCCATTTGAGAGAATTTCCAGACATTCTTGAAGTTTGGGGCTGAGTGCTTGAGTCCAACCAACTGTGGGACGCTGCCCTGGATCTTCTTGGCCAATTCGGGAGTGATCTCGACGCCGGTGGCTTCGGGAAGATTGTAGACAAACAGGGGAAGATCGGCAGCCTGACCTACACTTCGATAGTACTCTACTAGTTCGTCATCGCCCGTACCATAGAAACAGGGGGGCAGCCCACAGATGGAATCCACTCCAGCTCGCGCGGCATTCTGTGCGTTTCGAACGGCTTCGGCGGTGGTGGGCGCGCTAACGTGCATGATGGTCCCCACCCTGCCTCTTATCTGATCTACGGCGATCTGGGCAATGCGCCTATTCTCGTCCTCGCCGATGAGGATGCTCTCTCCGCTGCCTCCTGCTATCCAAAAACCGTGTACTCCTGCCTGGATGTTGAATTCCAGAACCTTGCGGAAAGCGGCTTCGTTGAGCTCCCCCTCCGGAGTCATTGGCGTGATTACCGCCGGAAAAAGGCCGTGAAACTTGGTCATCATCATCTCCCTTCGGGTCGTTCCTGGCACTGTCGGGCCGCGGCGGCTCCGGCACTGCTCACTTCAAGTTCTTACTGCTCACTATTCAGTGGGGATCTGCACGCGCTGCCCGCTCTCGCTGGATTCGTAGGCTGCTTCCACCACACGTGCCACTTGAAGGGCATCCTTGCCCGAGGCAGGAACCTCCCTCTCTCCCCAGGTAGCGCGGAGGAAATCCTGGACGAAGGTCTCTCCATGGACCCCGCCGTAGGAGGGCGACGAGGAAAGGGTATAGTCGAACTGACGCTTTGGGGCCGCGCTCCAGTCGGGATGGTCCGACTCTACCAGAAGCCGAGAGGGAGTGCCGTCCGAGGACCAATGCAGGCGGCCTCCTTGCCCGTTTAGACCGACGTAGGTGTCGTAGCCCCCGATGTTGTGATAGCCACCGCCGCTGAGGGCCATGACATAGCCCACGTGCAATACCCCAACCGCTCCCGAGGCCAGCCTGAAGGACATAACAGCCACGTCCTCGACATCGATATCTTCACCGTTTCGAGTGGCCACTTCGGCTGACACCGACACAATCTCTTCGCCACTGATATAACGGATTATATCCACGTCGTGGCACCCCAGCCAGGAGAGCATACCGCCACCGGAATGGTGCTTCTTGAAAAGCCAGTGATCTGGATCCCGAAAGCGAACTTGAGTGGTCAGGTTTCGAAGCTCAGCTGAGATCAGGGTCCCAAGAATCCCACGCTGCACGATCTCCCTGACCTGACATACAAGAGGATGGTAACGACGTCCATAGAAAACCCCCAGCTTAAGGCCCAGGGCGTCGGCTGTCTGGTCCACCCGCTGAACCTCGGCGGCAGTGAGACCAATGGGCTTCTCCGCGATGACATGCTTTCCCGCCTCCAGTGCCCGGATGCAGACATCCGCACTCTGATCGTTGCGGAGACAGGTGATCACGAAGTGGATGTCGTCGTCGGTCAGCACCGACGTCAGATTGGTATCGACACTCTCAACCTTCTCGCTGCTTGCCTCCTCCAGGGAAGCGTCCAGCTCCTCTCGCTCCGACCAGATGAGAATGCTCTCCACCTCGGGCAATTGCTGAAGTGTCTTCAAGTGAGCCACAGAATGTGGATTGTCCAAGCCCAATAACGCCGCCTTCACTTTCTTCATGAAATGCTCCTTTATCGAATCAGCCCATAGGGTAAGCCAGATTGATTGAGAGAGTCACGAGAATATTGGTCCTTCGTAGCGGTGGGCTCCAGACCGCCGGAGGTAGAGCCGCTAGGCTCGCCACAAACATTACCGTATTTATGAAACAATGTACTTAGACTCACTCGGAGGTTGCCCTATCCCTTCTCCCGGAATCCTCTATCCACGTAACCACCTTCGAGAACAATTCCCTGCCCGCTAACCGATTTCCGTCCTTGTTCCAGTGGGAGTTGTTCGGGAGATACAGTTTCTGACCGGTCTGGTGGGCTTCCTCGAAAACGGGAAGCAGATCCCAAAAGTCAATCTTCTCGCGAGCGCAAAACTCTTCGAGTAGCCTCTGGCCTCGGTCCACTCTGTAGTCCTGAGGGTTCTCCTTATAATGGCGCCACACAGCTGCCCTCAGCGATGGATCTACCTGAAATTCGTCCGGAAAGGCGACAACGACAAACTCGATGCCCTGCCTCATGCAGACGGCCTTCATCTCTTTAAGACTGTTCAAAACGAGGTTCTGGTGTGCCCCGAATTGCTCCCTTCGATTGAGGTTGGCAAATTGCATCCTGCCGAACTCGAGCTTGAGATACCGTTGTCTCGACATCTCGAGAGAAGCCTGCCGCCCCTTGCCTCTATTCTGATACTCGAGTATTCGGTTCCGGATCAGAAGCATCGCCCGACTGCGAAACAAAAGGGGCTGATTCCAAAGCATCCACTCCCTTCCATTGCGCAAATCTATGTCGGTGGTGGCCCCGCCGAAAGCGATTCGACGGCGCCAGGGGTCTGCCTCCACAAAATCGTTTCCCACAAAAAACCCCAAGAGCAGCAGGTGGGGATTGTATTGCAGGACGAACCTTTCCAGAAGACGCAGTTGTTCTGCGGTATGGGTAGCAGGATAACCGGTGTTGATCAACTCAATCGCAGGGTCGGAGTCAGACTCTGCAAATCGCCGTTCCAGAACTCTGGTGTAGTTCCAGGTACGACCACCCGTCCAATTGAACGAATCCCCCAGGATCGCGATGCGATAGGTTCCTGGAATGGGTTGCAAGGGGTAATCTCGATCGTTGAAGCCGAATCGGTTCGAATTACGCATGTAGGGCCTGACGCGAAATCCCATTTCTGGGTCATAGATGACGAAGGAACTATGGAAAACCGTGTCATTGAAAACCAGCAGCAGAGACTCGAGAAGAAGAAACGAGAAGGCAATGGTAGTGGCCAGCTTGAGCGCAAACACTGTCCTGGAGATCATCCTCGACACTGGAGATCAGCTTTGGGAAGATGGCGTAGGCTTCAACAACCGAGAGCGCTCTCCATCTCGCCAAACCACGTAAAAAGACAGGCGTTTGAGGCCTGCAGGCTGCTCTGGCAACACGCCCACGAATAGGATTTCTCCTGCCGAATCTCGTAGTAGGGGCAGGACACTCGTGACGACCCCGTTGAACGTCAATAATAGATGTGCGTCTTTCGGCAAGGGATCCAACCCGACAACCCAGCCCCTCACTTCGGCGCCATCGAAACTGGGCTGGCCAATCTGGGATTGGAGCCGTCCGGACGCGCTTGTTTCCACCCGAAACTCCGCCGGCTCGGCTCCCAAATCCTCTTCGCTCAGCCCCACAAGTTCGCCAAAGGCAACTGGAGGGAGTATCAGATCGCGGCCGGACTCGATTGCCCTGCACTTTAAGCGTCTTACCGATTTCTCCTGAGCGGTTTGTGCGGATTCGTCCGCCGTGAGCACCAGCCCTGAGACTCCAGGGCCACAGGAGTGTGGACGGTTCAATCCAGGAATCCGGGACTCTACCGTCGTGGGAAGCCAGGCAAAATCTCGCGGATAATTCAACTCGGTGGCGCCCCCGGAATCCCAGGCGAAAATCCGAAGCACCGGCGGCGGATCCTGCTCAAACAAGGATCGCTTCAGCCGAATGCGAAAGCCTGAATGGAGCAGCCGAGGATTGTCGAAGTAGGCCGCTACCTCTGGTCTTTCCTCGTCCACCGGAACCCGCTCCATCAGTTGGTCGTCCAGGAAAACGAACACCCCAGCTGCCGGCTTACCCAGTTGCGCGTCTCCCGCTTTTCCCTGGATCTCGATCTCAGTCTCCAACGTCTCCACGGAATCAACCGATCCGACCACTCCCCTGGACGGCTGGGGATAGACTCGTCCGTCAACACAGAGTGTCGGGCGCAATAGCTTCTCGACTCGGCCATCCACTATCCAGGGAAAACTCCGTCCCCTCCCGAAGATCAGCTTGGTGCTCGACTTCGTTGCCGGTTCGGCGAGTAGAGAAACTCCGTCTATTGGCCAGTCGAGGGGCAGTCCCAACACCTCGGCGATTGTCGGAAGAAGATCGACCAACTGGGCCGCCCCCGCGTTGACGACACCCGCAGTCTGTCCGGGAAACCTGACGAATAGGGGCACTGACATGATGTCCGAAAAGTTCTGAGGATTGACACTACGGCGCGACCCTCCCGGATGGAGGCCGAAACCGTGGTCGGCAAACACCAAAATCAAGGCTCGCTCGTACAATCCGATCTGCTTCAGGCGCTCGACTAATCGCCCCAGCTGGCGGTCAGTAAACCCAAGCTGCAACAGATAACGCTGAAACGCATGCGCTACCAGGACATCGTTATCGACCCAGTTTCCCTCTCGGAAGAATAACTCACTCCTGCTTCCGTCGGCATAGCGCTTACCCGAGGGCAATAACATCCAAGGAAAATGGGGCAGAAGCCCGTGGTAGTAGTAGAGACTCGGATTCGAAGAGGACTCAAAGCTCTCAAGGAAACGGTCGAAACTCGAGACTGCCTGATCGTAGAACACTGCCTGCCATGCCTTACGAAACTGGCCCCAACCTTGGCGAATATCGGGAATGCCCTCGGCTAACGGCTCTGGAAGCACCAGATGTTCATAGACTATCGCCACGTCTTCCAAAAGTATGCGCATTCTGGTGTGGAAGGATTCTCGAAAGCGCGGGGGACACAGTTCGGGTGGACAGAGCTGAGTGATCGACTCGAAGACCTTCAGCTCATGGGTCCGGGCCAGGAAAGTAAACAAATTGTCCCGATGATCCAGGTAGATCGGCAGTGTGTCCGATACCGGATAGGACGCGCTGAGGATAGAGGGGAGTACTCTATCAGTGGATTCGGCAACTGTTGTGGCGTACCGGTACCAGGTCGAGTCGGCGGCCAGGGCGGAGAAGTTCGGAAATCGCTCCGCATCGATGTTTCCCTCCGCATCGAGCAGGGAGAAAAGAGGCAATTCGTCCAGAACCAGTATGACGACCGAAACCCCATCTCCTGCTGATTCGATCTTGGTCACCTCTGGCTGAGCTGATGTGTCGGGCGCCAAAATCTTCGTGGTTGGGGAGTAGGCCAAGAAAGCGATGGGAAAGACGAGCACAGAAGGGCTCAAGACACGCAGCAAGAGCTTTACGGATGAAGATCGAGTGTAGACGACGACGAAAGTCAATCCCGCCAAGACTGCCGGTAGCAGGATCCAGTATCCGGAAAGTGGCCCCTTCCATCTCAGAACCGGCAGGAATATCAATCCGACCAGCGTCCCAAAAAGCACCGTCTGGAGGGCGCCCGCCATTCGCCGGTTGACCCTGTAAAGTAGAAGAAGAGTCCCGCCAACTGCGGCAGGAAACAGGAGGCTCAGGCAGAGCACGAGAAGGGACAGTTCAAGGGAGACTATTCGTCGGGCTACGAAGAATTCCGGATGGCTCCCCAAGAGGTCGAAGAGGGGCTGAGCGATCGCAAAGGACCACAGAGTGAAAAGGTGGAGTAACGAAAGAGGGGGGACCGTCGACGAAGCGTCGGTTCGAGAGGCGGCCATTCCGCGTCAGTTGATTCTGAAGGAATATAGCTTGGCCCGGCTGAGGACGAACTTCAATCGGACTGGCTTTCCTTGGAGATCTTTCACATCCTTCTTCCCTTCCCAGGAAACCTTGCGGAAGATATCGTCCATCCCGGCCAGATTCGACTTCTCCGCTTCGTATCCGGGGATTGCATCACCGCTCTCATCCAGGACTTCTACCCTCAGGTAGCCGCCCTGGTCGGGTCGATCGTTGAAGATACCTCGCCAGGGAGCGTCCGCACCGGGTTGCGCTCCAGACAGTAGCTGAACGTTGACATCCAGGTTTGTACCCGAGAACTTGAGAGGGCGAGTGAGGACATACCCTTCGGCTGTTGCGTCGAAGGAGCAGAAGGCGTCCTGCCGGATTCGCGCCAAGCCCAGTTGCCCCGTGTGCTCCGCGGAAGGAGCGTTGTGGAGATTGTCGAATCCCGAATAGTAGAACCACAGGGATCCGTTGCGGCTCACGGGAGCGGTGGCGGGCCAAGCCATCCCACTGTCGAAGCTATAACCCGAGTACTGGTTTCTTTGATACCCGAGGGTAACAAAGGGTCGACGATGCACGCTCCTGTCCCAGGTAATCCCATCGCGGCTAGAGACGATCTGCACGTCCATGGTTTGAAGCGAGGTATGAAAGACCCAGAGCAGGCCCAGGTACTGACTTCCGTAGGGGAAGGCCGAGAGGCCATAGAACTCGGTTCCGGGAGAGTCATGTTCATCCGGCTCCAGAACCAAATCGTTGTCCCGCCAGTGAATGAAGTCATCGCTGACCAATCGTGACAGCTTGCGCGGTCCGCCGGGGCTGGTCTTGTGGTAAAGCCAGAATTGGCGGGAGACCGGATCCTTCATCACGCTGAAGGTGTCTCCAGACGCCCAGCAAGGCACACCCGGGTTTCGATCTGAGTCGGTCCAACGGATGCCATCGGGCGAAAACGCTGACCAAATGCCACAACGGTCCTTATCGTGGGTCTGCCAGTAGACCATCTTATAGAGGCGATCTGGGTCCGGGTCGTCCGGGTCGCGAATCACTGAATGATTCCAATTGCACCAGCGAAGGACTATGTTGTTGGCCTTGGATCCCCTAAATTCCACCAAGCCCAGCGCAGGCTTTTCCCAGTGGACGCCATCCTGGGAGATAGCGTAGCAGAGGAACTGATCGATGTCGGAGTCAGTCTCGGTGGCCAGCGCGTTGTACCACATCTGGAACTGCCGTTGGTTGGGATCGTAGATGACGCTCCCAGGCTGCAGGACCAGATAGCCTTCCCAGGGACGGTCCGGTTTGATGATGGGGTTCTCCGGAGCCTTGCGCGAGCGGTTGAGGGTACGCCAGACCCTGTCCGTGCGTTCGATCAAGAAGTCGTCGATGAAGAGCTGAACCCTCTGGTCCAGCTGGACTGGACCCGAAACTTCCACAGCCCCGGCAGCATTCCTTCCCGGAAGCATGGCCATCCAGCCCAAGACAACGGAAATTGCGACAAGCTTTCTCATGGACTACCTCCGTTCGAAACCTCCTCACCGGATCATACCATGGCAGGCAAGGTCCCGCCCGGAGAGTGCAGCGGATCGCCCACACTCTACTAGGAAGAGCGAGTGTTCCAGTGATCAGCGGCTGCGCTTGTCTTGGGCGAAAATCATCAAGAAATGGTACGATGGCTCGCAAAATCGGAGGCTGAAAATGATCGACCTCGCTCGAACTTTGCGCGACCTATACCACACCGAAGAAGGAGGCACCGCCTTTGCCCTCGATGGCCTGGTCGAGGCCGACGTCCTGGAAAAGTGGCTGCAGCTGGGGGTGTTGGGACAGACCAGCAATCAATCGCTTTTTCTGGCCAAAGTGACCGCCGGCCTGCTCGATGCCGAGATCGCAGCTCTGCACGGCGAGGGCAAGACGCCCGAGGAGATCTTCAATCTTCTCTACAATCAGGAAGCCTTGGACTCGGCTCGAGCCCTGGAACGCTGGGTCGACGCAAGGGACTCACTGGCGTTCAGCCGCGAGACCGACGCCACCCGTGCAGCCGATGGTTCTGCGATTGCGGCAGAGGCTCAGAGAATCCAAGCGATTTCGCCCTGGCTATTGGTCAAGCTGGCAAATGTGGGCCCGTCTCCCGAGGCCATACGAGCGATGATCAGCCAGGCTGTCGAGGGGGGAGGCGAGAGTGGCCGGTTGGTTAATCCAAATATCACGCTGGTGTTTGGGGCCAATCATTACATCAACACAGTTTGGGGATACGTCGATGGCTTGGAAGCTGTGGCCTCACGGGGAATCGATGTCTCCGCCACTCGGTCGGTCAACAGCCTTTTCGTCAGCCGTCTGGATACGGTGGTCGATGGGCTCATCGACAAGCAGCTCGAGAACAGTACAAGTCCTTCGGATCGGGATCTGCTGAAACATTTGAGAGGCAAAACGGCGATAGCCCATGGGAAAAAGATCTATCAGATGTCGCGAGCCATCTTCCTGGGGGAGGAGTTCCAGGATCCTCAGAACCTTTTCACGGAAATTCATGCGTCGATTGAGAGCCTGAGGACGCGTTTCGCCAAGCTCGAGAAGGGACCGATCCAGCGCGTCTTGATTGCCAGCAGCGGCAACAAGCAGTCTGGTGTCTACAGTGATTTGATCTACGTGCTGCCGTTCTTTGGTCCCTATCTTGGCAACACCCTCCCCGCCAAGACCCTCCAGGTTCTAGAAGACCGACTGAAGCAGACCGGGATACCAATGCGGCCCACAGTAATGGACCCCATCCCCTGGATGGTGCAGGAAGCGGAAACGATCGGGCGCTGGGAAGAAGCGGTCTCAACGGGCACAGGAGCCTTAAAAACGGCCGACGAGATCTTGTCCCTGGTGCGTGAGCGCGTGTTGGCTCCTGACGAGACCTCGCTCACACAGATCTCCGATGACCTTCGTGACAAAGGGGCAAAGTCTTTCGCACAGGATCAGGTGAAAGCCTACGAGGTCTTTCGCCAAAAGGTTGAGAATCTGGGATAGTAAGGCATGAAAGACAAATTGTTCTCGGTAGCTGGCCAGGTTGTGCTTGTTTCCGGTGGGACCAGAGGAATCGGTAAGGCGATCGCACGGGGTTTTGCCGAGCGCGGAGCCCGGGTCGTAATCACAGGCCGCAACCAGGAGTCGGCCGAGGCTGCGGCCCAGGAGATCACTAGCGACGGGGAACCGGTGCGGGCCATGGTATGTGACGTCGCTGATAGTAGAGCAGTAGCGAAGCTTGTCGATCGATGTGTAAGCGACTTTGGGCGTATCGACACCCTCGTCAACTCTGCCGGAGTGAACCAGCGCAAGCCGGCTGCCGAGGTCACCGAAGAGGAGTACGACTTCGTTGTCGGCGTCAACCTCAAGGGGTCGGTGTTGCTCTGCCAGGCGGTCGGCAAACAGATGATACGTCAGGGGAAGGGCAGCCAGATCAACATCGGTTCCTTGACCACACACCGTCCTTTGAAGAACCTACTTCCCTATGCTGTCAGCAAAGCCGGGGTTGGCCAACTGACACGGCTGTTGGCCCTGGAGTGGGGCCCGAAAGGGGTCAGGGTGAATGGCATCGCCCCAGGCTTTATTCTCACCGATCTGAGCCGCAAGCTCTGGTCGGACGAGCGGATGAAATCCTGGGTCGACAGCAACACGCCCCAGGGGCGCTTGGGTCAACCAGAGGATATGATTGGCACCGCGGTCTTCCTGGCTTCAGAGGCATCCGCGTTCATGACGGGACAGATGCTGTATGTAGACGGCGGCTTCGAGAGCGGGTGGTCGTGGCCCATCCCCAGCTAAGGGCTCTGTCAAGAACAACTTCGCAGAGTTGGCGCTCAGATTTGCGCCAGATGTGGTCGCGAACGACTGAGCGAAACCGCAGGCGCAGCCGGGCCTACATTGAGGATTTCGCGATCGAGGAGCGCCCGAAAATGGTGTGGAGATGAGATGGCAGAATGTGAAGTTATTTTTAACCGAGCCCTGAATCGAGTAATGATGAACGGAAGAGTTGCGCTTCTCTTGGCATTGGGGTTCATCGTCTTAGCCAACTGCTCACCCGCAGTCGAATACGACGTGATCCTCCGTAACGGGGTGATCTACGACGGTGGTGGAATGCCCCCTTTCCCCGCCGACGTGGGAATTCGGGGTGATCGGATTGCGGCTATCGGCACCGAGCCTGACTCCAGCGGAAAGATCGAGCTGGACCTGGAGGGATTGGCAGTGGCTCCGGGATTCATCAACATGATGAGTTGGGCAAATGAGGCGCTCATCGAGGATGGACATTCCCAGAGCGACATCCGCCAAGGAGTGACCCTGGAAATCATGGGAGAAGGAAATTCCATGGGGCCGCTCAACGACGAGATGAAGCGGGAGATGGTGCGTCGTCAGGGAGATATCAAGTACGAGATCGAGTGGACCACACTGGACGAATACCTGCAGTTCCTCGAGCGCCGTGGAGTCTCCACCAATGTCGCCTCGTTCATTGGTGCCGCGACGCCTCGAAAATACGTGGTGGGCTACGAGGACCGGCCTCCTACTCGGGAGGAATTGGGCCAGATGCAGAATCTGGTGCGCAAAGCCATGGAAGAGGGGGCTCTAGGGATAGCCTCCTCGCTGATCTATCCTCCCGGGTCATTCGCCAAGACCGACGAGTTGATTGCGCTGGCAAAAGCGGCGGCGGAATACGACGGCATCTACGCTTCGCACCTTCGCAACGAAGCTTCCAGGCTGACGGAAGCGGTGGATGAGTTGCTGGTGATCGCCGAACAGGCAAAGATTCGCGCCGAGATCTACCATCTCAAGGCCTCCGGGCGCAGTAACTGGGCGAAGCTCGCCCAGGTAGTCAAACGGGTGGAGCAGGCCCGCGCCCAGGGTCTGCAGATAACTGCAGATGTCTACAACTATCCGGCCAGCTCAACCGGGCTGACTTCGACCATGCCACCCTGGGTACAGGAAGGCGGATTCGATGCCGCCTTGAAACGTCTGAAGGATCCCGCGACGCGCAAGCGTATCGCCAGAGACATGTTGGAGGGATCGGACCAGTGGGAGAACATGTACCACGGCGCAGGATCGCCCCAAAACATTCTCCTGGTCGGATTCAGAAGTGACAGCCTCAAGCCTCTGACAGGTAAGACGCTGGCCGCCGTCTCCGAAATGCGCGGAACTTCACCCGAGGAGACCGTGATGGACCTGATTTTGGAGGACCGGAGCAGGATCGGCACAGTCTACTTCACACAGTCGGAGGACAACCTACGCAAGAAGATCGCACTTCCATGGGTCAGCTTCTGTTCGGATTCGGGCTCCCTGGCAGCCGAGGGAGTATTTCTGGAAAGCAGCGTGCACCCGAGAGCCTACGGCAGCTTCGCCCGCCTTCTGGGCCGGTACGTACGGGAGGAAGGGATTATCTCCTTGGAAGAGGCGATCCGTAAATTGACCGCGCTGCCGGCATCCAACCTGAGGATACAGAAACGGGGGATGCTCAGACGGGGATACTTTGCCGACCTCGTGGTCTTCGATCCAGCGAGGATTCAGGACCACGCGACCTTCGAAAAGCCGCATCAATATTCCACCGGCGTAGTTCACGTTTTCGTGAATGGAGTCCAGGTTCTCCAGGATGGCGAGCACACCGGGAAGACGCCCGGAAAGGTCGTACGCGGCCCCGGCTGGAAGGGTGAGCATTCGATATCGGGGCAAGCCGCAACTTCATGAGGCACACTCGATGTACGAAGCTGAAACTTGAACGATTCGTCTGAACGTCTGAACGTCGCACGGCTCTGCTCCTGGGAAAGCGCGGCGAGCGGTTCCTACGGGAACTTCGAATGGCGAGGTGATCATGGAGAATCGCCCGATGACAGAGCCGTGACCGTCAGGGAGCGGGCCCTGATCAGGGTCCAAACCTGGCAGCTCCGCCTTGGAAGTTTCCTCCTGAATAATCCAGCACGGCTGGGGGTTGCACTAAGCTGAAACTTCATTTTAAGATTTGGATGGGAAAATGACGTAACCTATTGATTTGAATCGGATATATACTTTTTGAGGCGATTGTCCGAAAAACCGTGGCGGTGGCCTCCGAGCCGAAGTTTCTTTCTCGAATGGGGCAGCGCAGCGGGGGCGGGACTGACCTGAAACTTCATTTTCAGATCTGGGGGCAAGAAAGACGGAAACGATTGATTTGGTGATGGAAGGGCGTATCTGAGATATCTCTTACACCGAAGGTGTTATTGCTGACCGGCAACGTGTTAGCAATAACGCCTTCAGCGCAGAGAGGACAGGCGACCCAAACCCTGGGCTACTCGCAGGAACGCCTTCGGCGTGGGGGAGGGGCTCCCGTTGGGATGAGAAGAAGTTTCTTTCTTGTACGATCCGGTTCCGCCGGGGGCGGCGCTAAGCTGAAACTTGATTTAGTTCCAAGTTCAACCGTGGCACGGCCTTCCAGGCCGTGATTGTGGAGCCTCTGGCTCCACGAGTCGCTCATCACGGACAGGGATGCCCGTGCCACTGCAGGACACTGGAGTTTCTTTCTCGAAAGAACCAGCGCGGTTTGGGGCGAGAATAACTTATGGAAGTGAGAGTACGATTTGCTCCTAGTCCTACCGGTCATCTTCATATTGGAGGAGCCCGAACCGCCCTCTTCAACTGGCTCTACGCCCGTCAGAATGACGGCACCTTCATCCTTCGCATAGAGGACACTGATCTTGAACGCTCCAGTCCTGAGATGGCCGATCGAATCCTGGAAGGGATGGAGTGGCTGGGTACGCTCTGGGATGAGGGCCCCTACTACCAATCCCAGCGCCTCGATCTATACCACTCGGTCGCCGAGAAACTGCTGGAAGAAGGCAAGGCCTACCGTTGTTTCTGTTCCCTGGACGAGCTGGAGCAGAAGAAGCAGGCGACGGTCGAGGCAGGTGAGACGTGGCGCTATGACGAGACCTGCCGGGAACTCTCTCAGCTTGACATAGATGCCAGTCTCGAGGAGGGGGGTTCCTTTACCGTCAGGTTCAAGATTCCACCCCTGGACGGGTTCAGGTTTCGTGACAGTGTATTTCGGACGATCAAGGTCCGTCGTGACCACGTCGACGACTTTGTGCTTCTGCGCTCCGATGGTATGCCTACCTATCACCTTTCGGTGGTCGCCGACGACCGCGATATGGGGATCACCCACGTGATTCGCGGACAGGATCATCTGCTCAACACGGTCAAGCATATTCTCCTTCATCAGGCCCTCGGCAATGAGGCGCCTGTTTTCGCTCATTTGCCCTTGATTCTGGGACCAGACAGGAAGCGGTTGAGCAAGAGACATGGTGCGTCTTCGCTACTGGAGTTTCGTGATCAGGGCTTCGTGCCCGAAGCCTTGAGAAACTACCTGGCTCTGTTGGGTTGGTCGCCTGGAAACAATCAGGAAGTGCTCGGATCGGAAGAGCTCACCCAAAAATTCAGCCTCGACCGGATCAACAAGGCCAACGCAGTCTTCGACCCCAAGAAACTGGAGTGGATGAATGGCCAGCACATGAGAAGTCTAGCAGTCGAGGAGCTCGAGCCCAGGGTGCGACACTTCCTGGTAGAAGAACAGCTTTGGGATCCTGACTGGGAAGGAGCGGGCCGTGACTGGTTCTTACGCTTGCTGAAACTGCTGCAGAGCCGGGCGAAGAGGCTTACGGATTTTGCAACGCTCGGGAAACCTTACCTTTCGGACCAGGTCGAGTACGACCCAGAAGCGGCCGAGAAACACCTTTCCCCCGCGGAGCCCGAGGCCAGATCTCAACTCTACCGAGCTTTGAAAGACCTTCATGAAGCCTATGCCCAGGTGACAGAGCTCGATCTCGAGACGGCGGAACAAGTCTTACGCTCTCTCACCGAGCAGCACCAGATCGCGACCGGGAGCTTCATCGGAGCCGTTCGCGTGGCCCTGACAGGTAGGGCCGCTTCTCCCGGAATCTTTGAGGTCATTGGCATTCTGGGACAGAAAAAGACTGTCGAGCGCCTGCAAGAGGCCCTTCGGTTCCTCGAATGACCGATCCTCTCCTGTCTGTCGTCATCCCTGCCTACAATGAGGAAGACCGCCTGGCTTCCTCTCTGGAACAGATTATTTCCTATCTCGAGCGCCGGCCGCATCCCTTTGAACTGATCGTGGTCGACGATGGGTCGGTCGACGGGACCTTCCGAATCGGAGACCTTTTCTCTGAGCGACGGAAGGACAATTGGTCGCTACGAGTGCTCCACAACGAGACGAATAGGGGAAAGGGCTACAGCGTACGGCGGGGAATGCTGGACGCCCGTGGAGCCTACGCCCTTTTCAGTGATGCCGACCTGAGTACGCCGATTCAGGAGATCAGCAAACTGGAAGCCGCAATGGTGGAGGGACCGTTGCAAGTTGCTTTCGGTTCTCGCGATGTCGAGGGTTCACAGGTTGAGGTGCACCAACCTAGACTGAGAGAAGCCGGAGGGCGTCTGTTCAACCGGATCATGCGATCTACGATCGGTCTGCCCTTTCGGGACACTCAGTGCGGATTCAAGCTGTTTCAAATGGATAGCTGTCGGGATATATTCGCGAAACAGCGGCTCGAGAACTTTGGCTTCGATGCGGAGGTGCTCTACCTAGCAGGGAAATGGGGATTCAGGATGAAGGAAGTTCCCGTGGTCTGGCGACATGATGCTGGCAGCAAGGTACACTTCATGGCGGACGGTCTGGCTCTGCTCTGGAGCCTTCTCGAGATCCGCTGGAACGATCATTGCGGCCGCTACGATCGCGAGCGCGAGAACGGAACACTTAGGCGCTAGACAAAAAAGCGACGAAAAAGAAAGGAAATGGTCAAGCTTGGTGTTAGCGTCGACCACATTGCTACAATTCGCGAGGCTCGGAAGGTTCCAATCGCTACACTGACCAAAAGGAATGTCAACTCGATGGCGGGGACCCTGTATGTAGTAGCGACGCCCCTGGGCAACCTGGGTGATCTGAGCGCCCGAGCCGTTGCGGTTCTGGGCGAGGTCGATCTCATCGCCTGCGAAGACACCCGTCATTTTCGCAGGCTCTTGAACCACCTGGGCCTCAAGACCTCTACTACCAGCTATCACGAACACAACGAGCAAACAAAATCGTCAGAGCTGCTCGGTCGAGTATTGAAGGGCCAAAATCTGGCCCTGGTCAGCAAAGCTGGCACCCCCCTGGTGTCGGACCCGGGATATCGCCTGGTCCGGCTTTGCCGGGAGAATCAGGTGTCGGTGAGCCCCGTGCCCGGACCGGCGGCGGCCGTCAGTGCCCTCTCAGTTTCGGGGCTTCCCTCCGACTGCTTCCACTTCTTGGGCTTTCTTCGAAGGCAACGAGAAGCCCAGCGCAAGCAACTCAAATCGGTAGCGGCGTTGGATGCTACCTTGATCATGTATCTATCACCCCATCGCCTTCTGCCAACACTTGAGACGGTGCTCGAGGTCCTGGGCAACCGGGAGGCGCTTGTCGCCCGAGAAATGACCAAGGCGCACGAGACGTTCCACTTCGGATCCCTCGAGAAAATACTCGCCGAGCTGAGAGTAGAAGAGGTCCGCGGAGAGTACACGCTGCTGCTGTCGGGAGCCGGATTCGAAACACCTCCCAAGCCCAGGATCGATATTTCAGCCTACGTCTCAGGCTTGATGGTACTGCGTGAAATGAGCCGCGCAGCGGCAGTGAAGACGGCTGCCGCAGAACTTGAGCTTCCTCGGCAGCAGGTGTATAGGACCTGCTTCGCGTCCAGCGCAGAGGGTAAGTCGGACTAGAATCTGCTGCCCTGCTCGAAGGCTCTTCTCCAAGAACCGGAAACCGGGATGGGGTCGAATCAAATTATGCACTACCTCTGTATTAAGGGCTCGTGCAAAAATAACTTCACATTCTGCCATCTCATCTTCACACCATCTTCGGCCGTTCCCCAGTCACGAAATCCTCAACTTATCCTGGGCTACTCCTGTGGTTTCTCTCAATCGTTCGCGACCAAATCTGGCGCAAATTTGAGCGCCAACTCTGCGAAGTTATTCTTACACGAACCCTAAAACTCCCCAATGATGCTGCACCCAAGCTTGACATAGGGATAGATTATGTATAATTATAAGCGTGTATGCTTGATGGACTCGTCCCAATGACAGAGCAAGAACCTCCACTGGAGGATCTGTTTCTCCCTGATCTGGTTGCTTCGGCGGCTTCGAAAGTTGCCCTGCCCGATCCCCTGAGAATAGAATCCGTGGGTGAGCCTGAACATGGCGACATCGTGCTGGCTCGTGTCCGGGAGGTCAATCCTGCCTATCCCAACCTGGAAACGGCTAGCAGTAGCGAAATCTGTCTGAGCGAAGGCAACATTATCCTTGGAACCCTTGGAATTCGGCGAGCTCTGTATGGTTTTTCCGGAAAGTTGCCTTCAGGCCTCAACCCTGGTGACCCTCTTCACCTACTCAACAAGGGAGGAGTTATCGGACAGTGCACTGCGTTTCACCGCGCACTGGGCTGGCCGAGTCGCCTCGAGTACCTGGGAACCGTCGTGCGTGACGGACGCGCACTCAACTTGCGTGATGGGGGGTTGGCACTGAAGACGGGTCCCCTTCCGGAGACACCCTTGATTCTGGTAATGGGCACCTGTATGAACTCGGGAAAGACTGCGGTTTGCAAGGAAATTCTGCGACTGTTTTCGGGCCGAGGCTTTTCGGTCAACGCGGGTAAGGTGGCGGGCGTGGCCTGCTTCCAGGATCTGAAAGGTATGAAGGAGGCGGGGGCTCAGGAAGTCCTTAGCTTTCACGACTTCAGCCTTGCCTCGACCGCTCAGGTTTCCGATCTGGCACCGGTGGCGCGTTCCTTGGTACACCATCTAGCGAAATCCGAACCCGATTTCATCGTCCTTGAGATGGGAGACGGAATTCTTGGGGGCTACCAGGTTGCATCGCTTTTCGAAGACCGGGAGTTTCTCGAACGCGGGCTCTGTATCGTCCTCTGCGCCAACGACTTCATGGGAGTTTGGGGCAGTCTCCAATGGATGACCCAGCAGGGATACGATCCCCGGCAGCATCCGGTACTGGTGGCCGGACCAGTAACCGACAGCGCGGAAGGCATCCGCTATATTGAGGAAAACCTGGCGGTACCTGCGGCCAACGTCTTTGATAGTGGAGGTAAACTGTGTACCTTCATCCGTGAGTTATTGATGCCATGGTCAAAGTCGGCATAGCTGGAGGATCTGGCTATGGGGGTGCCGAGCTTCTACACATCCTGATCCGTCATCCCGAAGCGGAGATCAGCTGGATCTCTTCTCACCGACACAGTGGAAAACTGGTCTCGGCTGTGTATCCGAGCCTTCTCGGCTTCCTTGACAGCAGTTTTACCTCGCTCGAGACCCTCTCCCCCTCAGACTTGGATGTGCTTTTCCTGGCTCTCCCCCATGGCGAGGCCATGAACATCGTTCCGCAATTGGACGGCGATCCGGTCATCATCGATCTCAGTGGGGATTTTCGCATCGGGGACCCCGACATCTTCGAGCAATACTACAAGCTCCCTCTCTCGGCCCCGGAACATCAGAAGGACTTTGTGTACGGCCTACCCGAGATCAATCGATCTCAGATCCGCGCTGCGAAACGCATTGCCAATCCAGGCTGCTTCGCGACGGCCACCCTGCTTGCCTTGTATCCCCTTTACGAGGAGAAATGGATCAAGGGTCCGGTATTCGTCGATGCGAAAACTGGCTCGTCCGGCGGTGGCAGCAGCCCCTCCCCGGGAGCTCATCACCCCCGTCGAAGCAACAGCCTGTTTCCGTATAGGCCGTTCTCACACCAACATGTGCCCGAGATCCTTCAGATCCTCGACACCTCCGAGCGTCCCCTGGTATTCCAGACGTACTCGGCGCCCTTCATAAGGGGAATCTTTGCCAGCCACTATATGGCTCTCAGCCGCGAGGCCACATCTGAGCAGGTGCGGGATTTATATCAGAAATACTATTCTTCCGAGTATTTCGTCCGCTGGGTTCCTGAATGTCCCGACGTCAACTACGTTCGACATTCCAATTTCGTCGATATCGGTGCGGCGACGCAAGATGGCTTCCTGATCGTCTGGTCAGTCCTGGATAACCTGCAGAAGGGCGCGGCAGGACAGGCTGTTCAGAACATGAACCTTATCTGCGGTTTCTCAGAGACGATGGGCCTGGGATTTCCGCCGACATATCCTTAGGGTCTGCGCAAGAATAACTTGGTAGAATTGGCGCTCAGATTTGCACCAGAATCGGCCGCGAACGATTGAGGAGCGGCCGAATCTGGTGTGAATCTGAGATGCCAAAATGCCAAGTTATTTTTGCGTAGACCCTAAGTACACTGGAATGTACTTAGCCCGGGACATCTGAGACAACCGAGGAGACAGACAATGTCAGAACAATCTCAAGAAGTCATCGACCGCGAAGATCGGTACCAACTCAGGACTTACGCCAAGCTACCCCTGGTGTTGGAACGGGGGCGCGGGTGCTATGTCTACGACATCGAGGGAAACGAATATCTGGATTTCTACGGGGCCCACGCGGTGATATCGACGGGTCATTGTCATCCGCGAGTGGTGGAAGCCATCAAAGAACAAGCAGAACAACTGCTTTTCTACTCAAACGTCGTCTACAACAAGCGTCGCTCAGACGCTGTTGAGAAGCTGATAAAGATGGCAGGATCTCCTTACGAACAGGCATTCTTGGCAAACTCAGGAAGTGAGGCCAACGAAAACGCCATCAAGCTGGCACGCGCCACGACAGGTAGGAAGGAAGTCCTTTCCATCCTGGGATCCTTTCACGGCCGCACCTACGGTAGTCTCTCCAGCACCGGTATTCTCAAATACGTCGAGTACCTCAACACACCCGTGCCAATGCATCGGGCTTTGTCGGCAGAAGCAGTGCCTGCAGCGGTGAGCGAGGAAACCGCGGCCGTCATCGTGGAGCCGATTCAGAGCATGGGCGGCATGTATGAGATTCCGACGGAGATCTTGAGACAGATTCGTGAATCTTGCGATGCTCAGAGTGCACTGTTGATCTTCGACGAAGTTCAGACTGGGGTGGGACGCACCGGCAGTTTTCTGTACTCGGGTCAGGGAGGAGTCTACGCAGATATGGTCACTCTGGCCAAGGGAATCGCATCGGGACTTCCTGCGAGTGCACTTCTGGTTACCGAAGAGCTCACACACAAGGTTCAGACCGGCGATCTTGGTGCGACCTTCGGTGGTGGCCCGGTTGCCTGTGCCGCCATGGAAGCGACGATGGACGTCTTGGCGACTGAGGATCTGATTGCTAACGCGGCTCGAATCGGGGACTATCTGCGTCAGGGCATCGAGCGAATATCGTGGGTAGAGGAAGTGCGCGGCAAGGGCCTTCTAGTGGGAATCAAAGTCGGGGCCGAAGAACCCGGCGGGTCCAAGCCGGTACAACAGACTCTCCGCGCAAACCGGATTCTAAGCGGCTCCTCGAACGACCCAGCGGTGCTGCGACTGATGCCACCTCTGTCGGTAAGTCAAGCGCAGGCGGATACATTCCTGGACGTACTGGCTACCCATGATCCTGGTCATTAAGCTCAGCGGTAAGGTACTCGAAGAAGACCTTTACCGAACTGCTCTCTGCCGCCAAATCGTAAAGCTGTCCAAGTCCCAACATCGGATAGTCGTAGTCCACGGAGGCGGAAAGCAGCTTACAGATCTGTGCGCCCGGCTTGGCATTTCGAGCGTCCAGCACCAGGGACGCAGAGTCACGGATGAAGCGACCCTCGACGCTGCCAAGATGGCATTCTCTTCGATTAATCGAGATCTGGTTGCCGCGCTGCTCTCCTGCGGTTCGAAGGCGATCGGCTTTGCCAGCTTCGATGCCGGACTCGTTCGTAGCCGGACAAGGCCTCCCCTGCCGATAAGCACCTTGACCGAGACGGGAGAGCGGCGAACCGAGCTCATCGATTTCGGTCTGGTTGCTGAGATCGACGGGGTCGATCCGTCCATCTTGTCCTGCCTTTGGGAGTGTCAGCAAATTCCCGTGGTCAGCTGTCTGGCCAGCACCCCGGAGGGGCAGATTCTCAACATCAATGCCGATACGCTGGCCGCCCACCTGGCAGCGGGAATCCCGGCTGCTCGACTGATTTCCGTAACCGATGTTGAAGGGATCTACTTCGACCTGGACGAGCCTTCATCCAGGATCGACGAACTCCCCACAGGACAGGCCCGTGTCTACCTGGAGGAGGGAAGATTCACCGAGGGTATGATTCCGAAGATCCAGGCTGCGCTCAGGGCAATTGAGATGGGGGTGCCTGAAGTTCAGGTCCTCAGTGGGCTGAGGCCCGACGGTCTTCTTCAGGGAGTAGAAGACAATGCCGGAACCCGCATTGTCCCGTAGCCATCATTTGAAGTGTTCTTGCGTCCCCCTTTTCCCTAAGCTGGAACTTCAAGAATACGTCGCACGTCTCCTGTCCTCCGAAGGTGCCGCCAACGGGTGAACTACCAGCGTTACGAAGCCAAGTCCGACAGAGCCGCGAACGACTTGAGCCGTTAGCAAAATGAGCCCAGGTTCCAAGGAGAGAGCCGGACAACTCTTCCCCACGCAGTGACGCGTAAATCCCCAGTAGCCAGAAGCTTCTTTCTCGAATGGGGCAGCACCGCTGGGGGGCCACCAAGACATACGCTGAAACTTTGACAATCCTAAGGGTTAGGGGGAGGCACAAGACACTCACGCTGCGTACGCCTAGGGGCCGAACGGTGGGCGCTCTATATCCTCCAAGACCCAACCTCCATCACCCCAGCTCAGGACTTGATCACCCCCCACAGGTTTGGGTCTGGGGAAGACTGCATCGATCCTGGACAAGTGCTCAGGAGGGATGCTTTTCCCCGCGGCGGCGATCGCCGCATCCAGCTGTGATCGATTTCGCAGGCCGGTTATTACGGAGCTGATCCCCTGCTGCGAAAGGGTCCAGGCCAACACGTACTCAAGAACGGACATCCCTGCCTCTTGTGACAACTTCTGGAGAGCGTCTAGCTTTTCCATGAGAACGTCATCACGAGCAGGCATCCATTCCGGCTTCTCTTCTCCTCGGGAGCCAGCTGGTGGCGGCTGGCCGCGCTGGTACTTGCCGCTGAGAGCGCCCCCTTCCAGAGCCTGATAGGTCACCAGTCCTACCCCATAATGTCGGGCACAAGGGACGTGGTCTAGTTCGATTCCGCGGGTCATCAGGCTGTACTTGGGGGAACTAACGCCGACCGTCGGCCAGCCATTTCTCCGCGCGATCTCGCTCGCCTGCGCCATGCGCCAGGTGGGCCAATTGGAAACGCCTACGGCGCGGGCTTTGCCGGCTCTCACCCAGCGGTCGAAGACGCGCCATACCTCTTCCATCGGGATCTCCGAGTGCCAACGATGGGCGAGAACCAGGTCGACCCAATCTGTCTTCAGACGCTTCAAGCTGAGGTCGAGTTCAAGCTCGAGGTGATGTGCCGACAATCCTGCATCGAGGGGTCCAGTGCCGCTTGGATTTCCCAGCTTGGTACAAATCACGACGTCTTGTCGACGTTTGACGATGGCCTGACCCAGGAAACCTTCACTGACTCCTCCTTTGGAGCCAACCTTGCGGTCATATCCCTCGTAGACGTTGGCCGTATCAAAGAAGTTGATACCCTGGTCAAGCGCATACCCCACCAGATTCTTGCTCTGCCCTTCATCCAGAGGCCGACCGAACGTCATCGTCCCCATGCAGATCGGAGAAACCATCATGCCGGTGGTGCCGAGAACGCGGTATTTCATCTTCGTCCCTCCTTCTTCGCGCCCCCAGGAACGCGGGTCCCATTCGAGAAAAAACTTTTCTGAACCCGGCAGATGCAGCTGTTGTCCGACTCTCTCCGCGGAACCTGGTCTCGTGTTGCTAGCAGCTCAAGTCGTTCGCGGCTCTGTTTGCCCGGCTTGATTTTGTTTGACGCTATTGACCCTTCGCTGCGCTTTTCAGGGAGTAGAAACCTGCAACTTGTAACCTGCAACTCTTCTATTTAAGTTTCAGCTTGTCGGCAGAGGTGGAGCGACCACTTGAAGCTCCTGCTCCAAAGCGTGGGCCAACTGCAGGATGCGGCCCTCTTGAAAATGAGGTCCCAGGATCTGCAGCCCTAGAGGTAGCCCTTCCTCGGTATATCCGCAGCACATGGCAAGCCCTGGAATACCCACCAGATTAGCCGGGACCGTGTAGACATCAGAAAGATACATCTCCAGAGGATCGGCCCTCGC
The DNA here is from genome assembly GCA_963579905.1 of Acidobacteria bacterium UBA6911. Classification (GTDB taxonomy): domain Bacteria; phylum Acidobacteriota; class UBA6911; order RPQK01; family JAJDTT01; genus CAUZIZ01. The sequence continues at coordinate 22,728 of CAUZIZ010000001.1, read as the reverse complement.
ACCCAACTTGAACGGAAGCGAGGGCGCAGTGGGCCCGATCAGGAGATCGACCCGTTCAAAGGCTTTCAAATAATCCTGCTTCAACAAGGTACGCACCTTGCTGGCCTTGAGATAGTAAGCGTCGTAATAGCCCGAGCTCAGCACATAGGTACCGATCATGATGCGTCGCTTCACTTCCTCGCCAAAACCCTCGCTGCGGGTCGACCGATAGGTGTCTTCCAGGCCTTCCTGATGGGCGCTGCGATAGCCGTAACGCATCCCGTCATAGCGGGCCAGATTGGAGCTGGCTTCGGCTGGTGCAATGATGTAGTATGCCGCGATCGCAAATTCGGTGTGGGGAAGATGGACCTCCTGCACCTGACAGCCCAGCTTCTCGAGCCGTGTAATCGCAGATCGGATGCCGGCATCGAGCCGGGGGTCGAGCCCCGCTCCAAACCACTCGGCCGGAAGACCGATCCGTAGGCCCCTCACATTGTCCTCGATTCCGGCAAGATAGTCGTCTACAGGACGATTGGAAGAAGTGGCATCGGAGGGATCGTGTCCGGCGACGACCTGGAGAATCCGGGCCGCATCCCGGGCGCTGTTCGCCAGAGGTCCGATCTGATCTAGCGACGAGGCGAAAGCGACCAAGCCATATCTTGATACTCGGCCATAGGTAGGCTTGAGACCCACTACTCCACAGAAAGCGGCTGGCTGTCTGATCGAACCGCCCGTGTCGCTGCCCAGAGCCCCCGGCGCCTCAAGGGCGGCCACAGAGGCCGCAGGGCCCCCACTCGATCCGCCCGGGACACGCTCCGGATCCCTCGGATTTCGGGTTGGAAACAGAGCGGAGTTCTCTGTCGTCGAACCCATGGAAAACTCATCCAGGTTGGCTTTTCCGAGGATCAGGGCTCCTGCCTGCCTGAGTCGAGAGATGACTGTCGCGTCGTAAGGGGGACGATATCCCTCCAGGATCCGAGACCCACAAGTCGTTCTCATGGACTGAGTCACGATGTTGTCTTTGATCGCCAAGGGAATACCGGTCAGGAGTCCGATCTCCTGTGCGCCGAGGCTGAGACGCCGATCCAGCGCCGATGCGGCGCTCCTGACCTCTTCGGCGTCAACCGTGACAAAGGCATGCACACCCCGATCGACTTCCTCAATTCGATCGAGAAAGGCATCGGCCACTTCCCGAACCGATAGCTCTCGACTCTGGATTCCCTGATGAATCCTTCCTATGGACCAGGCACAGATTTCATTCATGACATTGATGATTTCTGCAGCTATCCGATGACCTTTGGAACTCTGAAGTAGCCCTTCGCGTGCAGCGGCGCGCCCTCGACTGCAACCCGTACATCCAGAGAGGGGCGCACCTCGTCCTCCCGGAGACCCGCCTCAGGATCGCTCTCCTCCGACGCATGGTAGGTCGGCACTACCCCATCCGTTGGAGCTGTCTTCAATTGTTCGAAGTAGTCGAGAATGCGTTGAAACTGGGACACGAAAACCTCAACCTCTTCGGCTGAAAATCGCAAGTGAGCAAGATCGGAAATCTTTTCAACTTCTTCTCTGGTGACTGACACGGCTTTCTCTCCTACTGAGCTCCAACGCGTGAGAATTGGACAGGATTTGCGCCCTGGCTGCGTATTTTCGTACAAGCAGAATGTCGCGGTCGATCTGCTGCTTCAAACTTTCAACCCCGTCGAACTTCTTCTCGCTCCTGAGCCGAAAGAAAAACTCCAGACCGATTGACTTACCATACAGATTCCGGTCCAGATTGAACAGATGTGACTCAACCAGGGGTCTGTTCCGGTGTCGCGAATCGACGGTGGGTCGGTATCCGATATTGGTCCCCCCCCAGTGGGCGACTCCATCAACCAGGGCACGGGTCACGTACACTCCGGTTGCCGGAACCAGTTCGTTCTCCGGATCCAGGTTCACAGTCGGATAGCCAATCGTAGAGCCCCTCCCGGACCCTCGAACCACCGTGCCTCTAATCTGGTAGGGGCGATCGAGGAGCCTCCGGGCCAACGAGGTTAGGCCTTCCTTCAAGGCCTGTCGAATGGTGGTACTGCTGACGTGAATTCCACGCAGTCGAACCGGCTCAATCGGGTGCACCGAGAAGTGGGACTCGCGCCCCAACTTCCCCAGGGTATGAAAGTCTCCCTTTCTACGGTGTCCGAAGCGGAAGTTCCGACCCACGTAGACCTCACGAATTCCGTGGCAGTGAAGGATCTTCTTGGCAAACTGTTCGGGACTGTAGAGGGAGAGTTTCCGGGTGAAGGGTAGACGCACCATGACATCGATACCCAGCCCACTAAGCATCTCGGCCTTCTGGGAAAAAGTCTGCAATAGAGGAGGTGCATCGACTGGCGAAATGATCTTCTGTGGATGGGGAGTGAACGTGAGCAGGACGGAGGTCCCGTTCTTTTCCGTGGCCCTGGCGACCAATCGACGTAGAATCTCTTGATGCCCGAAATGCAGACCGTCGAACACCCCGATCGTCATGATGGGATAGCTCAAGCCCTGGGGAAGATCCTCAACAATCTGCATCGATAGTCCAGCTGGGGGAACGATTCGGCTCGACCTTCAGAGCTCAAGCACCAGTCCATCGTATGCCAACTGAACCGAATCGGGTAGGTACGCATTCCCCTCTTCGTGGTCGACATCGTGAGTCATGTGGACAAGATAGGTTTCTTTAGCACCTACTCTGGCCGCTGCGTCTGCGGCCTGTGCCAAGCTGAAGTGCGTTGGGTGCTCCTCGTACCGAAGACCATCCAAGACAAGCGAATCCACTCCCATGAGTTTTTCGTAACTCTCCTTGGGTATGTGGCTGACATCGGTAACATAGGCGAAGGAACCAACACGAAAACCCAGTACTGGAAGTTGCCCGTGGAAGACTTGGATCGGTTCCAGATCCAAGTCTCCGATCCGGAGATTCCCTTCAATCGGTACTAGATCAATCTCGGAAACCCCTCGGTAGACTTTCTCCTCGAAAAGGTGCCGAAACGTCAGCTTTATCTCTTTCAAGGTCTCTTCACTGCCATACGCGGGGATACGCGTTCCGGACCAGATGTTGAAGGGGTAGACATCGTCCAAACCCAGGATATGGTCGGCGTGGGAGTGGGTAAATAAAACGGCGTCCAGTCGCTTCACTCCGTAACGAAGCATCTGGCTGCGGAAGTCGACAGAGGTATCGATGACGATGCTCGCCTTGCTTTGCAAAAGGATTGAGGTGCGTAGGCGATGGTTTCTTGGATCAGAGGAATGACAGACCCGACATTGGCAGCCAATGATGGGGACACCTCTTGAGGTGCCAGTCCCGAGAAACGTCACTTTCATCTGGTTCAGTTTTCTCTCAGCTTCTCATCATCAAGCGGTGCCGGCACTGACCCACATTTCATCAATACGATGGCCTATAGTTGGATCGTCTTGGTCTTGCCCAGGAAGCTCAATCGCAGCTCGTGGAGAAGGCCTTCCAGAAGTTGGGCCTCTTCGGCGGACAGATTACCCTCTGTCTTTTCCTTGAGCAGGGCAAGGATTTCGATCAATTGCTTGGCACCATCGAGATTCTCCCGTTTTTGTCCCACGGCGGGATCCACGATTTCACCTAGATGAACCATCCCGGTTGTCGCGAGCGACAACACGAAGGAGGAGAAATCCATGGGAGGGACACCTCCGTGGCTGCTGTCTGCTGGGCCTGGTGCACTGGCAGGAGGTGGGCTGGGATGCTCTGCTGCTGTCCCCACGACTACGGGTTCCTGTGGCCGATCTCCCTCGTTCGCATCCTGCGATTTCAGGTCCCCTTCTTCGGTGAAAAGACGCCGATCCTTGATTATGAATCCACCTGGTTCGTTCTCGTCATTCATCTGACTTCCTCCCTACTTGGTCCTGGCGATCGCTCTTGAATCTTCCGTTCGGCCTCCTTCTGCCGCTGCCATTGGCTCTCCATTTCTTCAATTCCCACCGTCCGAAGCGGCCGTCCCGCATCGGAAAACGTCTTCTCCATGGCCTGGAAACGATCTCTGAACTTCGTGTTGGTCTGGCTAAGGGCCGTCTCCGGGTCTACCTGGAGATGGCGCGCAATGTTCAGGACCACAAAGAGTAGATCGCCTACTTCCTCTCTTACCTTGATGCTATCGTTTTCCTGTACGGCCGCCTGAAGCTCTTCGAACTCCTCCAGGAATTTGTCGCGAATCGCCTCCAGTGTAGGCCAGTCGAAACCCACCCGAGCAGCTTTAGCGGATACCTGGTAGGCCGCATAGACCGCAGGCAACCGTCCCGGTATCGCCGAAAGGGCAGATCGGAGCTCATTGGATGAGCCCTTCTCCTGCGATTCCTGAGCCTTGATCTCTTCCCACTGGCGCAGCAGTTCCTTGTTGTTCTTGAAGGACACCTTGCCGAAAACATGCGGGTGTCGGCGAACCATTTTCTCATAGACGGATCGGCAGACGTCATAGACATCGAACTCACTCTCTTCCTCGGCAATGCGCCCCTGAAAGACAATCTGGAAAAGCAGATCTCCCAATTCGTCGCAGAGTTCCTGGGGGGCGTCACCATCAAGTGCCTCGAGCACTTCGTAGGCTTCCTCGATAAGCATGGGCTTGAGGGTTTCGCGCGTCTGCTCCCTGTCCCAGGGGCAACCCTCGGGACTGCGCAGCAAAGCCATCAACTCGACAAGTTTGTGGAAGTATTCTCGGTTTTCTGAATCCATACAGAAAAGGCCCGTCCACGGATACGATGGGTTCCCAGTAGATACACAAAGGACCAGCTCGAAGGAGATCAGGCTTCCGCCAACTCGAACCGCTCGATGTGCATCAAGGGGTTCGTCTTGACCTTGACCTGCTTGCCCGTAATCGCTCCGATCTGGGTCAGGACATCTCGCTCTCCGTTCCTCAACGCTTTTCCCACGTCTGGATGGCAGCGGATGATGAGCTCATCGCCTTTGCCAAACTCGGCGGACATTTTCTCAGCTTCCTCGTGAATCGTATGGCAAATGGTTGGCACCGATCGAGTCATACCCCTCCCGCCGCAGAAGGTACATTTCTGAAGGAGCACTCGCTCCAACGACTGCTTGACTCGCTTACGAGTGACGGCTATCAGACCGAACTCGTTGAAGTCTAGAATTTTCGAAGGGGCTTTGTCCTTCTTCATCTCGGCCTGCAACTCTTCCAGTACCTTCTGTCGATTCTTGGGATCGGCCATGTCGATGAAATCAATGACGATGATCCCTCCCAGATCTCGCAGGCGGATCTGCCGTACAAGCTCTTTGACTGCATCCAGGTTGGTCTTGGTAATTGTATCTTCCAGAGAGTTAGTGCTGCCCACATATTTGCCAGTATTGACATCAATAGCCACCAGCGCTTCTGTCTGGTTGATTTCGATAGAACCACCCTTTTTGAGCCAGACTTTAGGCCGCAGCGCCTGCTCTATCTCGGCAGAGATGCCGTAATCGTCGAAGATGTTCTTAGACTTCCGGTAGAGGCGTACCTTGCGAGCGAGGTCAGGACTGAACTGCTTGACCATCTGGAGTATCTGTTTGTGTACCTGGGCATTGTCCACGTAGAGGGTCTTGAAATCCTGAGAGAAGAAGTCTCGGACGATCCTCTGGACCAGGCCGGGCTCGGCATACACCATTGAGGGCGCCGAAAGCTTCTCTGCCCTGAGGCGAATATCATCCCAAAGCTGAGTCAAATACTGCATGTCGTTCTGGAACTCGTTTTCTGACTGGCCTCCTCCAGCAGTACGTACGATGAAGCCTCCCCGCCCGATCTTCCGCCGAAGCTCCAAAACAATTTTCCTCAACCTCTGTCGTTCCTCGTCCGCGGCAATTCGATGGGAGACCCCAATGTGCTCGACGGTGGGCATATAGACCACAAAACGGCCGGGGAAAGCCACATGAGAAGTAATTCGTGCTCCCTTCCTACCGATCGACTCTTTGGCAATCTGAACCAGGATCTCCTGCCCCTCACTCAAGAGATCGCCTATCCCAACTCGCTCGCCTGGCCGGCTGTTGGCCGGTTTCCGTCTGCGAGACGGGGATTCGGGGTGTTTGATACGAGGGCTAGGCGGCGGCACTTGAACTGAACCTTGGACCTCGGCATTACGCCGGTCGCTGAGGGCCCCCAGATCCACCTCGAAGTGCTCTGGGAGTATGAGGGGCCCTGAAGTGTCTTTCCCCTCTCTTTGGCGAACACTCTCGGACTCGCGGATTCCACCAGTCTCCAGACTGGACAGGCTCGAGGGAAGGACATGTTCATTCTCCAGGAACACCTCCAACTGAGGCATCAGTTCCAGGATGGAGGCATTGCGCAGACCCTCTCTATCCCGACTCTCCGGGCTTGGTTTCTGATCTCTCCCATTTCCATTTGTCTGAGGCCGCTGACGCTTCGCTTCGGCGACGCTCTCCTCCGGGACCGGTCCAGCCTCCCAGGTCTTCGGGCTCTGATCCTCCCCAGTCGGCACAAACAGTTCCTCGTACTCTTCGTAGTCCTGGACGAAATCGTCGACATAGAGGAACGCGTTGCGATCCAGACCGATGTCCACAAAAGCCGCTTGCATACCAGGTAGAACCTTGGTCACGCGGCCCTTGTATAGATTCCCAAGAATGCCCTTGTTCTTTCGTCTCTCAATGAAAACCTCGTTGACCTGACCATCCTCTAGAAGGGCGATCTTGGTCTCGAGTTGGCTTGAAGCTATGATGAGCTCCTTTATCACGTTACTTCTCCTTTGGAACTCCTGGTTCGGGCGGTCTGGTCTCGACTTGTGTGGATGAAGAAGGAGGAAGGAAAAGGAGGCGACGCTTGCACCGGGGTACAGCAACACCAGGATGGGACAGTCCTGAACCCCTTGCCGCCAAACCTACCCAGAATAGATCGGAGATGTTCCCCGAAGAATAACCCAAAGCCGACCGAGTCTAATCTATGACAATATTCGAATTGGCCCACGGCCAATCGTGTTTCTTCTATAACAGACAGTTAACTCTCGTATTATAGCTCTTCGAGCTCAGATCTGACAAGGAAACCGTTCTCTGTTTTCCAGGGCTTCCGGCCCGAATGATTCAGCGCGGCTGGTGGCAGCACCGACGTCAGTGAACGAATCGACGACTGTAGGCACTCAGTGCGATGCCGATAGCAGTGAAGATGACTAGCGTGAAGGAACCGCCATAGCTGAGCAGCGGCAGCGGAATACCGATCGGCGGCAGGAGTCCCAGGGTCATTCCTAGATTTACGACTACGTGCGAGAAGATGAGGGCGACGAGTCCGGCAATGATATAGATTCCGGTACGATCGCGTGAGACGTCTGCGATATGCACCATCCGCATCAAAACTAGAAGATACAAGAGCAAGATGACGCTTGCCCCTACCAATCCTGCCTCTTCCGCAATCAGGGAGAAGATGAAATCGGAGTGGATCTCAGGGACAAAGCCCAGCTGGCTTTGGTCTCCCTGTCCAATGCCCTTGCCGAACAACCCCCCCGAACCGATTGCAATGAGGGACTGACGAGTCTGGTATCCAACTCCCTGGGGATCCAATTCCGGATTGAGCGTGGCCAAAATCCTCTGCCTCTGGTAGTTCTTCATCACGAACCAGCCGGCTGGTGCCATACAAAGCATAAGAGCCAGGAGACCGACGAGGAATCGTAGCCGTAGTCCTGCAACCAGGATCACCGCCAAGAGGATTGGAAAATACATCATGGCGGTTCCCAGGTCCCCCTGAAGGATTACCAGCCCCATCGGCACCAGGGTGAGCAGCGTGATGGCCAAGAAGTGCCGGCGGCGCACAGACGGCCCCTCGATCGCGGCTAGATATCGCGCCAGCGTTAAAATCAGGACAAGCTTCCCGAATTCGGAAGGCTGAAAACGAACGGGCCCGACGGCCAACCAACTCTTACTGCCATGGATCTCCACCCCGAAGAGGAGCACTGCCAGCAACATCAGGATGGCGCCTATGTACAGAAGGAACGCGTAGTCTGTGAGCAAGTGGTAGTCGACTGCGGCCACAGCCAGACAGACACAGAGACCTAGACCAATCCAAACGAGCTGGCGCACAAACGTGTTTTCTGGCCCCCCCGGGGTTTCGGCGCTATAAGCACCGAGAGCCCCGATCAGTGAAAGCACCAACGCCAGAAGGAGCAAGAGGTAATCGATGCGTAGGAAAAGACGAAGAGAGACCATTCTCTAGGTAACCAGGATGCTGGAGCACCCTTTTCTACTGGATGCTGTGTGGAACGGAGGCGGCTGTCCCGGGAAAGCCCGGCTGGCTCTGGTGAGCCAGTTCTAAGGCATCAGCATTGAAAGGTTGACCGGCTTCATACTTTTCGTAGAAAGCCTGCATAAGCTTTCCAGCGAGAGGCGCCGCAGCGGACCCACCTGATCCCCCTTTTTCCACCAGCACTGCAACAACGATCTCAGGAAAGTCGCGAGGAGCGAACCCGACAAACCAAGCATTCGACGTGAACCTCTTTGCTTCTTCTTTGGACAGCTTCGCTCGCGACGCACGGCCGATGGTCTGGGCAGTACCCGTCTTGCCGCAGACATCAAAGCCGACCACTCGGGCGCTCCTACCCGTTCCATACTGATTCACGACCGACCACATCGCTTCTTTCATGAACTGTTGGTGCTCGGGTACAAGTGCGATCTCGGTGCCAAGCCTTCGCTTTCGGAAGGACAGAGGCTCTCGCACCAAGTGGACAGGCGGAGCCGTACCGGCTGCGATGATGCTGACAGCTCGTGCCAGCTGGATCGGCGTCACATGAATCGGGCCCTGGCCGATCGAGACAGAGATGGTCTCTCCGGGGTACCAGGCTGTACCGAAGACCCTCTTTTTCCATTCAACTGACGGGACCAGGCCTAGCACCTCTCCACTCAGGTCGATCCCGGTGCGCTGACCCAATCCTAAGCGGGAACTGAACTCGGAAATGGTGTTGATGCCCAGCTTTTTCCCGAGCAGATAGAAATAGACGTTGCACGACTGACGAATAGACTCATGCAGCGTGACTCGTCCGTGCCCGTTCTTGTTCCAACAGCGAAACGGGTGTCCGTATAGATTGATCTGGCCACTACAGTAGACCGACGTCTCGAGTCCTACAACGCCCTTTTCCAGACCTGCCAGAGCCATTACGAGCTTGAAAATCGATCCGGGAGAAAAGGTGCTTTGAGTGGCACGGTTCTGCAAAGGCCGGCCGGGATCGCGTACAAGACTGTTCCACTCCTCCCGGCTGAACCGCACCGTGAACCGGTTGGGATCGAAGGCGGGCCGACTCGCCATTACCAGGACTTCACCCGTCTGCGGTTGGAGAGCTACGATCGTCCCCCGCCGATCACCCAATGCCCTCTCTGCCACCTCTTGAAGATCCAGGTCCAGAGTAAGTTTGAGTTCCTGGCCAGACTTTGCAGGAATGTGCCCCAACTCCTCAAGTTTCTCGCCAACGCTGTTGACCAACAGCTTCTTGTATCCATCTTTGCCGGAGAGGTGACTGTTGTAGACCCTTTCGATCGCGTATTTTCCTACCACATCGCCGGCGCTGTTGTCGGAGAACTCGGGACGCTTGAGCTGCTCTCGCGATACTTCTCCTACGTAGCCGAGTACGTGGGCAGCGAGCTTACCGTAGCGGTAGGTACGCCGGGGCTGACTGACGACGGCCAGTTCAGGATGCTCGGTCTGACGGGCAAGGAAGAAGGTGATTTCTTCGATTGAAAGGTGCTTCTTGATGACAAGCGGCTGATATATAGAGTAGTGTCTGGCTCCTCTCAGCCGTTCATCCAGTCCCTTCCTTCGAAGTTGGAAGCCCTCGATGAGAAAGGACAAGGTGCTCTCAAGATCCTCGACTTCATTGCGGTAGAGCACCAGATTGAAGGCGCTTGCGTTGTCGACGAGGACCCGCCCTTCCCGGTCGGAGATGAGGCCGCGGGGAGCGTCCATAGGCACCGTGAGTACATGATTCCGTTCAGCGAGCGCCTGGTAGTGCTCGAACTTCACGACGGAAAGGTGCCACAACCTTAGGAACAACCCCAGCATAACTGCTACGAGAAGTCCGCTGACCCATCGCAACCGAACGAGGCAGAGAGTCTTGTCCTGATAGATAGCCATCCGTCAAGTGCCCACAACTGATGCCTGCTGCACAAAAAGATCTGTCACCGAAAGGGTGCGTCTGCAAAAGCATCTGCCAGATTGAGTTCAGGCACGGAACTCTCTTCGCGGCAGCTTCAACCAATCGTAGACTTGGAAAATCACCACGCCCGCCAGGCCAGTTACGACCCCTCGAATCAGCGCGTGGTACCCAAAGCCCTCCCTCACTGGTTGACTCAGCAACTCTAACATACAGAAAACTATGAGATTGTCAAGAAGAGTGAGGCTGCTGATCACAAACAATCGGGGAAAAAATCCGCCAATCAGGACCCATCGGTTGAGGTAGGCGGTTACGAAGCCTATGGTCGTCTTACTGACTCCGTTCAGACCCAGAAGGACGCGGAAGAAGGCGTCGGCAAGCAGGCCGAAGGCGCTGCCGCATAAGGCTGCTTTTGCCGGGCGGGAGTACCAGCCGATGTAGATAACCAGAACCAGGGGCAAATCTAGATATAGAGCAAGCCAAGGGAGGTATTTGGCCAGGCCAATCTCGCTCCCACCTACAATCACCAGAAGCAGGAGGACCTCGGTCTTGCCAATGACAACTTCCAATTTTGTCTTTACTCTCGAGAGCCTATCGGTTTGGTGATGACCATGACCTCTTCTAGTCTGGAATAGTCAACAAAGGGTCTGACGCTAATGTCCCGATAAACCATCTCCCCTCTTTCCGACTTGACTACCAGGCCAATGGGAAGTCCTTTGGGGTAGATCCTGTCCGCTCCTGAGGTATAGGCCACTTCACCGACTTTCACCCTTTCGTGATTGGGGATCAGTTTCCATTCCAGAAGATTGCTGCCGTTTCCCTGGAGCACTCCCTGGAGCCGTGTCCGGCTCAAGACTCCTCCTACAGCGGATCCCCTGCTCGTAATAGGTTCTACCTCGGCACCGAAGGGCTCAATAGTCACGACTCTTCCAACGACACCTTCCGGACTAAGAACGGCAGCATTCCTTCGAATCCCCTCGCGAGTTCCAGCATTGATCCCGAAGTGATCCGAATGAAAGGAGGAGGATTTCCAGATGATCCCAGCCAGGAGTGTCCCAAACAAGTACTGTCGGCGGATCAGCGAGTAATGCGCTGATCGTACTGCCATGGACTGCATAGCACGCAGTTGCTCCACCTCAACCTGGAGTGCTGCGTTTTTGGATAGAAGCCGTTGGTTTTCTTGTTGCGCTCGGCGCAGGAACACGTAGCGGCGCAGGGTCTTCTCGCTCTTGTCGGTAACGAAATACATCGCTGACGCTACTGGCGTCACGAAAAAGAGGCTCCACTTCCGCAGGAGAAATAGCCCCTGCTCGCTACGGACCTGAACGGTAAGGAGAACTAGATTCAGTGCCAGGATCGTGATGAAGAGAACGAGAGGTCTTCTTTCGAACGCGTGGATCATTGAACGCTGATTCGCTTTAGCAGCTCCATCTCCTCCAGCATCATGCCAGTGCCAATCGCCACTGAAGAAAGGGGATCCTCTGCTAGAAAGACTGGCAAACCAGTGTCTTCCTTGATTCGATGATCCAGTCCCTTGAGCAGTGCGCCGCCTCCGGTCAAAACGATCCCCTTGTCTGCGATGTCCGCTGAGAGTTCTGGAGGCGTCCGTTCCAGGGCCACCCGAACGGCATTGACAATCGTCGAAATCGAATCTGACAACGCCTCCCTCACCTCCTCGTCGGTAATCGCCAGTGTCTTGGGAATACCCTCAATAAGGTTACGTCCCTTGATTTCCATCGTCAGGGCCTTATCTAGAACTGCCGCAGAGCCGACTTCGATCTTTATCTGCTCTGCCGTCCTCTCGCCAATGAGGAGATTGTGTTTTCGCTTGATGTATTGAGTGATCGCCTCATCCATTTCGTTGCCAGCAACACGAACCGAGCGGCTGTAGACAATACCCGAAAGACTGATCACCGCAATATCCGTGGTTCCTCCACCGATATCGACAATCATATTTCCGCTTGGTTCGGTGATGGGTAGTCCCGCACCGATGGCGGCCGCCATGGCTTCTTCGACCAGATAGACTTCGCTGGCCTTGGCCCGCAAGGCCGATTCTCTCACTGCTCGTTTTTCGACCTGTGTAATCTCAGAGGGAATGCAGATCACGATGCGGGGACTTAGCAGGTGGTTGCGGTTGTGGGCCTTCTTGATGAAGTACTTGAGCATCTCCTCGGTAACATCGAAATCGGCAATGACACCATCCTTCATGGGCTTGATGGCGACGATGTTTCCGGGCGTACGTCCCAACATCTCCTTGGCTTCACGCCCTACCGCTTCAACCTTATTATTTCGCTTGTTGATTGCCACAATCGACGGTTCGTCGACGACAATGCCGCGACCTCGAGCAAAGACCAGGGTATTGGCAGTACCCAGATCGATAGCCAAATCGTTGGAGAAAAAACTAAACAAGGTACGCAGGTTCATAGGTCTCCGCTGTCCACTACCCAATCTCGCGAACCGTCACTCTGGGCGAATGATTTCCCCGATGTCGAGACTACAATCTCGGTTTGAAAGAGCGGAGATGCGACAGGATTCGACTCGAAGGTCGGACAGGACCGTCTCCACAATCCCAACCGCGTTATTATCCCCGAAACACGCGGCTCTTGCAAGGTCGCCGACCCGGGAGCAAGACCTTCCAGTACGGGTATGGAACCAGGAAGGCGTGCTATAATGGGCGTCTTGAAGGTTGGGGTTTTTCCCCGTGTCGATAACTACTGGATCACGGAGGGTTCGATGCTAGCTCTGTTTCGGAAGAAGCAAGGCGGTCTGAAGTGGGTTCTTTGGCTGGTTATATTCGCCCTTGGCTTCGGAATGGTGCTCTTCTTCGTGGATGCTCCGACCGCCTCGTCCACAGGGTTTTCTTCCCAGGAAGCTGCGGTGGTTGCGGGCGCGACCATTACCGCCTCGGAGTTCAGGACACGATACCTACAGGTCATTGAGCAATATCGGAAACTCTACAACCTGGACCAGCAGGACCCTAAGGTAATCCAGCAGCTTCGTTTGGGGGATACGGCCTTGAACGGGCTCATCGCCGAATATGCTGCGGCGTATGGTGCCGAGGAACTGGGGCTCCACGTAACCGACACAGAAACCGCAGATTTCATCACTCGGCAGCCGGTCTTCCGCGAAAACGAGAGATTCATTGGACGGGATCGTTACGAGAGAATTCTACAGGCCAACAACCTGACGATTCAGCAGTATGAGGCGGGGATTCAGCGCCGCATCGGGCGCGACAAACTACAGCGTATTCTCACCGATGGCATTTTCAGTTCGCCCGATGAGGTCGAGCAGGAGTTCCGCAACCGCAACCAGGAGGTGAGAGTCAAGTATGTGGCGATCGACCCAGAGGAAATCGCACCCGCTGAAATCGAGGAGGAGAAGCTTCAGGCGTACTACAAGGACAACCAGGAGAAGTACCGCGTCGGTGAGAAGAGAACGGTCCGATATGTGAGCGTTCGAGTCGATCCAAAGACGGTCACGATCTCGGAAGATCAGCTCCAGTCCCGGCTGGCGGAAGTGACGGATATCCAACAGGTTAGAGTAAGCCACATTCTGATCTCAGCAGAGGATGACGAGGAGGACATTGCGGCACGTAAGAAGGCAGAAGGCCTCTTGAAGCAGATACGGGGAGGAGCCAACTTCGCGGCTCTTGCAGCGGAGCACTCAAACGACATTGGGTCCGCCCAGCGCGGAGGAGATTTGGGATTCTTTGGAAAGGGAAAGATGGTCCCCGAGTTCGAAGAAGCTGCCTTTGCCCTGAAACCGGGCCAAATCAGCGATCTGATTCGAACTCCGTTCGGGTATCACATCATCAAGGGCTGGGAAGTTGCTGCGAAGATGGCTGATTCACGCCGCCCCATTGCCGAATTCGAGCTTCGTCAAAACGAGGCACACAAGCAGGCGGCGGCACTGGCAAACAAGATCTCAAATCAGCTGAAACAGAATCCGGACTTCGAGGCCGTAGCGAAAGAATACAACTTTCCGGTCAAGGAAAGTGTCCCTTTTACCCTGGGTGATCCCGTCGCCGGACTGGTTGTTCAGAGTAACTTCAACCAAAAGGTCTTTGCCCTCGAGCAGGGAGAATTCATAAATCCCTACGAATCGGCCGGCAGCTACGTGGTGGCACAGCTGGCCGATATCCAGGCGACCAATATTCCACATTTCGACAAGGTACGGGATCAAGCCCTTCAGGATCTCCGCGAGGAAAGCGGCGATGAGCTAGCCCGCGAACAGGCTTTCGCCTTTTACCAGAAGGCGCAGAGTGAGGGAGACCTGGAGAAGGTAGCCACGGCGGAGAAGTTGTCGACAGTTGCCACAGAGTTCTTCAAAAAGGGGACCACGATCGACGACACCCTCAAATTCTCCCCCCGAATCCACGACCGGGCATTCCGCTTCAAGAAAGGCGAGATAAGCTCGCCGGTGGTTGTGACGGGAAAATACATCGTCTTTCAGGTTCTCGATAAAACCGAGATCGACACGGCAAGGCTCGAGAAGGAAAAGGGCGAGATAAGTAAGACCCTGACCGAGCAGAAGCGGATCAGTTTCTTCAGCAGCTATCTCCAGAACCTGGTGGATGGACTGCGCAAGGCCGAGGAAATCAGTGTCAATCAAGAGCTAATAGACGCAGCTAGCAGCTAACTGGTAAAATTTCCCGGCGTGGGGCTGTAGCTCAGTTGGAAGAGTACCTGAATGGCATTCAGGGGGTCGGGAGTTCGAACCTCCCCAGCTCCACCAATCTTTTCAACAACTTAGCGAGATCCGAGGATTCCCCCAGACACTTCCGTGTGAGAGTCTGTGTGAGACTTTCTACTGGCTTCCTCGAAAGTGGCCATCGCCTGGCGTTCGGAATCCCCAATGCTTTGCAGATAGATTTCCGTGGTGCTCCTCCGCTCGTGACCCAGGATGCGTTGGATAGCTCCAATGGGTACGTTGGCGTTTTCCATCAGCGATGCGCCGGAGTGTCGCAGTGCATGGAAGCTGAAGTGTCTGACGCCCGCCTTCCTACACAGTCCCTCCATTAGCCTCTTCCGTCTCCCATACGGGCCGCGACAGGTCTCGGCGGTTTTGGTGCTTCGGTACGTATGCCAAAACACCCAAGGCATCTGCCTATTCCTTTGCGCGTACCTTCTGAAGAGGATCTTGAAGAGGTGGTCCGTCATGGGTACTCTTCTTGGGGTCAAGTCACCACCTTTCTTCTTCCGGGTGGACAGCGTGACACATCGGCCTTCTAGATCCACATCATCCCAGGAGAGTCGGTTGACTTTGCTTACCCGCGCCATGGTCTCCCGAATGGTCCAGAGATAGTCTTGAGAGTCAGCATCTGCAACTGCAATAACCTTGAAGATATCCTCTAACGGCGGAAGGTACTTGAGTTTTTTCTCAACCCGAAGACGTTTGATCCTTGCAGTTGGATTCACCTCGATCCATCCTTCCCCTTTGCCGAAATTGAACAAGGAGCGCAGGATTACCAAGTCCCTGTTGGCGGTGAAGGCTGAGACTCGACTTCTCTTGACAATGGACGACCGAATCATGTCCTGGGTGATTTCACGACACTCAAGATCACCCCAGAGTTCGACCCAAGGCTTGCATCGGTAGCGGCAGTCATCATAGTATGCCATAGAATTGTAAGATCTCAGATGGTCAAGTCTCTTGTTGACTAGCTCCAAGAAGCCCATGTCGGTTGGGGGCTGGATCTCCCCCGGTGGTGGTTCGTTTATCTCCTTTCTTTTGTCGGCTTCGGCTGCCTGTGCCTTGCGTTTGGTTGTGAACCAGGCTTCCGTGTACCGCTGCCCGGCTAGGACGAAGTCGTACCTCCAGCCCTTGCTCTTGATTGAATAAACGCTCATAGAGGTCCTCCTTACTGGGAAAAAGTAGAGAACCCCCGAGCTTCACAGCACCCAATTCCTTCCAGTTTTTGTAAACCCAGCTAGGGCTTTTCCGGAGAAACCGGGCAACCTCCTCGGAGGTCATTATGTCCGACTGAGAACCCATGTCAATTACTCTTGGACCGTCGAACTCTTCTCTCTCGCTATCAGCTCCTGTCCGGCTTCAAGCCACGGAGGCGTCTTCTCTCTAAGGGCGAAGGCCGCTTCCGCATCAGAGACGACTACGTCATTGGCTCGCTTTGAAGAGCGAACCGTTGCCAGGCCGAAACTCAGCCCGTCCCAGGAAATGCTGTTGCCGCAGGCACGGCACTTCAATCGAGCGAGGGAACTTCCGTCGATAGAGGTCGAGCCACACCTCACGCAGAAGACAACCGAGCGATGTCTCAAGAGAGAGTTCACAAACTCTCTAAGCTTTCTTTCGATCAAACCGACCTCCCGACGCTCCCGCTCTAGTTTCTCTCTCTCTGGGATCCATCAATCTAAGCCACACGCAGAGGGGCGGGGGGCCGTAGCCACTCCCACCCCAGTTGCTGCGTTTCCCCCGGAGTCGTTGCTCCGGAGAGTTCTTCCAACTCCTTTTGTTTCAGGGACTTGACATACGCAAAGTTAGTGCTAGTGCGGGTAAGAGTAGCAGTACGGGTTTTAGTAGGAGCAGGAGTGAGAGTTTTAGGGGCCATCATCCGGTCAACCTCTCCACAATTTTCTCAATGGTCGAGTAGGCAGCGTCATCCTCACCACAAGTCTTCAGCTTGCATCGAAAAGCCTTGCCTACGAAGAGGCTCTTCGTTGCCTTCCGCACGCTACGGTCACCACCGGAGGCGACTTGGACCGCTTTCCAGAGCTTTGACGAGACGGGCAGCCTCTTCCACCTCGGGTCAATCCGGGCGAACATCTGCAGTCTCAGACCTCCGTGCTCATCGGGTTCAAAGACGCGGAAATCGAAGACCCACTTGACCTGTTGCCAGGGGCGGTATTCGACCTTTGAGATTCTCATGCAAACTGCTTCGACCTGGGCGCATTGGAGTAGTGGGGGACCGTCTCCCAACTGGGCCAGGAGGTCCTCGCTCTGATCTGTTTCCTGAACGAGGGTAAGGTTGTGCCCATCGCCAACGCTCTTGGCTGACCGGTCAGTTGCCATGTTTCCCCTCAACGAGCGCGACGGTCGGTTCCACACGATTCTGCTCCACGAAGCGCTCTAGGTCTCGGATCGCCACAACGGTTCTCCGCCCGACCCTGATGTACGGAAACTTTCCATAGCAGATCCACTGTCGCAAGGTGTTGTCCGCGATCCCGAGGAGTCGCGCAGCCTCTCTTACGCTGACAAGCTGAAGTTCTCTTCCCGGTGCCGTCATTGTTCCCTCACTTCCCTAACGATCTGTCTCATAGGACTACTATCCGCTAAGATGGGCTGAAGTTGTGGTGGGTAAAAATCGCCAGTTTGGCCCACCTTTTTCTCGTCATCATGAACAAGGAAATCAGAGCACTGAAGGGAGAACTAGCAGCTACTAAGGCTCGCGAGGAGGAGAAAGAGCGCGCATTCCTTCAATCGACCATCAAGTGGAAAGTCCTCACCGATAAGCTCGGCCTCTCCTACCAGGAGATCTTCGAGGATGCGGTGATACGTGGAGATGTGAATTCTCTCAGAGAGGCCGTGCGGGGGTATCGGGAGCTTCTCTTACAGAGTTTCAGGGACTTTTCGTCTCAGATCGACTCGGGCTCGAACGAGGAAGGCGTAACCCCTTTGATGGCGATTGCTGCTTTTCGCCCGCTATACGTGCTTCTCGAGCTGGATCGGGAACAGGCTTTCTCGAATCCTCTTTTTGGTCGAATGCTCGCCGGCCTCGAAAAGGGCAGGGGGCACTGGCGGTATGACAAGACATGTCGAGAATTTCAGCAGGCCCTAGGCGAGAAAATCAGCAAGGGTCCCTGCCTGCCCTACGATCCATCCAATCAGGTCCTGCTCCAGCTTTACACGGGGCTTCACCAAAAGATGAAGCGGATCTGCCGGGGCCACAAGGGTTTGAAAGCGAGGGAGAAAGTCTCCAGAGAGTATCCTGAAATCGAGAGCATCTATCAGCAGGATTTCACGCATCTCAACGACCGACCTTCGGAATATGCCCTTAACGTCCTCGCCCGTTGGCGCGGACGGAATTACTGGGATCTGAAGCATGAACTAGCCGCAGAGCGGAAAATCGAGCAGGCCCTCAAAGCGGTTGGAATCGACTATGCGCCGGATATTGGGTTCGATGCTCTGGAATGCTTTGCCAGGGCCCTGACTTTATTCCGTGAGAGGCAAGAGAAGACATCACTCCAGCAGTGCCCCGAAACTGAGCAAGCTCAGTCCGGATCTCCTAGCGAGAATCCATAGGAGATCAATCGAGGAAGTAGCCACGCTACTGCGGATCATGGGCCGGACCGGCGATCTTCTTCGGATAAAGTTAAAGTCTGTTGGTAAACTGCGGCTATCCGAGAAGGACGATTGCGGCAAGGCTCTCACACCGGACCAGGAACGGCGAATTCTGGCTGAAGCGCGGAAATCGAAGTCGTCGGCTATCTATCCCGCTGTCGTCCTCGCCCTGAACACTGGGATGCGAGACTCAGAGATGAGACACTTGACGTGGCGACAGGCTGATTTCTTCAAGCAGATCCTCGTCGTTGGAAAATCAAAAACGAAGGAAGGAACGGGACGGACAATTCCGATCAATACCGAGTTGCTGCGGGTTCTGGCAGAGTACAGAGCGTGGTATGCGGCCAATGTCGGCAGCCCAGCCCCCCATCGTTACGTCTTTCCTTGGAGTAGGAGCCGACGCTATGACCCTACCCGACCGATGGTCACTTTCAAGACAGCTTGGACCAACATCCGAGAACGTTCAGGCGTCCATATTCGGCTCCACGACTTGCGCCACACGCTGATTACCAAGCTGGCTGAGAGCGGTGCTGGCGATGAGACGATCATGGCCATCGCTGGCCACGTCAGCCGCAGAATGCTGAGCCGATACGCCCACATTCGGACGGAGGCCAAGCGCCGGGCTCTGGAAGCCGTGGCAACCCGACCGGTGTCGATACCAGAACCTGGACAGGTCAGCACTCTGGCCACGATGGTCCAATGAATTGTAATAGCACAGATCTGACCGTACAAACTCTGTAAGATCGGGTGCCGACTATCACAAATGAATCCGCTGTGCCCATTTTTGTGCCCTACCGCATCGAAAAACGGAGTAGGTACGGCTCTTGTGAGTCTCAGAATGAGTGCGACGACCAAAGTGACACAAAAACTGACACAGTAACTTCCAGGGGCCCAGCCAATCTGGTCGCCTCCCCGAGCGGCTACTGCCTATTCGGGTATCCCCTGGCTCGCGCTACCCCGGTCTCGGAGGATGTTTGGACCACCGGTCAAAGACCCCGAGGAATCTCTGGGAGGTCATGTGTAGACGCCCTCCTACACCCAATTTCGCACCAAAAGTGCGAACCCCTTCGATTCTGGTGCTATAGAAAAGAGTTCCGCGCAGATCCGAGAACGAGCAGTCCACTCGTTTGAGATAGGCTTCAAAGAAACTGCCGAAGCGCATGTCCGAGTATCTAAAATTGATGTCCTGAAGTTCTGTCCCGAGGAAGTGGGCCTGTCGTAGATCTGCTTTTTCGAAAATGACCCTACCCAAATGGCCTTGCGAAAAATTGGAGGAGTAAAGGTTGCACTCTAGAAACGAACTGTCCCAGAAGTCAGCTCCGTCGAAGTCAGCTCCGTGAAGGTCGGAATAGTCGAAAACGGTTTCACTTGCCTTGACCTGTGGCATACACAGGTATTTGGCTGAGATATTCTTCAGTTCTGAACCGGACAGGACAAGAGGGGATGGAGCTGGGGTGTCTAAACCATATGCCTGCCGAAGCCGATGACCGACTTCTTTCAGCGCGGTTTCGTCTAGAACCGTGCCGGGCTTTATGTGGATCTTGGTAAAGTCCTTTTCTCCCTCAGACAGCTTCTCGACGAACTCCTCTCCTGACATTGTGGTTAGGGGCATGCGGGTCTCCCTTTGTTCATGCAGTTGGCAGGGGGTCTCAAGATCCCGCTGATCATGATAATAACTTACTATTCGCCAGGATTCCGCGAAAATGAAGAAATGAAGATTACAGGATAGGGACTCTTTCCCTTCTTCTCTTTCCCCTTCCGGGTCTTTCTCTCCTCCTAAGAGCACCCCGAGCAGGGCTGGAATCGGGACGCCATTGAACGGCAGTTGGCGCACGCCCCGAAAGACAGGGTCAGAGAGGCCTACCACCGTGCCGAGTATCTGGAAGAGCGCCGGGAAATGATGCAGGCTTACGCCGACTACCTGGACGGCCTGCGTAAAGGAGCTGAAGTTATTCCTTTTCGCATCACACAAAGAAAGATCTGAAGTAACTTTGCCATTCCCGGCGTACCGCCAGCGGCAGTAGCATACGCCCCGTAGGTCCTAGAAGCCGTGCCATGGGAGCGAACCGGCTCCCGCTTCAAGATGAGGTAAAAGCAGGGGACAACCAGCAGAGAGGCCAGGCTAGTAGCCGCCACGACGGAGAGTTTCTTCATCCGGCTCTACGACGTTTTCTAGCCGGGCTGTGCCACTTTCAGGTAACCGGCGATAGCCACCACGAGGACTCCCAACAAAATGGTGATGGTGAGCCAGAGTTTCGAGTTGTTCCGGATACCCTCGAACGCTGTGGCCCTGCCGGTAAGTGCGGAGAGAAGAAAAAAGATGCCAAACGCAAGAAGGATTTTGATTCCCATAAGTGCGTTGTATGGGGAGTCTCCGCGATGGTTGGGAAGCGAAACGACGAGGTAATTGTAGAATCCGCTGCCGAGAAACAGGACGATTCCGATCATGACGAGGACCTTCCAGGTACCCATGATCTTATGGCTCAGAGTCCGATCTTCCTCCTCTGGCAGTAGTGCCGCAGCCGGCATCAGCACGAAGCGGATGAAGATGCTCCCCCCCAAGACGACAATCGCAGTGGCAACGTGAACGACGCGGGATACAATGTCCAGAGCTTCCATTCAATTTCTCCCTGAAGTGACAAACCCATTCTACAAGAAATTGCCACGCGGGCACAGACGCCCTCCTACAACACACACACCGACACGCGGACCCCTGGAAGGAACTCCTCGACCTGGAAATCGGCGACACCATCATCTGGCGCGGCGACGGCATGCGCATTCGTAACGACAAGGAGGGCATGATCCTGTACTACTGGGTTGTGCAAAACTGAACCTGGAAGGGCTCCCCGAACAAATAGTAAGGTCAGTCTCAGTGAGTGAGACTCTCCAAAAGAAGTAATTTTGCCTTGCCGACGATCCACAATCCATCCTGAATAGAGTCGAAGCCCACCTAGAGAAGTTTCTGAACGCATACCTGAAGGCAAATCAGGACTGAAGGTGTTCAACAAATGAAACTTCTGTCGTGCGACAGATTCCCTAAAGAATTCAAGACACAGAGACAGAAGAGGGACGCTTCCCCTTTTTCTCTTTCCTCTTCCGGGTCTTTCTCTCCTCCTAAGAGCACGCCCCTACCCTACTAATCAAGGGGAGCGTCCAGGTCCTTTCCGTAGGTCATAAGAAGAGGAGCCAAGTAGGAAAGGACCTGGTTCCTCAAGGGAGTTTGTTCAGATGGTCGCACTGGGGAGGTCCTTCGTCAGGCCGCGTCAGTGAGCCATTCGGGCCTCTTGATGCACCCCCGTGCCTACGTCGGGCTGCTTTGTCCACAGTCTAGGCGTTCCACGGTCCGGAATGGTTGCTACAGAGGCGAAAACCGTCCGGCCTCAGGTCCGTGGATTCAAGTGCCGTGGAGATGAAAGGCCCCCGTCCCTTTCCTTAGTCTCCTGACTTCTCACCTTTCGGCTTCCACTCTCGGGCTAACTTCTGAGCCTCGGCTATCTGCTCCCGAGTCATTTCTTCGGCGACGCTGTCACGGAAATCCGCGGCAACGTCTCGCTCTTCGCCAGAGAGTTTCGATGCCGCCAAGTTGCACCACATGTGGGCCTGAACATAATCTTGAGACACGCCCTTCCCCTCCCAAAACATCGTTCCCAGAGATAATTGAGCCATGGCAGAGTCCTTTTCCGCAGCTTTTAGCGACCATTCAAAAGCCTTCTGATCGTCCTGCGGAACTCCCCACCCGTTTTTGTAATTAACACCGAGCATCCGCTGAGACTCTGTCTCTCCCTGCTCGGCAGCTTTCTCCCACCAATTGAACGCTTCCTGATCATTCTTGGGAACACCTTCGCCTCTTTCATACATCAAAGCGAGCGTGCGTTGGGCCAAGGCTTCGCCTTGCTCTGCGGCCTTCCGAGACCACTTTGCCGCTTCTGGGTAGTCCTGAGGTACTCCCTCGCCTTTTGAATACATGCTTCCGAGAAGCACCTGAGCGCCACTTTCACCCTGCTCAGCGGCCTTCAGAAACCACTTCGCCGCTTCTTGGGAGTCTTGGGCTACACCCAGTCCGAAGTAATACGCTCTACCGAAAAAGACCTGGGCAGGGGCATGTCCCTGCTCGGCTGCCTTGCGAAACCACTTTGCAGCCTCTACACGGTCTTGCGGCACGAGCTCTCCCTTGAAGTACAAGTTGCCGAGACTATGTTGGGCCGATTCGCTACCTTGCTCGGCTGCTTTGAGTAACCAGTCAATACCCTTCTGAATGTCCTGCGGAACGCCCTGGCCGTGAAGATAAAGGAAGCCAAGGTTCTCCTGCGCCCAGTCCTCTCCCTGCTCGGCTTTTTCGCGGACAAACTG